>JARVGL010000045.1 GCA_029762575.1 Thermoplasmatota archaeon | reverse complement strand
ATAAGAGGCATAAGAAGGGTGAGAAGTATCCCTACGGTCCAGCTCTCAATACCAACATTATATACGAGGTGGTATGAGAGGACAGCAAGCATACCATAATATGCACCTCGTTCGAACAGGTTTGAAAAATTGACCGCCCAGAACGATCGTGGTAATCTATTTGCTTTCTTCTGCTTCATCGTGAAACTTCCTGTCTTGTGGACAATACAAAAGGCAGGACACCGTTGTGTTTATCCCCTCGTTGTCTCAATAAATATGAGTACTTTTATATTATATATTAATTTCTATTAATGTCATTGTTTGATCTTTTTTCTTGGTCTTTCATACGAACATTTATCTAAGGATATTGTCTTCTTTTCATGATGCGGCCTTCAAGAAGGTTTACGAGATTGTTGGAAACATTTTTCCCATATCGTTTTACTTTAGCAAGATTGACCCATATACCTTTTTTGCGGTGGATCATTACCAAGATGGTCTTTGAGAAGAACGATCTTACGGTTCTTACAAAGGATTCTGTCATCGAGATTCAGATCAATAAGAACGTTGGAAAAGGAGATAGCGTTGCGGTTCCTTCAATGGTGGTTGAGCATTTCATCAAACAATCTAGTTATCGGTTCCTTATGGATTTTTGTATCTGCCGCGAAGCAATGAACTGTAAGGATTACCCTATTGATCTAGGTTGTCTTTTCATGGGTGAGGCAGCACGAAAGATACCTTTAGAACTTGGAAGGGCTGTCTCGAAGAACGAAGCATTGGAGCATGTTGAGCGTTGCCGAAAACAAGGTTTGGTGCATCTCATCGGTCGGGATATGCTTGATGAGACCTGGCTAGGTGTTGGATCAAAGATACCGTTGGTAACTGTCTGTAATTGTTGTCCTTGTTGTTGTCTATGGCGGATGCGGCCTCTGTTAGATGATCATCTTGCTGCAACAATACAAAGGATGCCAGGTTTAGAGATTCAGGTCAATGAGACCTGTACCGGATGCGGCGCATGTACCCATGATGTCTGTTTCATCGATTGCATCCATATAAAAGATGGTACGGCCGTAATAGAGGATGCATGTGTCATATGTGGTCGTTGTGTTGAACAATGTCCAAATAACGCTATTGAGATACGTATTAAGGATAAGCACTTCATAGATAAGACGATTGAGCGGGTCAAAAAAGCAACGAGTTGATTTTCGCTACGGTATCCCTTCAACGCCATCTGGTTCATGTGTTTTGAAATAGGTGAGATCTATCATACTCCAGTCATCGACATCATTTTCACCATTGGTTCCATCGGAATATCCAAGGACGTATTTGCCGAACTGGTCATAGTTCATGACGCTCTTATAATTTGACCAGTATGCTCTTGCCTCTCGTTGTAGTTTCATACTCTGAAAGAATGGGACATCCTCCATGCCTCTTCCTATCTGGGTCGTGTTGTCGATGCCAGGGTTCGTCTCTCCTCTCAGACCAAGGGTATGTCCTAGCTCATGCATGAAAGCACAGGCCATTGCGATCCTTTGCAACCGGGCTGTGACCGCAGGTATGGGGAAGAACACGTTCTTGTAGAAATTCTTGTTGTCAGGAACGGATATCACGTCGTATTGAAGTTTATAGTTCTGTGGATGGGCCCATCCTGCGCTATGAACGATAATACCGTATCTGAACACTCCTTTTCGATCATCGGCGAAATGATATTTGTAATATTCAGAGCCTATGCCGCCTTCCTGAGAGATGTATTCCTCATGATATTTGAGGAATTCTCCGCCACCACCCATACAACCATCATCCACATGAAGGGTGATGCCTTGTTCAGCGAACTTATCCATGACCATCTGTTTACTTTCCTCATGGAAGACATGATCTTTTGAGAACAAACCAGGTGCTTTCTCCATAAAATCCACTTCGACGTATATATCCTGTCTATAGGGGTTTGCACCCCATTTGGCTAGATTATATTTGTCAATATTGGATAATCCATCATTGGAGATATCGATAGCTGCATGGTTATCCCAGGTCAAGGGACAAAATCCCCATTTCCATTCCCATGCGGTCGGTAAACCATCAAGGTCAGCATCCTGATATCGATCATCGACCGTTGGGTCTGTACCAAGGATGTTTACCTCCATCCAGTATGGTATCCCATCTCCATCATAATCCGATTGATGGACGTCGAACCATATCTCGTAGTTTTCGCCATTCAGATATCCAGTACCAGGTAGTCCTCCTTCAAGACGATTGTCTCCGGTCCATCGACCGGTACGAAGGCAATAGACCAGTGAGAAACTTTCTTTTTCGATAGACTGGGTCTTAAAAAAATTCTTCTGAATTTCATAGATCTTTACTTCAATGGTGCATTCCTCGAGTTCATCGTTTACATCTCTAAATGCTTCCCATCCAACATAACCAGTATCCCATGTGTTTATCTCATGGCTTTTCCATTCACCATCATCGATGACCGCTTCGAAATAATATACTGGTTGTTTCTTCCATGCGTTACCAATAACCCGCATCTGATCATCGATACCTTTCTTCCGTATACGGGTTATCTCTAAAGATACTGCTTGGTTAGTTAAAGGACTTATACGGTCATCAACTATCTCTAGGCCATCAAGTAACCCTGATTGTAAGAGTTGTCTATAGGTCTTGTTCATCAAAGGAGCTAAAGAAATCGTTGGCTCTAAGACCTCGGGTTCATCATCCTTTTCGTCTACCTGGGTCAATTGATAGTACCCAAAGATACTTACAAGGATTACGACAATAGCTATTATTAGGAGGAGAAGCATATTATTCTTATTCATTATTGTTATCCCCATTTATCGGTCATTCCAATTATTTTTATCGTTACACCTATGTATTCTCAGGACGAATCATGAGACCCGGTCTCTATGCTGCTATGTTTATTCTTCACTGGATAGGTATATTTGAAGAATGAATGCTCTTCTGAATCCATCGAAGTTGAATGAAATGATTCCATTCTGAATGATTTGCAGACCATTAATGACATAGGTTATTATTCCAACGATAATTATACAATTATCGATGATACTAATATAATTTGTGGTGAATGGTGTTATGATATCTTTTTCTCACCTAGTGATGACCAAGGTTTGTTTATCGTATCTTTTGTCTTCTTAGGTCGATCGAATAATCTTAGGACCGTGCAGCAAGATATCCCCAGACATAGCTGTTACTAGCCATAGGGATATGGATGGTGAACTCGGTGATCATCGGCAACCAGAACACGTCAAAGAAGAATTCAGCTACCGGCCATTGATCCATTGTTGGATAAATGAACGGGTCCACTCCAACGATCAGATCATTACCAAAAAAAGTATGATCAAGGGGGCCTAGTGCGGTAAGCCCTGTTGGTGCTGGAAGACAACGCATGCGGGAATCAAGATGAAGGACGTTCTCAGGATAATTGCTTCCGACCCCGGTTGTATAACACAAGTTCAAAGGATTGGCACCTGCACCCATCTGACATGATAGGATCAATGCAGTAAGATATCGACCTTCTCCGGTCAAATGATGAGCTCTTACGAGAGGGACTGCTTCAAGAGGACTGCTGAACACACCACCGATGATGGGATAATAGGGTCGTTTGGTATAGCGGTAACTTGTTGATGTCGCCATCTGTTCACGTTGGTCTGCATCTCGTATCAACGCATTATAACAATTCGATTGAATGGTTTCATTCACACTATGGTTCTGTGTGAGGACATACACCCATGCTGCCTCTGCTTGGTCATGGGACTCCCAGAGATAGACATCGTTGAGAGGATCCGTAAACACTGTCGTGTTCATAAAAAGGTCATGCCAACGTGTTTCACCTGTTGCTCGGTAGAGTTCCGCTGCTGCCAGGTTCCGTGCATCATTGACCTGATGGGGATCATCATGGTCCTCTCTGTTCGGTAGTTCGTGTTCCGCCCATTGCATTGCATAGAGGGCGCTTTGAAGATAGGATATGGCTCGCTCAGCATCATAAGGCGCTACGACGAGACTTGCTCGTGTTGCGACCCCCGCATAAAGATAACTTGACCATACTCCTGGAGCATACGCAAGAACGGTCAATGATTCCTGCCAGCTCATCTCACCATGACGGGGATGTTCCTCTGATTCTATTCCACCACGGATACCACCATCAGGTGTTTGTAATCGTTTATAGAAATCAATGTTAAAGAGTGCTTCATCGATGATATCCGGAAGAATATTTGATGATTCAGGGATGTCTAGGTCTGTATCAAGTGCAAAGGTGGGGAAGAACAGAGCTAGATCAAGGAGTAATCGAGAGGCATCAAGATGTTGGATACGTCTATCCCAGTCACCTGCATCCATGGTGCCACCCCATGCATCAGATACTATCTCTTCAGTCTTCCCAGCGACAAGATCTACGAAATTATCAGCTCCTTCTTTCAGACCATTGCCTGTATCCATGAGAGGTGTGGTCGATGCATAGACGATGACCCCATCATCAGGGTGGAAACAGCGTGGACGTTGGTAATCGGAATACGATGCCTCTAGTTCGATACCACTTCGTTGATGATAGAGGCCACGTACCGAGGTATAGAATGCATCCTGCCATACCTCTTCAGCAATGGGGAAAGGAAGTGAACAACCAATACCGTCAACATATACCCGATATCTTCCAGGCCGTTGGAGGTCTGAGAAATCCATAAGGTATACATCGGTAGCTGCATAGTTCTTTCCATATTCATCTTCAGCTACCTCTTTAGATAAAGAGAGACGGGTATATCCACTATATACTGTTTCATCGGTCTCATCATCAATGATATCAAAGGAGATACCTTCAGTGTAATCAACGGAGCCGCCATCGCCGGTCCAACTGGAGAGAAACGCTATCTTAACTGGGTCATCGGGTCTAAAACCTATCTGACTGACATGGACTGCCTCACTAGCTATATGTCTAGGTTGATGGGTATACTCTACTGAACCAAGATATTCATCGGCAAAATGGATCCCATATGTAGTCCCTATCTGTAGATCTGTGGGGAACTGTAGATATAATATATGGGTTAATGATGCCGCAAACTCCCATGCATTTATCCGTGCATAATTCGATGGGCGGGTCTTTTTTGAGAGGTGTAGTGGATGAAATGGGTCCATCGGATTATCAAGCTTCTCTATCTGTATCTCTTGTGGGTCAACAGGGAGATAGTCTCTTTTGTAGACGCCTGTTAGTTCATCAAATGAATAGATGATGTCTCCTTCTTTTCCAACGAGTGCACCAATGATCTCGTCGTTGCGTGAAACCCATCGGTCCTTACCCCATGTGAGTATCATATCCTCAGGTTCTGCTACGTAGGGTCGTTGCATACCACCAGTGAACTCTCCAGTGTCGATGCGAATTGCAAGCACGTCTTTTTTGATGGGTGCGATAGATTCGAAATGTATTATAGGTGGATCATCGAGGTGTAACATTTGAGGTCTAGTGACAAAAGGTCCAAATAACGTTGCTTTCGCACGGGTCGGTGCTCCATCTAACAGTATCGATATCGTCACAGGTCCAAATCCAATGATAGGATGGGACCGTATCGTTACAGTACTCTCTTTTGCGATATGAGGGATGGTTCCTATTCTTTTGTTTCCAATTGGTACAAAACCTTCGACTATGATAGACCATTGGATGTTCTCTACATCAGTGGTCGCTGTGTTTTCGATGAGTACGCTGATACCCAGTCCACCTGTGATGTCTTTAACTTGGACCAATGATTGACTATCGTTAATGGTCTGTATCGGGTGGGAGTATCCTATGAATACTGTTGAGAGATCACTTGATCCTATCAAGAGAAAGAAAATAAAACAAGTCAACATCACGGTTTTTCCCTTTCGCATTACAAGCACTCTCCATAGATTGAATTGAGTGAAACGATGTGTATCGGATGTTGGATCATCATAACATATTATCAATAAATATACTATAAAAACGTATCCAGGAACAATGCTACATTGAGTAGTGAATATCGTTCACATTCTCTTCCAGATGGCACATAGTAGAGCAGTCTTTGATATTCTAAGTAAATTGCAAAAAATCTATTAATCTAACCGCAATAGCGTTCTATCTATGGGGCGATCACATTCAAATCAGGAAGGAACATTAGCGATAATTGCTGCTATCATTGTTTTATTCTCTGCTATGTGGGCTCCAGTGATTTCAGTTGTTGTTTCGATTGCATGTCTATTAGCATATGCTGCATATGCTTTTTTGGTGAAATAATATCTTAAATGCTCATCATGTGTACTAGACCTTTTTTTCTATCTTTGTTAAGCCGTATCTTTTTACTATTTCGATCTGTTGTGACCGCGTTTGATTCGATACAATAACGTAATAATAGAAGGATTAGTATAAAATACATCCTTTGTTTGATTGGTATGAATGCTGAAGAAGCAGGATAGCAGGGATTGTCAGGTTTCATTGAGTTTCTCTATTCGTATGACCGCTGCTATTATTGCAAAAAATAAATGTGCATCAACATATTTAAATATTTTAACGTAATTATGTTATATTGTGATGATGTAGTATGGTATCAATAACATTATCGGTTTCTGAAAAAACAAAGAAGCTCATGAATCAATTCCCTGAGATCAATTGGTCTGGATATATTCGTAAAAGAATTATGGAAAAAGTAGATGAACTGCAATGGGACCAACGAATGCTTGAAAAACTGAAAAAGGACCAAGCTCTCTCTGATTGGGGTGTTGACCTTGTTGAAAAAGATCGGGAAAAACGAGTGAAGGAATTACGAAAGAAAGGATTGCTTTAAATGAAACTTGTTGTGGACACTAATGTTTTGATCACGTATTACTGGAATCAATCCATTATTGATGAAATTTTAAAAATTCCTTTTCATTTTGTTTCCCCAGAATATGCATTAACAGAAATTCAGCATCATAAACAAGAGATTATCAAGAAATCGAAATGTTCTCATCAAACATTTCAACAAAAGAGTGAACAGATGGTGTTATCCATAGATTTCATTCCGCTTGATACCTATGCATCATCAATTAAGAAAGCCTCACAACTTTTTGATAAATCTGATCGAAAAAGATATGAAGAAATCCTTATGGATATTGATTTTTATGCACTTGCCCTGTGCACTGATTCTTCTATTTGGACAAATGATGCATTGTTCAAAGAACAAGATGAAATCCTTGTTTTTTCCACAAAAGAGATGATCAAACTCTGCCGACATTTGATAAAATAGAGGCTGGTAACTGACGGGCTTTGAACGTATTTTGGGTTGGGTTGGGGTGGTCCTTTTGATATTCTTTTGTTTTGATACATTCTCAAAACTTATCCCTTATGAGGTTTATGTGCAGTCCAGTGGTTTCTCTAATATTCTACTGATAGGAGTAGTTATCTGTATCGGTCTAGTTGTTGTGTTCTTTATCTTTCTATTTTGGAGAAAACGATCATCTGAAGTAGATGATTTGAAGAAGAAACGATAGATGAACTGTGCAGAACAAGATACGCCATATTCCTTTTCATGGCACTTTATTCTTTATCTTTTATTAAAATCGAGTTTATTTTTATCTATACTATTATTAAACTGTAGTGTAACTTTAGTAAACTGAACAATGCTGTTTTCTATTATTGAAAATCATTAAAATATCAATTAAATTAATGGGTTAGGCCTGTGTGAAAGAAGTTATAAGGATAAAACTATTTCACTGTCGAAGAAACATTGTAAGGATATGATATAGGGGATCATCATGGAATACGAAGAGATCATTCAACGAAAGAAGAATATTACAGAGAGTCCTGTACATCCTCTCCCGGAAGAGACGGTACATAGACTCGTTAAAGAATTCACCCAATGTCGAATGAGGTCCAAACAACTCTATGAGGAAGCAAAAACCTGTCTAACTGAGGGAGTACAGCATAACCTTAGCCCAACGTTTCCGTTTCCACTTGCGATGGACCATGGGGAAGGCTACAAGCTGTATGATGTCGATGGGAATGAATATATTGATTACCTTATGTGTGGTGCCCCTATCATCTTAGGACATCATTTCAAACCACTCGATGAAAAGATTGCGGAGCATATTCGAACAAAGGGTCCTACTACGGGTCTAACTAGTGAATATGAGATCCTTGCGGCTAAACAGATAAAGAAGATGATGCCTACCATTGAAAAGATACGTTTCGTTCAATCTGGGTCTGAGGCTATTATGGCTGCGCTTCGTATCGCTCGAGTAAAGACCGGTCATAGGAAGATCATCAAGATAGATGGTAATTATCATGGGTGGGGTGATCAGACAGTAATCGGTCTGCATGTTCCAGGGACTGGTATGATGATGTCTGCAGGTATCCCTCCTGAGTGTTTAGCTAATACCATTACGGTGATGCCTAATGATTTCCAAGGTCTGCGTAAAGCATTCATCGATGCAGAACAACAAGGGAAGGTTGCTGCATGTCTTGTAGAAGCAAATGGGGGTGAGGCAGGGACCCATCCAGTACATCCAGAGTGGAATAGATATGTTCGAGAACTCTGCGATGAATATGGGTCTTTGATGATAATGGATGAGGTCATCACTGGTTTTCGGCTAGCAAAAGGTGGTGCACAGGAATACTATAACGTGAAACCAGATCTAGTAACACTAGGTAAGATACTCATGCATGGATATCCTTCCTGTGGAGCGGTTGCTGGAAGATCTGATGTATTAGAGGTCCTTGCAGGTGGTGAAGGAAGTGCGGCGGGTTCTCATGCGTTTGTTGCAGGTACCATGGCAGCAAATGCACTTTCCACCATGGCCTGTTATTATGCGTTGAAATATGTGGATGAATACAATGCTAGCGAAAAAGCAGCAGCGTATGCTGAGAAGTTGACAAGCAAGCTTAATTCGCTCTTTGAGACACGACCTGATCTCCCTTTTTTTGCGTATAATCAACGCTCAATAATAATCTATGATACCACCGCTTTCTTTAGCGTTGATGTGAGACGACCTGATGCTCTCATGCAGGTGATGAACCGTATGAAGATAGCTAAGACCTATCAACTAGCCATCCTGAACAAGGGTGTGATGACACTAGCTGGCTCTCGAATGTATACGTGTATGCAACATGATGAATATGCTCTTGAAAAAACACTTGAGGCCTGGGAATATCTGTTATCGTTAATACCTAAAAAATAAGATGTATTTTGTCTGGCCTTGTGAACTGGGGCCATGGAACTTTTTTACCGCGATTTTAAGAATGCCACTCAGCATTAATTTAAATATATTATTTAATATAATACCAAATATTGTATTTTTTTAAACAAAATATTTAAATACTAAGCTGTTCTATTTAGTAGTAATGTCTACAGCAATGGATGCAAAGATCATAACCAATGTTCTTCATTCTTTTAGGGATCGATTAGTGTCAAAGAGCCAATTAGAAGCGGTCTTTAAGAATGTTCTTCATGAGATGTATGATGATTCGATCGTTCATAACCTCCGTAGAAAAAAAGATATCATCTATGTCTTCAAAGGGTATTACTACATTGTTAGCCCTTCAGAAAAAATCGGATCATATCATACCTATTCTGTAAATGAAATGGTATACGCCGTGCTTAATAAGCTTAATATCAATTGGTATCTAGGTCTTGATAGCGCACTTGAAAAGAACAATATTATCTGGCAAAGCATCGCTCGCCCTATCATCCTCAATGATGAGATATCTGGAAAGAGAACGATACTAGGGGTACCGTATGAGTTCCGTAAGATAAAAAAACAGTTCCTTTCATTTGGTTTCAAGAAAAATAGAACAAAAAATAGGATCACCTATTATTATTCAGATCCTGAGAAAACCTATATTGATTATCATTATCTTAATATACCAACACCTTCAGACCTTACCGAAATCAAAAACAATGCAAAAACGGTATCGTATCTACAAAAGTACTCAAAATCCTTTAAAAAGAAGGTTCTTTATTCATGAATAAAACAAATTTCAAAAAATATCTCTCCTATGTGAAACAAAAGAAAAATGTATCCATTGAAGATGAGATACTTGAAAAGGATTACATGATCTCACTCTTTCTTTCAACATGGCAGAAACAAAAAGAACAGGGAACAATCACGTCGCTTGATGCACTTATCTTCAAAGGTGGAACATTACTTTCACGGAATTATATTGATTATCCTAGGATCAGTGAGGATCTTGATTTTACCTTTGAGCTTTCAAACCAATTACGAACGATTAAGAGCAATACACGAAGGGAAAAGGAGATCAAAAAACAGATCATCCCCATCATCAAAGATATAAAGATCATTAGTACCGCAGCTGGTTTTGATTTTCAGATGGACCGGACCAATGAAACATATGTACGTGTAAGAAATTCAAGGGCGGTCTATCTCTTCTATCTTTATTATCCTTCAGCCATCACCGGTGAAAAGATCCCACTTAAAATCGAAATAAACTTTCTTGAACAACGATTATTCGATTATGAACAAGAACGGATCAATGATATCATTGAAGATGATCTCTATCTCAGATCAATTGGATATGATCTTATAAATGCGGTTCTAAAGACCTATTCTCTAGATGAAATCATCCTTGAAAAATATCGGGCGGTCCTTACGAGACCGTCATTAAAAAAACGTGATATCCTAGATCTCTATTTCATACATACAAGATGTAAACCTGTCCTAGATATCGCTGAGGAAGATATTTTAGAGAAGATCAGTAGTAGTTTTCTGATCTCACCGGATGCTAAAAAGAATTATAAAGAAAATATCTCAATGATGAGTAATAACAAGTTCATAACATCTGACGATAGAGTTGGATCACTCCTTCTCACAAAGATAGATGAAGATCAATTCACAGGATTTACACAAGATTTGTTCGAAAAATTAAAAACATTCCATTAGTGATCGGTTAAGCGAAAAATGAGCAAAATAAACGCTATTTACGCTCGTTTTCACAATAAATGTTTTTGTGATTGAAATGAATTCAGAACTAGCAGGATCTCCTTTCAATATAGGGTTTTTCTCATAGTCACTCTTCGATGATCGTATGACTCATTCATCTCCTGGAAAAAACCTTAACCGATCACCAATGAAAAACATTCACATAAAAGACTTCATAAATCGCATGAGCGTTAAGGATATGTTCTTCCAACATTAAGGGATATTCATGGAAATACTTCAAGATGAATTCTATCAAAAGCTCAAAGAGATAACAGATTTATCCTGTAAGATCAACAATAATGATATGGATAAGATTCTTATCATGATGAAAGACCATGTGGAAGAGATAACAGAGCGATATCATGCACATGATGATCATTATAGTATTGAAACCGCGGACCTCATCGTTCTTTGTTTCGAGTTATTGCTTGCCAACGGTAAGAACATCGATGAAGTCTTCAACCGGTGTCTACCTCGGTTTGATACGAAACTAAAACAGTTAGCTAGAGAGGTCGATTGACTATACGATCCTTTTACTACGTCTCTCTATTTTTTTTTGGTTTGAACATATCATATACTATCATTATATATTGGTCTCTCTGTTGAGGGTATATTCATATCATACATGGAGAAAGAATATCATGAACAAACATGATTCACTGTTCAATAGGTTCTCAAAAAGACTCACTCATAAAGATTCTCAGAATCTAGACCTGCGGAAATATATGGAATTCTATTATCCAGCAACAAGCAAGGCAACCTACGAGATACTTTTTCCCTGGGGGACATATATTGTTACCACAGAGGATCCACTTACTTCCGAGGTCCATATGGATAGTAGACCATATCTTGGATATATCACGTTTAGACCAATGGTCTCAACACCAACTAGTCAGATACAACCATCATTATTTCTCATCACACCAGATGGTATCGTATGGGAACATCCTTTTGATCAAAAGA
>JARVGL010000044.1 GCA_029762575.1 Thermoplasmatota archaeon | reverse complement strand
CCTTCGTTTTGCCTATGTATTGATCATCTACGCAGGATTCTGGTTCATGTTCTCTATGAAACAACCATATATGCCCTTGTTCATGACCGATTTCAAGATCATGCCTTCTTGGTTCACCGTCACCTTATTTGCAACTATCAACCCTGGTACTATCATCACCCTTGGACGTGTATGGGGACTCGTGATAAAGAACCGTACTATCGATTCATTGAAGTTGCTTATCGCAGGCATTACCCTTGCATCCATAGGACTTCTCATCTTAGGGCTTTCCATGCACCCTGTTCTCTTTGTTGTAGGGATCATCGTGTTCTCTTTTGGAGAGCTGATGGCCTATCCAAGTTTCTTAAGCTATGTCTCTAAGATCCCACCCAAAGATAAGGTCTCTGTGTATATGGGTTATTCCTTCATGCCCCAAGCTATCGGCTTCACCTTAGGGAACTTCATCGGAGGATTCCTCTATTTCTATATCGCAGAGGGACTTGCTATGGGACGATTGTTCTGGGCTATCATCGCCTCTGTGGGTTTCTTATCCGTCTCATGTTTCATGCATTATGATCGTCATTATAATCACAAGAACAAAAAAGCTGAGGAAAAAGACTCGTATAGATCACTAACTAGGTTTTCCGTAACTCCTAAAGTATATGCAAGTCTTCCCGTGCTCATCATACCTGTGATACTCATCGTTGGCGTATCATTAGGCTCAGATCCCATCTATCGAAGCGTCCTTTTAGAAGATGATAGTATGCAGGAACTCATCACCTCTGATGAAACACAATGGATCCCTTATGAAGAACAATTCGTCTACCTGGGAGAACTAACCGAAGGGCAGAAGATATCATGGGATATCATGATACCAGATGGATCCTATCTCTGTCAGGTCGACCTTGATCTCCGATGGCAGGATGAACCAGACATAAGACGGATAAGGCGATTTGAGAACACTGGCGATACCTTTACCACGCGTATCATCATCGATAACGAGATAGTGCAACAAACAACAAGGACAAACACCCATGGTCGATCTGGAAGGATAACTCTGACCCAGTATAGTGAAAAAGATCAGTTTACCGTGGAATCCAAAGGCATGGTCGAAATAGAACTCGTCGCCTGTGGTGATCTCTATCCCACACTAGGATTTGGATCGATGTCGATAGAGGATGCCTCGAACTCCTATGAGCTAACGATAACGGTGACTTCAATCATACCGACAACCCTTTAAGGCAAACTTAAATGATCCTGTAGTATCTGAGCAATCTATTGATAAAAAAATATCGAAATGCTCTATTTATTGTGATTTTTTACAATGTCTCCTTTTAAAAACTATATCATTGTGCACCATCCACTAGTTTCATTACTACGGGCATATCTGCCTCTGCGAAATCATAGGACCTAATATCATGGACATCGATCCATCGGGCATCCTGACATTCAATAGGCTGCACCATTCCATCCACCCAATCGGTAAGATAGACCACTAAGAGGATCGGTATCTTCCTGTGTTCTTTCACATAGACGTGTTTTGTTACAAGAAACAAGGAATCAATAGATATTTGGATATCAAGTTCTTCGTGTATCTCCCGGATCAAACATTCCTCATAGGTCTCGTTTTGCTCGACTTTTCCACCTGGAAACTCCCATTTGTTTGGTTCAAGGTAACTATCATTGTTCCTTTGAGCTATCAATATCTTCGTATCCTTGCGTATGATAGCAGCGGTTACAACGTTCTCAATATCATCCATATTTTAAAAAGAAATATATTGGACCCTTTTACATACTTATGGGCAACTTTTCAGAAAGTGTATCCATCATAGTGAAAAACCTGATATGAACGACCACAAAAACCATTTAAGCAATGATCTTATTTGACATTGATCAGGAAGGATTGGTAAACAAAATGATGAGATACTATCGGTTCATCTAATCAATCCAATAGATAGAAAAAGTGGTTCCAATGGAAAAATGGTCATCGAAACTTGGATTCATCCTAGCAGCGGTAGGATCTGCAGTAGGCATTGGTAACATCTGGAGGTTTTCCACCGTTGTAGGACAGAACGGTGGTGGTGCATACCTTATCCCATATCTTATAGCCGTTTTTCTTTTCGCTTTACCGTTGATGATACTGGAACTAATGATCGGTAGGCATCTACAAGGAACAGTGATATCAACCTTTGGCAAGGTAAAAAAACAATTCCGATTCTTTGGTTGGATCATCTGTGCCATCGTCTTTGTCATTCTCAGTTATTATCTTGTGATAACTGGTTGGACACTTGGATATCTTATCATTTCACTATCGAACTCAGGGACTACCTTCTCAGAGTTCACCTCGTCATATCAACCAATAGTATATTTTATCCTTGTTACTATCATAACGGGTTTTGTCATCTCATTTGGCGTTAAGAAAGGTATCGAACGGATCTCTACCCTACTCATGCCTTTTTCCTTCATACTACTTATAATCCTGGCTATCTTCTGTGCAACCTTATCAGGTTTCGGAGCGGGGATTGGTTTCTTCTTCACCCCTGATTTCTCTGTCCTCTCCAATCCTCTTATTTGGAGTGCTGCTTTTGGCCAAGCCTTTTTCTCGCTTTCCGTTGGTTTCGGTGTTCTATTGACCTACGGAGGCTATCTTGACAAGGGGACAAACATCGTACAATCCTCTCTTATCATCACCATAGCAGATATCTCAGTAGCATTCCTTGCAGGTTTGATAATCTTTCCCATCGTTTTCACCTTTGGCTTGACACCAGGGATGGGTGCTGAACTTGCATTCACCACATTGCCTCTTGCATTTTCTCTGCTTGATTATGGCATGGTGCTTGCTGTGGCTTTCTTCCTTTTATTGTTCTTTGCTGCATTGACATCTAGTATCGGGATGCTTGAGGTTAGTGTCGCTGCAGTGATGGAAAAGACATCGTTTTCTAGAAGGAAAACTAGCCTCATTCTTACACTCCTTCTCATTCTTGTGGGTTTACCTGCGGCTCTCAGTTACTCCTCTATGAATCTTATGGTCCTAGGGGCACGTGTCCTTGATCTATTGGATGAAACACTTGGTACGATCGGGCTGCCCATTACAGCATTGCTTACCACTGTAGTGTTCACCTGGTTTATTCAAAAAAAGATATTCGTTGAAGAACTGCAGGAGTCAAAACGATGGGCTACCCTTGTCCTATATACTGCAAAATACGTCATCCCCGTTATCCTTATCGTAACGACGATATCACAATTGGTGTTGAACGTTGATTTCGCAGGATGGTCCCTACTTAGAGATGTTCGTTTGATACGAGGAGCATCTTCCGGAGCTATCGCACTCATCCTCCTAGGAAGCATGCTTGGGATACTCTTGTTCATTGAACGGGTGTTACATCAATATAAACGATGATCATGATGAGGATGAACATCCCTAAAGAGTTAACGGCAAAGTTCATAAACACCAAATGAGTTTGTTGTACTAAGATGGAGCAAAGAGATATGATAATGAAAGGAACAGGGTCAATGATGCAGGATATATTCATCCTTATTATCTCAGCGATCGTTCTCGTATTGTTCGGTTTGATCTTTTACCTTATCGATCTTTGGATCATTAAATTCGCCGCAGTTGATATCCTTGGTCTAAGTGTATCTGGCGACTGGATCGTCCTATCTGCAGCAATATTATCCGCTGCAGCGATGATCGGTGGTGCAGGCCGCAGAGCAAACCCGTGATGGCCCCATAACTATAAATAGAGTGCAAACCATAGGTCGTTCCAATAAATACTATTACTTTGAGGGTTTTTTTATAAACATCACTGTGAAAAGAAGAACATGTTGATGTTTCTTATAAAGGATCTTTTTGTGACAGAGTAATACAAAGAAACAAAAACGAGGTGAAAACACATTATGCAATCAAAGACAGTACAACTGCAGAAACTAGTACAATCAAAAAAGATGCGGACAGTTGTCTACAAACGTTCAAGATCATTTGATACAAGTCCATTTGTCAACTAACAAAGATGATACATATCTTTTTATCGAAATCTTTTATCGATTAAGGCCGTACGATCCATCCTATACACAGGGATCGTAGACCTTCTTTTTCTCTTGATCATACCCTATTTTATCATAAAAAACCCTAGAACAACATCCTAACGATTTTTTAGTATGAACTATCGCATGTATATCTGAAAAACATGGTGTTGTTTCTTATTGAATACTTTCAATGAACCTTTTGAGACCTTATTAACCATGGACGACAAATACCATAGTAATAAGACGACTCATCCGGGGGAACTGCCAGCACTGGATGCAATCCCATCCACCATCCCTTCCTTCCGCTGGCTTTTCTGCCACATTTTCTCAATTTACCTCTTTCATAATATACTATCATTGATCTCTCTTAGACTGAGATGATGGTACCAACGGTTGAACGTATGGCATGAAAATCCTTTTCATTTGCAGTATACTTCGCAAATTCCACAAGGCTACAGAGATCGAAACATTGTTTTATCTCTGAATAAGGGTATTGTTTTTTCTTAAGGAACCTGATGACCTCAGCATTAGTGAGCTCTCGGCAGATACCATGCTCATAACTAAGGTATAAACGTAAGGATTGACCGGCTTTTGCATAAGCTTCCTTATATTGACCTTGTCGATATAATTCCTCAGCTTCGAGTAACAATCGTTTTGCCATAGCCCTATGATCAAAGGGTTCTTTCCTATTCTCTTGCTCGAGTGATATACTTACTGGATGTCGTCTCTTGTATCGGAGATAAAGAAAGAGACCTATCAACAGAGCTACAAAAAGAAGGGGGAGGATCCAAAAAAGAGGGTTCATCTCTTCCTGTCTTGTTAAGGTGACATCCTGTAACTCATTATCTTGGAATTCAGCCGTAATGGTAGCGGTCTCATTCTTTTGATTCTGATACGTAAGGTTCATTGTTGTCTTATTCCCTTTTTGATCAAAGGAGACAGAGGTCTGATTGAAACCCTCAGTATGAAGTTGCTCTTTGTATTGCTTGAAATCTTGACTTTGGTTCAACGCTTCCATCATCTGTCTTCTATCCTCTGCCGTCTGCTTATGTATATCTGTTATCTCGCCGTCCTCCATGCTCCCTTGAACTGTAGCGGTTTCTCCCTGCTTGTTCTGATACGTTAGATCAAAGTCCCCTGAGTCGTTGTTCAACGCATCGAGTTGTTTTTCGGTTAAAGTATAACCTTGATCAAGAAGGTCTTGATGATGCTGCATGAACTTTTCATTGTCGAACAATGTTTGTTCAAATGCTTCCTGCTGTTGCTTCTGAGCATCTAGTTGTTGTTGGATCTGATCCTTTAACGCAGCGCTATCTTGTGTCATCTGACTGTTCTGTAATCGTTCCATTGGTGTCTGGGGTTGTTGTTGATCGTTCTGAGATGGTGTTGCATCGGTGATCTTCTCAGACGTCGCCTGTTGAGGATCCTGCTGATTGTCCATCTGTGATTTATCAGGGACAAAATAGATACTGATGTCACTAAGGGAAACCTCGCGGTTCTCTGAATCCAGGGTATATGAAAAGCTAAGGGATACCCGTAACGTTAGAGGTGTCTCTGAACTACCGAAATTCACTCCTATGGTCTGATTACCTGGGTGAACCGTATATGATTGTGAGTTGGAATTACTTGAAGAATAAACGAACCCATTTTGATCGACCTCTTGGGTTATCGTATATTTCATCGTCCCACTGATATCCTTCCCATACGTGTTATTGATGGTCAAGGGGATGACCGCTTGTTGACCCGTGAGGAAATAATACTCCTTCTGATCGATGGTGAAAACGATGTCATCGTTGTCTGCAGGAACAAGAGGAAAGAGAAGTAATAAGATGAACGTGAAAAGAATAAGGGTCTTTCTCATTGTATGATCATCCCCTTTCCATATCGTAGATAGAATTGAACAAGGAGCAGAAGGATAGCTGATAGGAAGAACCAATCCTTGATATTGGTCTCTTCGGTTTCCCGTTCTATGTTCTCTCCAATTCCTTCATAGACCGCATCAAGTGTCTGCGTGTCAACTGATTTATAGTATTCACCACCGGTCTCTATAGCAATCGTCTGAAGCGTAGCTTCATCAAGCTCTGCATAGATAGGATTCCCCGCCCAATCATATCCTAGAATAGTCTTTCCATCTGAACCCATCCCAATAGAATAGACCTGTATCTGATTGAGCTTTGCAAACTCTATAGCCTCTGCTGGTGATATCACTCCTGCATTGTTGACCCCGTCACTAAGCAATATGACCACTTTTTTCTTGTTTGGTATCGAGGACGCCATATCAATACCTAACGCGAGACCATCACCAATCGCTGTTCTCCCCTGTTTCACCGTTATACTTCGAAGTTTGTCGATGACGTTTTCTTTGTAAGGACTTAGATATGCTGCAGTTGTTGCACCAGATTCAAAGGTGACGATACCTGCATGGTCCTTTGGTTTCAATGATTGTAATAGGATCTCCGCGGAGGCTTTCGCAGCTTGGATGCGGGAGGGTTCATAATCGGTTGCCTGCATACTTCCAGAGATATCAAGGACCAGTACAACATTTACCCCTTCTTTTGCTTGATCTAAGGGTATATGAGGATTTGCTAGACCAATGATCATCAGAGAGAGCATGACAAGCATTAAAAAGAAGAGTAGTTCCCCTCGTCGTGATCGTTTCCTATCACCTAATGCCGTCTTAATGAAACCGAGATGGCTGAATTTCATCGCTGCCTTTTTTCGTTTTGCACTTATAGACCTATAAATCAGATAGAGTAATGGGAGAGATATTAGAAAGAGGAGTACTAAAGGATCTTCGAAACCTGCCATTATCGCATCACCCGTTGCATTCGTAGTTTAAAGAATCGTTTCAACGGCGCCTCAAAGGCCTCATCAGTGAGGATGTTGATCACATCCACCTTTATCTTTCGAAGGGAATGAAACAATGCTTCTTCATATCCTTTCAATAGTCGTTCATAGTTCTCCCGAAATTCTTCATCGGAAGTATCCACGAGTATCTGTTCACCTGTCTCCTCATCTTCAAGTTCAATGAGCCCAATATCTGGAATCTGTTGTTCTCTTCTGTCGATAACACGTAATGCGATGACATCATGTTTGTTCTTCAAGAATTTAAAGGGAACTAGGAAATCCTCATCGAAGAAATCAGATATGATGAAGATGATACTTCGTTTCTTGATGACCTTTGAGATGAATCCAAGTGATGTCCGTAGGTCAGTTTTTGTTGAACGTGGTTGGAAACGAACAATGGCGCTGATGGCTTTAAGCATATGTTTCCGTCCTTTTCGCGCAGGGATGAACGTCTCAATGGTATCAGTGAACAAGAAGACTCCAACGTTATCGTTGTTGTTTGCTGCAGCGAACATGAGACTTGCAACAATTTCAAGCGCCTTGGTCCTCTTTTGAACATTGTTGCCAAAACTACTGGACCCAGACATATCAATAGCAAAATACACGTAAAGGTCTCGTTCTTCGATGAATTCTTTCACATAAGGATGGTTGAATCGAGCGGTCATCTTCCAATCGATGGTACGAATATCATCTCCCAGTTGATATTCCCTACTTTCTGAGAACTCGATACCTTGTCCTTTGAATATGGAATGATAATTCCCTGTGATGAGACCATCAACCAATTGTTTCGTTGTGATCTCCAGTTTCTTGACCTTTTGAAGTATCTCTCTAGTCTGTTGCATGGTACCTCTCCTAGATCACAAGAGAACCGTTTGTATGATACGCCCTTTTTATGGGACCTTGATCTTGTCCAATATCTGCTTGATTATATGGTCGCTTGTGACATCTTCAGCCTCAGCCTCATAGGTTAAAAGGATCCTATGTCTCAATGTCTCATAGGCAACAGCTTGGATATCTTCTGGAAGCACATATCCTCGTCCATTGATCAAGGCATGGGCTTTCCCGGCAAGGATCAACCAAAGGGAGGCTCGAGGTGATGCTCCATATTCGATAAGATCATTGATATCAAGACCATACGTACGAGGGTTTCGTGTTGCATCTACAAGTTCTGAAACATATTCCTTTATCTTCTCGTCTGCATAGATCCTCTGGCTGAAATCCTGTATCTCCAATATCTTTTTACGGTTCATGATCTTTGATGCATGAGGAGTTGTTGATTCTGTGAATCTATTGATGATCTCTATCTCTTCACTCTTAGTGGGATACTGTATCAATACTTTGAAGGCAAAGCGGTCCACCTGTGCTTCAGGAAGCTTGTAGGTCCCTTCTGATTCTATAGGGTTCTGAGTTGCCATGACGAGGAATGGGCGAGGCAATGAGAACGTCTCCCCCTGGATACTTACTTGCCTTTCCTGCATTGCTTCAAGGAGCGCTGACTGGACCTTGGGTGGAGCACGATTTATCTCATCAGCTAGGATGAAATGGGCAAAGATAGGCCCTTTCAGCGTAGTAAATGACATATCCTTATGATTATAGATCTTTGTACCAGTGATATCTGCTGGTAGGAGATCAGGAGTGAATTGCATTCGAACAAAACTACAGTCAATGCATTGAGATAACGTTTGTATCATCAATGTCTTTGCGAGACCCGGGACACCTTCCAGGAGAACATGACCTTGAGCGATCAAACAGAGAATGAGTTTTTCGATGACAGTTTGTTGACCAACAATGATCTTTTCGATCTCCTGTTGAAGTGATTCCAGTTCCTTTGCATATGTTGAAGCGAGTGCATTGAGCTCTTCGATCTCTTTATCCATACAGCCATTCCCTCTGAGAACTAATTATATTGGTGAACATATCATGAAAAGGACACATTATATAAATTTTACCCACACAACAGAAGAAAAATCAGAATATAGAGATGAATACCGACCCATAAGTAGGTTCTTAGAAAAAAAATATGGCCACGATACATGTAAAGATACCACCCCTCTGGCATATAGAGACCGATAGTACAAGAAAACTTCTATGAGTTTTAATCAACTAAAAATCAAGTATAGTGATGATTGTTTGCATAGAAAGTTTTATCATTTCCTTTTCATTTAGGAATTTTGACGATGGGATGACATATGCAGAAAAAGGAATTGTTAAACAGTATTGGAAATGATGAACATCTTTTTGGATCGCAACATGAGAACCATGATGAAGATGTTGTAAGCATCGCTCCGTCTGAGAATGATGAATCTAAGATGGAACAGATCTCAACTTTAAAGGACATGATCAAAAAACTTGAGATGGAACGGGAATCCTTAGAGATAGATAATGTGTGTTTATCACAACAGAAACAAGAACTTGAATCTCGGATCGATGATCTTGCTCGGATCTATCCATCCGCTAGTATCCTCTTAGGGAAAACACCGCATCATTCAACGATGAGTATAACTGGTTTGAAAAATAAGGTATTTAAAAAGTGGAAAAAATAATATTGGCACCTATACAGATATAGGTGCAATACGGATTGATGTTATTTCTTCTTAGCGTTAGGTGCCTCAGCATTCTTTGTTTGCGTCTTTGAGAGAGTTTGACCCTCTTCCATGGTCTTAGCTGCTATAAGGCAACCACGGGCAACAGAGTAAAGTGGGTCCTTTGCACGAATTATCTTTGATATCTCGATTCCTAGGTTCGCAGTTTGCATCTTTCGTTCGAACAATTCGAATAAGCCTTTTGGTAAAGAACTTCCTCCAGCTATAGCAACGGGGAATGCGACATTAGGCGGTGAGATATAAGCAAGTTTCTTCTTTAGATTCTCTATGATGTACGTTATCAATGCATCATAATAGATATTCAATGCTCCTTCAGGACTACCTACTGAGACCTTTGAATTCAACTCTGATACCCGTTCTTTTGTCTCTGTCACATGTTCGACTGAGAGTCCTGTTGCTTTTGCTACTTGTGCATCTATCCAGTCCCCTCCTCGTCCGATACTAAAAGACATGAGTGGCGATGCCATATATGCTAATGTAACGTTTGTAAGTCCTGCGCCTATACTTACCCCTAGACCAGTGAAATTATAATCCCCTAGTTCAGAGTAGATGACCGCAAGTCCCTCATCGATGACCCTTGCATCATATTTCAATCGTTTCGTCAATGCCTCCATTGTTTTTTTATGGTAGAGGACATCCATGTCAACGTCAATGGGATCTGCAGGTGTTGAAATATATAATACCTCGTTTGGATTATGATTGCCACCAAGTACACGTTCAACGATCAGTTGCATGATAGGTATCGCTTCTTTTTCCTGGGGGCTTATGATACCATGTTTCATTGGTCTGCGGGCTTGTTTTTCAAATATCGTTGCGAACTTAAAGGCATCTTCACCAAGAAGTGACACACCGTTTTCATCCTCGACGTAGAGGACGTTGGCATTCTTAAGCATGTTCTTTGTCAAATCGCTTGAATCCATCTGCATGAACACATTTCTTTGTCTTTTAAAAATAACATCTTCTCCATCCCTGCGAGCAGAGATTATATTCATTGTTCCTATATCTAGGCCTTTTGCCAGTTTGCATCACCATCCATATTATAATAGGTTATTGAAGAAGTATTTAAAAACATTTCGCGTGAAAAAATTCATAAAAAATGAAGAATATGCCTAATTTTTAACTAATAAAAGTATTTATTATGTTAAATATTAATTATCATCAAAATAAACGAAGAACATCATATGCTACACGTAAATCTTTTAAAGTTAATGTTTAAAGCTAATGATTCCGGGAGAAGAACTTTTTAAATGATGCGAACGCACTCGGTTTCTGGAACGATTGTTCCTCTTTCAACAAGTCATAGAGCTGTGAAGATGCTTTCTCAATCCCCATATTGCCCCATTCATCAGTATCCCCTGGATCAAATGTCTTTTTCAACATTTGAGTCTCAGACATCGTATCTCGTATTTTGACCTCTGATTCAGTATCTGCAGAAGAAACACCAACCCGTAACCTGTCAGAATCAACAAAATCCAATTGAAGATCATTACCTGCCTTTTCGATGCTTTTCCGAACCGCTTCCTCAATATCCCTGTTGATCTCTTCATCGGTATACTCTCGTTTGATAGCAGCCATCGTTCGCTCTTTGATCTCTGAGGAATTATGTATCAACCATAATGTCACGTTCCCAAAAACATTTCCTAAGAGCAATGTGAAACCTGAAAGATACAACGCTAGTACATAGCTAATGGTTGGATAGTACCAATTTGTCTGATAATTTAAAACAAACAGGATAACTGCTGCAGTTGAAAGGATCCCGCCCGTGGAAAAGACATAATGGCTCTTTCTACCCTGGTTCAACATGAAATTGATACCAAGGGCGATTACTATCAATCCAACACCCATGATAAGTATCGTGTTGAATATGACCGATTTCTCTGATTCATAATGAATCTGATAAAAGATGATGGAACCAAATCCAACTGCAAGCAGTATTAAGCCTGCGACAAAAAGGACGGTGCCAACATAATAGATCGATTCACCACGACGTGATAGTCCCTTTTCTCCATATTCCTCAATTAATCTTCCAATGTAACCCAAACGCATCCAACATCCACTTTGAGATATTCAATCCGACTATAAAAGGATTTGGAAATTGTTCATTTTTTTAACGTTGTCACCTCCGAAATTTACGGTGGATAATTGGAAAACAGAACAAGAAAGGTTGATGGAATAAAGAGTAGATAAGAATTAGATACTACAAACTATCTATCAATGATGATATATGTTCCAAGAAATCGACGAATCCATTTGGTAAGTATCTAAAGAATGTGAAAGCGAAAAGAGATGATCGTTGTTGAGATGTCTTCATTAAGATGGGTACATCTACAAAATCATTTGGGTTCTCAGTGTTTATAATCCGTATAGTTCCAGTGAACTCTTGATTCTTCTGTTTAGGGACTTTGATGGTTACATCAATGACCTCCGGGCCACCTTCTGGTTTTACATCACTTCCACTATCTGCAGAAAAGCTCCAGGTTCCCCACTCGGGGAGGGACTCTATCTGCCAATCAAGACAGGATAATGGCTGACCAGTATTTTCAATAAGTAATGTGGCTGTGATCGTTGACCCAGGTTTTATCTCAATAAATTCTCCGCTCAT
>JARVGL010000043.1 GCA_029762575.1 Thermoplasmatota archaeon | reverse complement strand
TGTGCTGCAGCGATAGCTAGTAGTAGTATCGCAACTGAAATAATCAAAGGAAAGACCATAAACGAAGCATTGCAATTGACCCGAGATGATGTCGCAAAGGAACTAGGAGGACTTCCTGCAATAAAGATGCATTGTTCAAATCTAGCCGCAGATGCTCTCAAAGAAGCAATAAAGGATTATCAGCAGAAACATAGACATAAAAAGGTGGACTAGAAAACATGAAACAATATATCGTCATCGATGGTTGGAAAGCAAACCTTCGGTTCTCTTCAGCGCATATCATACCTGAATACGAGAAATGCGGAAGACTTCATGGTCATACCTACGCAGTCCATATGAGGATCGAAGGAATTCCGGATAAAAATGGTATCATCGTTGATTTCTCCCTAGTTAAAAAGTATCTAAAGGATATCGTTCACATCCTCGATCATAAGATACTCATTCCCGCTCATCATCCAAATGTCAGCGTCAAGAAAACTGATAAGATGATTCAATTGATATCATTAGGAAAAACATATCAGTTCCCAACAAATGATTGCCTACTTCTCCCAATACAATCAACATCTGCTGAAGATCTCTCGCTCTATATCCTAGAAGAGATACTACCGCATTTCAGATCAATGAAGAATATACGAGAGATAGAGATCGGTGTCGATGAAGGATACGGCCAAGGCGCACGAGTATCAAAAGAACTAGATGAAAGATAGAATAATGCGTTGATTCTAATGAAAAAAGCTGTCTGTTTAGTATCTGGTGGTCTTGATTCCACAGTGACCACATATATAGCAAAGAAGAACAACTATGATCTTTTTCCTCTAAGTTTTCTTTATGGACAGCAACATGAAAAAGAGTTACAATCAGCCCGAACCATTGGATCATTACTCACAGAGGAAGAGCATATCTTTTTTACGTTGCCACTCCATCAATTCGGCGGATCAATCCTCTATAAATCAGAAAAACCCCAGATAAAGAGTACACCACTTGATAAGATAGGAACATTGATACCTCCTACCTATGTACCTGCTCGAAACACTGTTTTTCTCTCTATAGCATTATCCTATGCTGAAAGCCTTGATGCAGGTGCAATCTATATCGGAGTCACTGCAACAGATTACTCAGGGTATCCTGATTGCAGACCAGAATATATAGAAGCATTCCAAACAATGGCGGATCTTGCAACAAAGAAAGGTGTGGAACAAAAACAGATAAAGATCGAAACACCACTCCTATATTTAACTAAGAAACAGATCATTATAAAAGGAGTTGAACTAAACGTACCTTTTGAACTCACCTGGTCATGTTATCAAGGAAGAACAAAGGCTTGTGGTCTCTGTGATTCCTGTCAACTTCGATTAAAAGGATTTCAAGAAGCAGGGATACGAGATCCTATAGAATATGAGACAACACCAGACTTTTACAAGATTAAATAAAAGGTCTAAACAGTATCCGATGCATCATCTTTTCTCTTATAATAATCATAGATATCTAAGGATACAGGAATGGATACTAATACCGTGATAAGGACCACTAGACAGATGATGCTATCCTGAGGGACATTATAGACAGTGGGTTGTTCTTTATCGTTCCAGAAAGTACCACTGATAAGATCATTAAAGAAGAGATTCAACGTGCCAACCCATGGTATCTCTCCACGAGCCTTCCCGGTCACCCAATCAAGTTTGATGGGCTCACTACAGATACCACCAGCTTGATCGCTTCTATCATTAGTGATAGGGTTATCACCTTTTGTAATATACCCTGAATGAGGTGGTTTATATTTTGATAGACCTAGCTCAGGGATAGTGATAGCTGAAACATTATAGAGATCATAGGCTTCTACGGTATAGGTGCCATCATCATTTGCATCGATCCAACACATCGCTCGATGAATGATCTGTTCAGCATCAAGAAGACCGTATTTACGATAGACGATGACATCACCATAATCACTATAAGAGGAAAACCCTTGAGAACCCTTTGTTTCTTCCGATGCTTGGGTCTTGATATCCTCATACTCATAGACCTTTACTAAAAGAACCATATCTCCTGCATCAATCGTCCCGATCCTTCCAAATGGTTCATCTAGATGCATCATGCTCCCTGATTCAATGGCAACCATCGGTGCACCAAACCATTGACCTGTATATCCCCAGAGAACAGAGAGGATGATAAGGACCACAAAGACAGCAACGAGGATATCACGGATAAAAGATATCTTCTCATCATCTGAATGCCAGAACTTTAAAAACATTTGTCTAAGTTGTTTCAGATCCATCGTACATCACCTTTTCTTCTTTTTCATCGATTCCTTGGTCTGCACCTTATGGGAAACAGGTGATCCACAAAAGGGACATGCATCCACAGATTCAGAGAGTATCGTATGACACCCTTGACATCGACTCACCCATTTAAATTTTTTCGTTATACCCTTTTGAGAAAGAGATAAAAAGGGGATATCCAAAATTGAAGCGATGTTTTGTATAGAATAATCATCAGAGAGGATACATACACTTTTCTCCCACAGTCTCATAACATCAACAGCAAGAGCCAAAAGATGTATATCAGCAACAGATAATCGTTTAAGTTCACCATAGGCTGTCGCTGTTTTTTTTATTAGAATTAGGGATTCTTTTGTAGGAGAATGGACCTCAAGACCTTTTGCTTGTAAGTATTCGAACCGTCGAAAATCCCTTCCGCCCTCTTTTAATTCTTCAGCAATAAGTGCTGCAGTGATTATCAAGACATCATAATCATCGAACTGTTTTCCGGATAGTATCGCTGAAGTATCAACCACAAGAACCTCTGAAGTTGGTTTCTCATAGTTCATGAGATCACAACATAAAATCTGGTATGAGTGTTTTCAAGGGGACATCTTGTTGTTCACCAGTGTTCATATTTCGCATGCTTACTACTTGATCACTTAACTCTCTAGACCCAATGATCATCGCATGAGAAGCATGTAACGAACCTGCATATTTCAACGCTTTTCCTATTCCTCGTCTCATAAGATCAACATCAACGATCTTACCATTTTTTCTAAGATGAAGAGCGATACGTAACGCACTAGAGATCTCATCCTTTGACACAGGGATGATAAAATAATCTATATCTATTGAAGGAAACACTGCTTTCTCTATCTCCATCGCTAGCAACGTTCGATCAAATCCAAGAGCAAACCCTGAGGTTGGAGTGTTTCTCCCACCGAATAATGAGATAAGATCATACTCTCCGCCACCGCATATCTGTTTCTCTGCGCCAAGAGAGGGTGCCTTGATCTCAAAGACAACACCGGTATAATAATCAAGTCCTCGGACGATACCCATGTTCAACATAAAAGAATCCTTTCCAATAATATCGTTGAGGATATGTATCATTTCTTCAAATCTTTCTATCTGAAGGGTTTCCTCTTTAGAATCTTTGAACAGATCCTTTAACAGATCCAAACGACTATGTTTCATGATATCCATAAACAAGGTTTTTTGTTCAGAAGGGATAGCGTATTCACTAAGCAACGTTGAAAGCTCATCAAATTGTTCTTTATCAATCAACGGGAGTATGCGTTTGGTCTGTTCATCATTTAAAGAAAGCGTGGATAACACCTTTCGTAACAATCCAATATGGCCACATTCAAGCACAATATCTTTCACACCGACTTCTTTAACAAGCCAAAACGCTAGACAGATGAGTTCAGCAACCCCCTCAGGACTACTAGGTCCTATCAACTCACAACCTGCTTGCATGAACTCTCGATAACGACCTTTCTGAGGTCTATCATATCGAAAACAATTCCCTAGATAATATAACTTCAAAGGTTTCGGTTCCATCTGAAGTTTCTCTACATAACAACGAATGACCGGAGCAGTGAGCTCAGGTCGTAATGCAAGGTTTCTACCACCTTTATCTATAAAAACATATAATTCATCGATGACTGCTTGACCAGATTTCATGGTAAAAAGATCCAAATGTTCAAATGTTGGGGTTTGTATCTCCTTATATCCGAACGACTCAAAGATAGCTCTAAGTTTTTCTTCAACGAACCGACGCTTTATCATATCCTGAGGGATAAAATCTCTTGTACCGCGGGGTATTTCAAACACGCTACCCACAATACAATATCCTTTTAAGTTTATTTCCCTTCATAAAAAACGATAATATTATCCATCATTTTTTAATCCTTAAAAAAAACCAACGCATCATCCATCTAGGACGATAAATTTATTAAACAGTGAAACCTATTGTATGTCCAGAAGAACCACATTGGTTCACACCTTGGGTGGAGCATCATCGTATGAATACAACTAAGAAGGTAACAATACAGATAGCAAAAGAAAAAATCGAGATCATGAAAAAACTGGGGATATCTCCTCAGGATGTCTTTAGTAAAGGTCTCGAAGAATATCTTCGACAGAAATATCGAGAGTTCAATCTATTAGAAGATAACGATGATGAAGAAGAGGAATTGGAATATGTCGATATCAGTTTGCTTTCAAAAAGCCTTAAAGATATCGAAGATTTCATGATAAATGATAACGATATCGCTAATAATTAACACTTTTTTCTTATTGTTCAAGGGTAGCATGACGTTTTCTCATATTCTCTTCAGTCTCCTGTTTCCCTTGTAAAAGATCTGCAATAAGACCATCGAGCAATACCCATACGCTTGCTTCAAATAATGTTCCTAATGGAGCGTATCGTTTCCTCTCTTTTTCGTTACAACCCGCTGAGATGAACAACGTACTATCCGCATATCGAGCGATATCTGAGTTTCGTTTACCTGTTATAGAGATGACCTGCGCTCCTAGGTTATGAGCTATCTCAGCGGTCATCACCGCTGGAATCGTCTCACCTGATCCTGAGACAATGACGACGAGGTCTCCTTGAGCCACAGGAACAGTGATTGTCTCCCCTATGACAAATGCTTGAAAACCGAGATGAACGAGACGAATGGCAAAAGCTTTGGCGACAAGACCTGATCGACCTGCACCATAGACAAAGACATGATTAGCATTGAAAAAAAGTTGTTTGATATAATCGATCTCATCTTGAGAGACCTTTGAAAGGATATCATTAATCTTTCGTTGAATATATTCTATTGAATTATGAAAAACCGGTTCATCGCTCATGAAATCTCCGAAAGATCTCTATAATCAGCTTCATCTTTACCTGTACGCTTCATAATAGCTTTTTCGACCTGTAACCGTATATAGACCGCATCATGTTCCAACAATGGAGATTCAGATATCAATGTTACTTCATAACGTTTATCGATGATCTCATCAATTAAAGGTGCTAACGGCATATCCCCTTTTCGTATAGGTAGATGATACTGTTCATTGCCATTTTGATATAATACTCCGGTGAGATGAATAAGATATCGGTCAAGATTCAAGACCTGTAGTTTATCAAAGATCTCTGCAAAATTCTCCTGGGTCTTTAGACAACCATCTCCCCGCGCATGGATATGACCCATATCAATGACTGGCACGATATTATTAACTTTTTTACAGACCTCTATGATCTCATCGATACTTCCAAAGACCCTTTGTTTTCCCATGGTCTCTAGACCGATCTTGACCTTTAATTTCTCTTTTTTTAGTATCTTAAGAAGTTTCTTTGTATTCTTTATAATCGATTTCAATGTCTGATCATCTGTCTTATCACCATAATATCCAGGATGGATAACAACTGTTTTTGCACCCATCTTATCAGCAATCATCGCAGAGCTCATTATCTTCTCAATACTTAGATCGATTTCATCATCACCTGCTAGATTGATATAATAAGGTGCATGTACATGGAGTTCCACATCGTTTTCTGATGCGTATTCATTCATGAACAATGCTTCTTCTTCCTCCATCACATACAGACCACGGACGAACTGTATCTCTAATGCGTTCAGATCAAGTATCTCTTTTGTATAGATCAACCCATCTTTATTCGTCCGCCCTTTACACGATAAAGGGATACCTGCCTGACCAATACGAATCATAGAAAATCAAACCTCTCTAACATGTTCCTCCACTCTATCATCTTTAGCAGTACCTTCTATAAAAACATTTTGAGAGCATGTGGATATAATAAAGGAGATAAAGAAAAGATTATGCCAATTCCTCCAAACGACTCATAATATTCCATATTAATGTACGTCCATGAAGTGGGATGTTAGGATCATTAGCCAATTCATCAAGACGAGATGTCGCAGTGGAAACACGTACATCCAATGGATCAGCATTCTTTAACAACAACACTTTCACTTCTTCAGCGCCACGTCGAATATTCCTTGGAATGGAAGTATCTTCATTTAACATATCCAATCCATCACATACCTGTACGATTATATCATCTGTCATGGATTATCACCCCGGGGTAATGCGGCTGATGTATTGCACAATCAGATAAAAACATTTGGGATGGACACAAAGTCGTTATTGCTCACAGAACTCTTCATGAAACACCTTATAGATATCAAACGCGATACCTTTTCCGATACCAGGAACTTCTTGTAATTCCTCAGGTGTTGCCAGAGCGATAGCTCGAATACTTTTAAAATGATTCAACAATCGAACTGCCATCACCGAAGAGATATGAGGTAAACCTTCAATGATGAATCGTTGCTGTTCGAAAAGCTGTAATGACGGTTTTTCACCTCGTAACACCACAGGTCTCTGTTCTTTTCTTTGTTCTCTTTTCGCTAGGACATACAGAAGGTCCGCAGTCTCTAAAGGATTCTGAGTTGAAAGGATATGGATACCTAGATCAATACTAATTGAAATGAGACTACCAAAGATAGCATGATGATTCATGTTCCTTTTTGTAAATAACCCTGTTCCCTCAAGGATCAACAACGGACGAGCATAAGCACTACGTAACCGTTGCAACTGTTCGAAGAGTTTACCGGAGATAAGGGATTGAAGGAAATCATCAATGGTCTTTCTCTCAACAGCGATTCGAGAGGACACCACGTAATCAGCTACATCAAGTTGTTTTGGTTTCACTAAAATCTTTTTATCAGTAAGATATCGAGCAACCGTAGACCGATATTCTCTATGATCTACGATGACAAGTATTTGATCCTCAATAGATGAAGAGACATCAAGTGTTTTTTGGGTGACTGAACTTTCCTTGATGACCTGCTGAAGAGATGAAGCGTTCTCAAAATGTGACTCTAATTTCCCTCTGAGTAACTCCAACTCAGATTGCATCTGTTTCTCACGACGTTTCGAAGCCCAGTAATACCCTTCATCAGGTGTTCCTTTTGTGATAAGTATGATGACCTTACCCGATTTCTTACGAGCTGTTCTACCACGTCTTTGAATATTACGTATCTCAGAAGGTATTGGTTCATAGAATACAACAAGCTCTGTTGATGGTATATCAAGGCCTTCCTCAGCAACACTAGTCGCAATGAGGACATTATAGGTACCATCTCGGAATTGATCTACTATCTCAGCTTGTTGTCTCTGCGTTAATCCTTTATCGTTGAGCTTACCACCCTGACCGATGAATCGAACTGGTCTTATACTAGAAAAAAGCTTCAAACGTTCCTCCACCATCTTACTTGTATCTCGATAATGAGTGAAAACAATGATACGGGATTCAGGTTTCATTTCAAGTTGTTTTTTAACGATGTCCTCAACTGCATCAAGCTTAGGGTGTTCTATGGGTAGAGATCTCAGATAAGCAATGGTCTCGATGACCAAAGCATCCTCCATAAGATGTTTTGATGATTTACTACCTGATTTTAAACGAGACTCTTGTTGTATCCTTTGAAAATATTGCCGTAGAGACTGTACCCCTTGTGTCTGAAGAATCTCAATAGCATAATAAAGTTTCAACGCCTCACTCTGTGTAGCGGCTGCAGTGAACAAAACAGCAGGTGGATTCAAACGAGATCGTATCTCGGTCTGTATCTTTTTCTGAGCATCTAATAATCTTGTTTTGGTGATGGTCGAAACGGATGCATCATCAAGAAACCCCATTTCCTTTAATGGTTTAATACGAACAGAAAGCGCATTACGTAACAGTTGAATTGCATAGGCAAACTCTGCAGGAACAGTGATCATTCTCCAAGAAAAAGATACATCATGGACATACGGTTTCACATCAGGGTCTTGTTTTGAACGTATCTCTATATGTTCAATGGATAGATTCTTACAGATTGATACAATTTTCTCTAGATCGTTTCCTGGCGAAGCGGTCATTCCAAGGACATGGGGCTCTAACGCATGTGTTTTGTAATGTTCATTGATGAACACATATGCATAGTTGCCTGTTGCATGATGTGCCTCATCAAAGATGAGAAGTGAGACATCAGTTAATGTAAACCGACTGGTCAACAGGTCGTTTTCTATGACCTGAGGAGTTGAGACAATGATCCGATGAGTTGCCCATAGCTCTTTTCTTTTCTCAGGGGAAACCTCACCAGTAAAAATAACGATCTCCTCATCTGGAATAGTTAAAAAAGACTTTAGAAAGGTAGCATGTTGAATGACCAACGGTTTAGTTGGAGCTAAGAACAATATCTTCTTCTCTGAATCTTTTAGTTTTTTTGCAATCAGATACAAAGCGATAATGGTTTTCCCAAGTCCAGTTGGAAGAACGACAAGTGTATTCTTCTTACGGGCATCTTCCGCGATACTGATTTGATATTCACGGAATTCAACTTTATCCTTTACCACAAATTCATGATCAATATACACAGTACCATGTAACTAGACAAGGTTTTTAGTATATTTGCAAGAGTCCTCTAAAAGTATTAAAAAAACAATGGATTTTATATACTACTACTTGTTAAATGACAATAATTAATGGATTGATACTATGGAGATCATTGGATTTCAAATACCATTATGGGCTTTGTTACTTGGCGGGCTTCTCATCGTCGTAGTTGCTTGGAAGCTTATAAAATTTGCAATAAAACTCCTTGTAGTGCTTCTTATCTTTTTTGGTTTGCTCATTGGACTTGATATGCTAGGTGTTTTCCAGTATATACAAAACCTCATGATAACCTGGTTTTAATACATATAATATAAAACTGTTAAAACAAAACAACAGTAGTTTTCATTTTTTATAATGATATGTTAAAGCTTTCAATAAAAAAACATTTTTTAGGTGTCTCTCCGGTTAAATGCAATGAATTCAATATCTTTATCGATCAATTCTAATTTACCAAACTTAAACGGTGTTGGATCCTTACTATTCAACATATCGAATACCTCTCCCCAAGAGAATATACAAGCGCAATACACATGTAACTTATAATTGTTTTTATTTTTCACATTTTCAATTAAAAAGATACACTCAAACATTATATTTTAATAAGAAGCTTGGCATATATTTATACATTTATGGGTACTAGAGAACATTTCAAATCATTCATTCCACCAGAGAGGATCATTCCTGAACTTACCGTTAAAGCAGTCCTTGTTGGAGTGTTTCTTGCTATCGTACTTGGTTCAGCCAATGCATATCTAGGATTATATGCTGGTATGACGGTCTCAGCCATCATACCAGGAGCCGTTATGGCTCTAGCTCTTCTCAAACCATTCAAAGGAACTATCCTTGAAGTCAATCTTGCAACCATGGGTGCATCTGCAGGAGAATGCATAGCAGCTGGAGTTATCTTCACCATCCCTGCACTCGTCATCCTGAAAGCATGGACAGAGATACAGTATCTAGAAACAAGTATCATAGCACTCCTAGGTGGACTCTTAGGCGTGTTATGGATGGTGCCACTCAGACGTGCCTTAGTAGTAAAAACCGATCTCCCATTTCCTGAAGGAGTCGCGGTAGCAGCAGTCCTCACTACTACGGTAGGAGGAGAAACTGCTTTAAAAGAAAAAAAGAGTGACATCAACAGTATCTGGCTTCTCATGGGCGGGTTGCTTGCCGCATTCTATAAATTTGGGGAACTCTCACTGAATCTTTTCCGAGGGACCATTGAATATATCATAACATTCGGAAGATATAGCATTGGTGGAAAAACACATGATGCATGGATATATGGTGGTATCACCACATCACCTGCTCTTTTAGGAGTTGGTTGGATAATTGGTCCACAGATCTCATCCTATGTGTTCGTCGGAGGTTTGATCGGATGGGTCATCATAGCACCTTTGATAGCATTATCCATAGGTTTACCCATACCATTTTCCGCTGAATCAATCTCCGATGCATTCATCATGGGACATGGAGATTTCAACCTTGGATCAGCGATATGGGGCTTCTTTAAGATATGGGGCGATCAGATACGATACATTGGAGTAGGATCCATGCTTGTTGGTGGACTCTGGGCCATCTATTCCATACGAAACAATCTGGTTGACAGTGTCAAAGAAGCAGTCATGGGCCTTAAAGGAGGAGACATGGGCAATAAGAAACGAACAGATCAGGATATCAGTTACAAACTCATTTTTTCAGCGATAGTTCTTCTCATCATTCCTATCTTTCTCTTATATACCTGGTTCTCAAACCAATTATTCCTTTCATTTACCATGGCGGTCATAACCATTGGTTTTGCTTTTCTTGCAAGTGCTCTAGCTGGGTATCTCACAGGACTAGTGGGATCATCAAACTGTCCTATCTCTGGTGTTACCGTCGCCGTCCTCCTAATAGTTAGTCTTCTCATGCTTAGTTTTGGGGTCACAGGTGCTGCCGGAATGGCTATTGTCATCTTTATTTCCGCAGTAATATCCATAGGAGGATCAATCTCTGGAGACCTTTTGCAATCCATGGCATGTGGGACAATGTTAGGTGCAACACCAAAAAAACTACAGATAGCAATGACCTTAGGAGTACTTGCGATTTCTAGTGTCATTGGCCTCGTCATCGCTGTTCTTCATCAAGCCTTTACCATAGGATCAAGACAATTACCTGCGCCTCAAGCATTTCTCATGAGCGGAATAGTTCAAGGAGTACTAGGAGGCGACATGCTCTGGCCTTATGTGCTTGTTGGTATGGTGCTTGCAGTCATTCTCATCCTCATAAACCTTCCCGTACTACCAGTAGCAATTGGAATATACTTACCATTTACTCTCTCTATACCTATCTTTGCAGGAGGTATCATTAGACATTGGACGGATAGATATCTATCAAAAAAATATGGAAGTAATCAAGATGAAGAAGTGAGTAACTGGCAATTAGCGATAAAGCAAACCGATATCACTCCTCAGGAGCGAACAATAAGAACCGGACTCCTCTTCACCGCTGGTCTTGTTGCCGGGGAAGCATTGATGGGGGTTTTCATCGCTGTCATCATAGTTATAGGTATCAATCTATCACTTTTTACTTTTGCACCCTGGTGGCCTGGTTTACTAGTATGGATCTATATCGCAGTACTTCTCGCATATATCCCTATAAGAGAACTACTTCATACAAATAAAGGATAGCACGGATAGAAACATATCATGTCCTAGAAATGGTCACCTATCTTTTTTCTACGCACCCTAATCTCTAAAGATTTTGGCTAATGTCCAGTTAATATATCCGTTTTTAATTGAGTCTTTTTCTTGTATATCGGACAAAAAAGGTTAACAAAAGAAAAAGTATGAAGAGTTCAGTTGTGAAAACGGAGTTAGATACAGTGGTATAGTTTTCATACATGGAATCTAGAACAAGAGTATATGATTCAGATGAAATGGTTGCACTCATGATAGTAAATGATATCTCATCAGACCGCCATTTGTTCATATCATCCAGCATATCGAACTGTACAAAGACATTCAACGGTGCAGTTGCTTGTACCCATGTGGTATTCTGTTTCACTTGGAACCTCCATATCCTTTCAAAAGAGTTAGATGGTTTTTTAATAACACCAAAGAGATAGGCTTCAAACATAGAAAGACCTTCATCCATGATATCAAAAGTTGACTCATTTGAGTTATATTCCCCAGGTTCTGTGAACAGTAAACCAACACGAACAAATGGTCTTGATGTGGTCATAATGGTCTTAATGAAAAAAGGTTCACCACGTTTAAGCTCTATATCTTCAACCGTTGCTTGACGCCATGTATATCCATCAGTACTGAACCAAGCATCAAAACTACCATATGCACACTGAGGTGTCTCATATATCTCTTCC
>JARVGL010000042.1 GCA_029762575.1 Thermoplasmatota archaeon | reverse complement strand
TTTTCTTTTAAAAATAATTATAAAATATAATAAAAGAATTTTTTAAATAGTATGAACCTCAAGAAAAAAAATTCATAATAACATTAGATATTTATAATATAAAAATTACTATTATAAGTATAGCTGTTTGATATAATACTATAAGCCTCAAAACAAATTAATCGAATTAATCCTTGGGACCAAGATGCTGTCAAAAAAAATGTTTCATATAATCATACTTATGCTTCTACTGAGTTCAGCGGTAAGCATCCCTTTTCAGTTTGTTTCGGCAAATCCGTCTCTCTTATCGGATAATGAACCTTCAACTCAATGGAATGAACAATGGGGTTTTCGTCAAAAGATCAATCTACCGATCCAGACCCATGCTGATCATGCTCAATACCAACCAATCGACATCCTTATACAATTCGATTCATTATGCTGGGCTATCAATGAAACCGTCCATTCAGTTCGTATCTGTGCATGGGACACTCAACGATGGCATGAGCTTGAATCTCAGATCTATGATCTGAATTTTACAGACGATACCCATATCGCTAGCTGTCGAGTTGTGTTTTTGATCCCATCATTTGCCGATGGAACTGAAGCATATTATATCTATTACAACAAAGATGAGATAGAATCACCATCATATATTGATCACGTCAGTGTAAAGGATGCTTATTATTATTTTGAACCTATCTCAGGGCTCTCCATTGAAGGAGATTATTATGAGATACGGCAAGACGGTGATATCACGTATGGAATAGGCCAAAAAGGAAAGGTCATGAACAGATATCTCTCCCAAGCCGCTATAAGCATGAAACCGGGTACAACGACCTTTGATATCTTGAACTCTGATGTACTCTCATCCTTTGCGTTCTCTTATCAAGCAGGTAAAGAAGATGAGGATGAGATAGCTTCTGATCAAAGACTTATCGCAAAGGATATAATCATTGATGGCAACCTCATGGTACAGGTGATGGTAGCTAGCGAATCACTGGATAAGACATTACGTTCAAATAATATCTACACGTATTATTATAGTCCTACAGATGTAAAACGTATCAATGTTCATGTGAACCATGAAGTATTCGATGACCTAACCGTTTCCGGTATTGAAAATGCTGATGGTAGGTATGGAGCAATCATCAGTTATCATTCAAAGAGTGCTTCAATGAAAAAAATGGTTTTTGGTGAAATCCTCCCATATCTACATATCTATGGGAAAGATGGAAGGATCAATGAATATTCGATGATCACTAATCCTCAGAGTAGTACTCGTGAATGGATAATATCCTATGAAGATAATTGTGATCTAGGCGATCAAGCATGGATAGCCTATAGCCAAGGTAGCAAGGGTAAAACACATGGGATGATTTTTTCATCAAATGAGAACCTTGTTTCAAACGCTTCTGAAGAACGTGATGGTATCGAAATAAAGGTTGCAGCAAAAGAATATCTAAATTTCGTTGGCGCTGAGATCGATTACGCATCCATCACATTTGGTCGAAACGCCTACGAACCATTGCAACCCCATAAACGTACCATCCAAAAAGGATTAATCGTTGAGTTTGATGTAGAATTCGTCACCTTTCAAAATGCTACCTATGAGTCTGTACAAGAAGAAAGTATCTTCTATCAAACATTAATACAACAGAGGGATACCGATTCTCAAGACGCCGCTGGAAGCCAAGCGATCCATACCCTTACCATCATCCCCCATCTCTTTGGAAGGATACTTTCATTTCCATTGATACGAAACATCACAGGTCTTTCACTTCCCATCATTTACTCTGAGGTCTATCTTAATAACAACCTTGTTGCCTCCGCTATGGTCGAAAAACCATTCATTGGCTTCCAAGTATTAAAAATCCCTAAACTTATCGCAGGAACATATACCGTAAAATTATATCGATTATATGATGATGAAACAAAACGATACATTGGAATAGGACAAACAAAAATCGAAAATGATACAACATTACATATCTATTGCACATGGGAAAAAACCTTTTTCATTGATGTGACAAATCAATATAACAAATCCCTTGCAAACGTTACCCTTCAATTATATCAAGGAACACTTCTTGTCGCTGAACTTATCACTGGAAATCGAACCAATTATACGCTTGCTGCACCATTCAATCTCTTTGAATCCTATGAGGTAACAAATATTAGAAACATCACCTTTCAAGATGTCTTTAAACAAGCTAAACCCTATGAGCTCATTGGATACTATAAAGGGTTTCGTATCCTTAATAACACTTTTTCTTTGTTTCAGAGAAATGCTCAAGTGGAAATCAACGTCTATGATCTCGTTCTCGAGATAACAGATGAACTGAATCTTCCTCCAGATGTCAATGTGAAACCTTTTTTATTAAGTGATGAGATGAAGATACCTGAGCCTATAAGTCCTATCTATCTAGGTTTTGGACGCTATCAGTTCAGTAATCTCCCTAAAGCCCTCTATACTCTTCAGATATCCTATCGAGGATATACAAAGACAAAGACCATTGATGTCCCAGCATGTGGTGAGTTCATCTCTATCCGATTCGCGTTCACGTCACCGATATCGTTTCGTCTGCTCAACATCCGAGGTGAACCTGTTTCATCGAATAATGCTCAGATAACTGTGAAACGAGATGGGCAGCTTATCAGTTCAGGATTACAACCTGATGGATCCATTGACCTACCACCAGGAACCTATACGGTGAATGTCTTTGAACAAAACACGTTGATAGGATCAAAAAAAATACAGATATCCCATGCTACCACAATCGATATCGTCACAACCATCCCTTCTCTTATTGTATTCATCCTAACAGTGGTATCTATAGCACTGTTCTCATGTATCCTTCTTCTTTTTTTGTTTAGACATGCTTCATTGAACACGTGTTTGAAACTTCTTGTCCTCATCCTCGTCATCCTTTCACTGACACAACCATGGTGGACGCTCTATGCAGAGACAACTGATAAAAGTGCCTCTAAAAAAAGCGAGATGTACATCTATCCTCAGACGATGATCGAAGAATACACATACAGAGATCATCGTTACATTGATCTATCGACAATTCCTGAGTTATTCACTCAGTTCCTTCAAGTCTTACTCTATATTATCTATGCAGGGATTGGTTTGCTCTTGATAAGTTTCATCCCTAACCTTTTCCTAGGGAAACGTTTCTCTTTTCTCTTGGTAACTGTTAGTATCGTGTTTGTAAGTATTGTCGCAGTTGCTTTCTCTGTGGGGATGTCAAAGATAGCTGAGATAAGCCTAGGCGGATTACAAGGCTCAACCATACTTAGTATCTTGTTACCCTCCGGTGAAATAGTGTATATGCCAGGACAATGGGGACTAGGAACCGGGTTCTATCTCATCGTCTGTGCTGCATCAATAGCCATCATAGCAGGCAGCTATGACGCGTTTCATACATTCGTAAATAGACAGAGACTGAAAGAAAAACATCTATGAATAGGGTTTTATCTCTTTTAACCTATTCACCGCATCGATTTGTTTAAGATATACTGCTACGGGTTTAGGTACAAGCATCTCCCAAGGTTCATTAGATATCATCCTCCGTCGAATCTCTTTACCTGATAATCGTTTTCTCTCAAAAACCTCTGTCGGTCTCACCCTATATCCTTTTTCTGAGAATAAATTCGAGGTATACTCATTATTTGAGATGATGACATCAAAATCAGAGATGATGCCTCGTACATGCTCGACCCAATGAGGTGGATCGTGGATATCAGGAATAGCTATGATCGATATATGCTTTCTTTGAATATCTGAAAGAGATACTTCAATCATGGTCTTTCGTTCAAGAAACGTAAAAGGGTTCTTGAGAGTATGAGAATATTGGGCAGATCCTACTCCAACATATAAGAAAGGGACGTCATCTAAAACGTTTTCTATCACACGGAGATGGCCAGTGTGAAAGGGTTGAAACCGGCCTATAAACAAAGCATTCATATCGACACCGTCATATGATGAAAAAACCCAGTATTATTCATCAGAAGGATGGTGATATATCTGTTGTGAAGTCTCTGATTGATGATCTTTAGATTGTTTTTTCTCAAGAGTATGTTCAATAGGGCCACTTATCTTAGGGACTTTGAGCTCTTTGAGTTTTTTCAATAGTTCTTCTTTACCTGAGCCAACTAACGCATGCTCTATTACCTCAGGTAGTGTTTCAACCGCGATGACTTTAACTTTATCTTTATACTCATCCTCGATAAGAACATCCTGCATATTGGATTTAGGGACAAGGACCGTCTTGATACCTGCTTTTGCCGCTGCTTCAACTTTTGCTGTTGCACCACCGATAGGAAGCACCGTTCCTCTGATAGAGAGTGAACCAGTCATCGCAAGGTCTTGTCTAACGGGTATTCCTTCCATAGCAGAGATAACAGCGGTGATGACAGAGATGCTAGCTGAATCTCCTTCTACGCCTTCATAGGTGCCTATGAATTGGATATGGATATCATGTTTTGATATATCTCGGCCCATATATTTCTTGATGATAGCTGATATGTTAAGGACCGATTCCTTTGCAATATCTCCTAGTCTTCCTGTCGCAATGACCTTTCCTTCAGATGCAGAACCAGCCGGGGTCACCTCCGCGACAATAGGGAGAACTAGACCTGCAAATTCACTCATTGAAGGATCTGCAGTGTGAACTGCCAGACCATTGACTATCCCCACTTCTTTCCCACTGGTTTTAAACGATCGGTAATCTCTTTGATGTTCAATGGATCGCTCCACGACCTGTTGTTCAAGGGATTTTGCGATAGTCTTAGCAAAAATGACCCGTTCTTTTCCCACGATTGATTCTTTATTATCATGGGCTAGATCACCAGCAGTGCGTACAAGACCACCTAGTTCTCTAAGTCGAAGAGAAAGCTTTCCTTTTCGTCCTGCTCGTCTCTGAGCCTCACGGATGATCTCTCCAACCGCTTCTTTGTCGAATGCAGGTATCTTCGCATCTTTTTTTACTTCTTGGGCAACGAATCGAATGAGTTTCTCCCTGTTTTCATAACTATCTTCCATAACACTTCGTAGATAGACCTCATATCCATATCCACGGATACGGGACCGTAACGCAGGATGCATGCCTTTTAATGCATCGAGGTTCCCCGCAGATACAAGGATGAAATCGCAAGGCACTGGTTCAGTCTTCACCATCGCACCGAAACTTCGTTCTGATTGCCCTGTGATCTGGAATTTCTTCTCTTGTATCGCTGTGAGCAAATGTTGTTGAGAGGGAAGATTCAACGTATTGATCTCATCGATATATAACACTCCTTTGTGGGCTCGATGGATGGAACCGGCTTCTACGAGCTGATGTGGTGGTGTTTCAAGTCCTGCTGACTGGAACGGATCATGTCGTACATCACCAAGTAATGCACCAGAATGAGCCGCTGTTGCCTCTATAAATGGTGGACCATCCTCTTTATCATGGGCTACAAGTATCTTAGGGACCTGTTGGAGTTCTTGGCGTTGCATTAACGCACCCCTCGAGAACACTAGAAATATCATGACCGCTGCAATGATACCGAAAATAGCATATTCCATGCGAGCGTTGCCCCAATCGCCAGTGGCAAGTGCTGGAGCGATACCAGCTAAAATCGAAAGGGCTACGATCATGAACACGATAGTAGTTATCATACTACTCTGTTGTTCCTTTCGTTTCTTTGCCTCTGCCCGTTGAGCTTTCACTATCTCTTTTGCTTTTCCACCAGGCACTACTCTGATATGAGGAGTGTTTGTATCCTCAGGGTTTGGATACGCGATGATATCCTCTAGTTCTTCTTTTGGTAAGAACTCGGTCATTGCTCTAGCGACCATGGATTTACCGGTTCCTGGGTCACCGATGAGCATCACATGACGTTTTTGTTCCGCAGCTTTTCTAACAATCTCCACTGCTTGATCCTGTCCTATGACCTGATCAAGTAAACGATCCGGTATAGGGATATCATCTGTTGTTTTGAATGATTGTTTCTTTATCCATTCATTAATCTTTTCAAGCGGCTCAGAAGTTAACGATTGCTTATTTGTATCAGTTGTCATGTTGTCTTTCACACTATCAACACCAAGGAGCAAATTCTTACTCTTAATATAACCGGTTTTTTAAAAGGTTTTTTACCATTGATAGATGGTTCCTTTATCAATGTTTTCATTTTAACAGATACCAGACAAATAATGAAATGATACCTATGATGACCATGATTATCCAAATGATGTAGGCGATTTGTAATCGTGCGACCCATCGTGCCTTTTTGTCTGCTGAATCAAAAAAACGTCCGATGATAGGGTCCTCTTCGATTCCACTCATACCGATTGTTTCTTAGATTCCATAATTGCTTTAATACGTTTCCGTCTAAAGAAATCCTCCCGCTCCAGTTCCTCTAACTGCATCTCTATATATTTTCTTGTGGCTTGTAATCTTGGTATGAGATTGTTCTCAAGGACATGGACCCGTCTCTTCGTCTTTTCAATATCAACTGAGAGGCTTTTGATACCTCCTTCGACATCCGCTAACGTTATGAGTTTTTTTAAAATGGTACTAAATAATACTTGTGCTTCATCAAGTGCTGCACAGGTATCAAATAATGTATAGCTTATCTTTTCAGGAATCTCAAAGGATTCCATGGATATCTTTGGGATCTTAACACCCATAATATTATCTTGAGTGAATGTTATCGAACTAGCTTGCGGCATACTGTACGCAGCTTGTTTGACTTGTTCTTCGCCTATGATCATCTGAGCGGTCATCAAAGAAGTAAATGCTTCTTTGAAAAGAGAATCGATTTCCAAAAGAAGTGCGTTACGTGTATCGATGACGCTGAAGAACCGTTCCACAAGGGCATCTCGTTTCTCTTCTAAGAGCTTATGTCCTTTCTCTGCTAGGGTTAGTTTCTTTCGTATCTCTAGAAGTTCCATCCGTGTTGGTTTCACACCTTCTAATAATTGTTGGCTCATGATGTTTCATCCAGAGTAGATTTTCCTTTTCGATATGTTGGATGATAGGTCTTGATATATGATTCATCTATCTTCTTTAACTCAGCTGTTGGAAGAAGTGAGAATAACTTCCACCCTATATCCAAGGTCTGTTCTATACTTCGGTCCTCATGATCCCCTTGTTTTACGAACTCTTGTTCAAAACGTTCAGAGAATTCTAGAAATTTTCTATCTCTCTCTGATAAGGCATCTTCTCCAACAATAGCAACAAGATCACGTAGATCACAACCTTCGGCATATGCTGCGTAGAGCTGGTTTGCGACATCAGCATGGTCCTCTCTTGTTCTATCTTTACCAATACCTCGATCCATTAACCGTGAGAGACAAGGAAGAACAGCGATTGGAGGATAGATATCTTTTTTATAGAGACCTCGTTCAAGGACGATCTGTCCTTCGGTGATATATCCAGTGAGATCTGGTATCGGATGGGTGATATCATCATCAGGCATCGTTAACAACGGTATCTGGGTAATTGATCCTTTTTTCCCTTTTATCCGACCTGCTCGCTCATAAATCATCGCTAGATCCGTATACATATATCCTGGGTATCCTCTACGACCAGGTACTTCTTCTCGTGCAGCAGCTATCTCTCGTAACGCCTCTGCATAATTGGTCATATCTGTTAATATGACAAGGACCTGCATATCAAGGTCAAAGGCAAGATATTCTGCACAGGTAAGCGCCATACGGGGAAGAATGATACGTTCTATCGTTGGGTCATCTGCAAGGTTAAGAAACATCGTAGTACGTTCAAGTGCTCCTGTGTTCTCAAAATCTCGTATAAAGAGATTTGCTTCTTCTGAAGTAATACCCATCGCACAAAAAACAACGGCAAATGACTCATCCTTACCTAACACCTTTGCCTGTCTAGCTATCTGTGAAGCTAATTGATTATGAGGAAGACCGGACCCTGAAAATATTGGTAGTTTCTGTCCTCGGACCAGTGTATTGAGTCCATCGATGGTGGATACACCGGTTTGAATGAATTCTCTAGGATATTCTCGTGCATAGGGATTCAACGGGTTTCCATTGATATCCCGTCTCATCTCAGGAATGATGGAAGGCGCATCATCGATTGGGTTCCCTGTTCCATCAAAGATACGACCGAGCATATCTTTGCTCAATCCTATTTTCATGGTCTCTCCGATGAAACGAGCAGATGTTTTTTTTGTATCAAGTCCTTTTGTCCCTTCAAAGACCATGACCACTGCTTTATCTAGATATGCTTCAAGGACTTGTCCGGTACGTTCTTCTCCATCTGCGGTTCGTATACGTACGACCTCGTTGTAAGCGACATCCTTTACATGTTCCACTACCATCAAAGGCCCTGCGACCTCTGAGACCGTTGTATATTCAATGTTCTTATTGCTCATTGAGGACTCACCTCTTTGATAAGTGCATCTATCTCATCATCCATGTCTTTTTCGATCGTATGAAATCGTTTCTCGAACTCTTCATTAGGTATGGTTTTCATTCGTGCAAGTCGTTCCCGTGTCTTCATTATAATAATGTTACTGATCTGAACATGTTTTTCCACTGCTTCTTGTATCCTCTCAGCATATTTCGACATGATCCGTAGCATCTCGTATTGTTTTTTACCTGGACAGTAGGTATCTACTTCATGAAACGCACTTTGCTGGAGGAAATCCTCCCGGATCATTCGAGCGCTTTCAAGGAGTGCTCGTTCTTTTGGTGGTAACGCATCAGGTCCAACAAGTTTCACTATCTCTTGAAGTTCGGACTCTTTTTGTAGTAATGCCATCGCTTTGTTCCGTAGCTGTAACCATTCTTCACCTATCTGCTTGCTCCACCAGTCTCTCACACTATCTAGATACAATGAATATGATTTCAACCAGTTGATAGAGGGGAAATGTCGACGGTCCGCTAGATCAGCATCTAACGCCCAGAATACTTTGACGATACGAAGAGTGTTCTGTGCAACAGGTTCAGAGAAATCTCCACCTGGCGGAGAGACCGCGCCCATCACTGATACACTACCTTCTTTTTCCTTAGTTCCTTTGAGACGTACTCGTCCCGCACGTTCATAGAATTCCGCTAGTCGAGATGCTAGATACGCAGGATAGCCTTCTTCCCCTGGCATCTCCTCCAATCTACCAGAGATCTCTCTCATCGCTTCAGCTAGTCGACTCGTACTATCCGCCATCAATGCGACATCATAGCCCATATCCCGATAATATTCCGCAATCGTGATACCGGTATAGACACTTGCATCTCGTGCAGCTACAGGCATATTGCTTGTATTTGCGATGAGAACGGTCCTATCCATCAAGGATTCACCGGATCTAGGATCAACAAGTTTTGGGAATTCTCGTAAAACATCGGTCATCTCATTACCACGTTCTCCACAGCCTATATAGATAACGACCTGTGAATCGCTCCATTTGGCTAGTTGATGAAGGGTAATGGTCTTACCTGTTCCAAACCCACCAGGTATCGCTGCGGTCCCACCTTTAGCGATAGGGAAAAAGGTATCTATCACTCTCTGACCGGTTATCAAGGGAAGAGAAGGATCATATTTTTCTTTTACTGGTCGAGCCTTTCGCACAGGCCATCGTTGTCGCATCTGAAGTGGGATTTCCTTTTCTGTTGTTTTGACGAATGCAATATCCTCAGTAACCGTATAATCTCCTTCATCATAGAGACTGATAAGTGTTCCCTTAATACCTGGTGGTATCATTATCTTATGTGTGATCAGAGATGTTTCCTCTACTGTGCCTATGATATCGCCACCTTCCACCTCATCTTTTTTCTTAGCAGTTGGTGTGAAATGCCATTTTTTCTTAACATCTAACGCATCTGCCTCAACACCACGTTCTATGAAATCACCTGTTTGTTCAAAGATGGTGGGTAAAGGTCGTTGGATACCATCATAGATATTTTTTAAGAGCCCTGGACCAAGTTCAACAGAAAGTGGTAAACCAGTGGAATGCACTATCCCACCTGGTTCTAGACCATTGGTATCCTCATAGACCTGAATCGTTGCTCTATCATGATGTAATCTGATTATCTCACCGATGAGATTCTCTTTTCCAACTCGGACCACATCATACATCTTAGCACCATGCATACCATCAGCTTCGATGACGGGGCCGGAGATACGGATGATTCTTCCCTGTTGTTTATCTTTGGTCATATTTCTAAACCTCTATCATAATTTTTTTTTATCGTTTATTTTTTAATATCCATGCCAACAGCTTTCTTCATCAGATATGAAACATAATCAATGTGATCTTTTTTCCGTCCTTTCTTATCAGGTATCTCTATGACGATAGGGATAGTGTTCCTGAGACGATATTCCTTGAGTTGTTGCCCAAGGTGTTCTGCTAAGTTTTCTGTGATAAGGATAATACCAATGGTATCGCTTTCTTCCTCCACGGCATTCCAGAGGTTCATGAGATCAGAGAGATCTAGCTTAGGTATGCGAACATCCTTTATGCCTGCAAGACGTAACCCTATAGCGGTATCTGTATCGCAGAAACATATGATGTTCATACGTCTACCTCCGTTCTGAGCAATGATGTGATCGATTCAGTAGGTAATTGTTCTGAAAGACCTTTTGCGATTATCTTTAGATTCGTTATCTCTGTTTGTTTTGCGTAGAGGAACCGAAGGGTCGGACCAATCGAGCTATAAAAATTATTTGAGATGTCTTTCATGATGGAAAGCATATACTGGTCGAGGGCATCGGAATATGGTTGCACTGATGTTGTTGTTGTTTTCGTTGTTTCTGTCACTTGGCGTAATACGGGTCCATAGGATGTTGCTTCAAGTAAAGAAATGATATCTGAGACGGTCTCAGCCTTACAGAGCTCTTTAAACTTCCAGAGAAGTATCTCGTATCCTTCATCGATATAAAGCTCAAGGCATTCTGTTTCATCGATATGTCTCTTTTTTGCTCTTAATAAGAGTTTGATACTTGTGATATCGATCAATCGTTTTATATAGAGATGTTTTGCTTGTTGACATTTATAGGGTACTTTTATCTGATGGAGGGATTCAATGAATTGTCGGTCGATAGCTGCATCGATCGATTCATCAGATGTATCGGGCTGCCTTAATAGATCTATGAATGATATTGGAAAGCCAAAGTCCTTGATGATCTCAAGATAACTTTCAGGATCAGCTGATTCTAGTTGTTGAATGAATCGTTGGACACGTTTGCTGATTACTTGTGTATGCAATGGTTCTTCGATAGTCTGTTGTCTGCGTTTGAGCTTTATCACTGTTTTAACAGTTGATGTATCATAGATTTCAAGGTATCGATCAAAGAAAGGATGCATGGTTTTGGCGTGATCTTTTTTCATATGTTCGATGGTCTGAACGAACAATTGGTCTAGGTGTTGTTGAACTTCAGAAGCCGTTGTTCCTTGTATTTTATAATCCTTCTGAGTGTTTAATTGTTCGACGAATCCTTCAAGGGACCCTGATTCAAGGAGTCTTTGAAGCGATGGCTGATGGAGAAAGACGTTACCCATAGCCTCGTATTTTGCGTTGGGATACACGAATCGAACAAAAGAGAGGAAAGGGCGATAGATAACTACGATTGCTCCCGCTAGGATACTACTGACAAACACCCACATAAGAGGGTTGTTTGGGTCTAAGAGGCTATGAAGCATCGTATCTATCTCCTTGAAATGAGGTTATGAGAAAAAGAGTTTTCCAACTTCAACACGTATCTCATCTTTTTTTCGTTTCAAGATGCCTTCAAAGGTGTTATCAATACTGATACGTCCATCATTAGAGATGAGGATGAATCCACCAGAGGCCTCACAACTTCCTTTGAGAGGGACATCATGTTTTTTGGCTATGGTCCTATCTAGAGGTTTTGAATATGAGATACTGAACCCGTCAGGTATCTGAACAAGTGCTTGTTTGATGAAGGCTTCGATCATCTGGGAATAGGTTTCATCAGGGAGAGTTTGAAGCTGTTGTAATGCCTTTTGGAAGCATTCATCGATGACGTTCTCTTTGGCTTGTAACCGTAGTCGTTTTGCTTCTTGCTGAGCCTGGGATATCTTGATACGTTTGATGTTCTCTTGTTCTTTTTTTCCAGCATCCGTGATCAGTTCTACTTGTTTGTTTGCCTCATCAAGGCCTTGTTTCATCATCTGTTTGCTTTGTTTTTTAGCGGTAGCTAGTATCGTATCTGCATCTTGTTTTGCATCATTCTTTATCCGAGAGATAAGTGTTTCTGCTGACATAGGGGTCACACAGTCGTGTTTTAGAGGAGCCCTAGCCCAGTCATGAGAAGGATTCCTACGAGGAGACCAAAGATTGCTATCGTCTCTGGCATGACCGTAAAGAT
>JARVGL010000041.1 GCA_029762575.1 Thermoplasmatota archaeon | reverse complement strand
GGAAGGTCCATGAGAATAAGCGAATGCCTGTTGAAGAGTTCAGAAAGCAAGTAAAAGATGTCCTTGGTATTCCTGGAAAATTCGTACTTGATGTCTATGGGATGGTCGAAGGGAATGGTTGGATGGTCCATTGCCCTGAAGGCCACTATCTTCATGCACCGTACTCGTATTACAAACCACTCGTCCTTAATGAAGAATTCAAACCTGTTGAATATGGTGAATCAGGACGATTTGCTTTTCTTGATGGAGCGACAACAAGCTACCCAGGTTTTATCGTCACCGGTGACCAGGTCAAGCTCTTGAAACGATGTCCGGTCTGTGATAGACCAGGACCAGTCCTTGAACCAGAAGTAAGACGAGCAAAAGGAGAAGATGTGAGAGGATGCGCAGAAGAGGTTCGTCGGATGCTATCTTCAGATCTGGGAAAATAATCTTGAAATAAGATATATTAAAATATATCTTTTTAGATTCCTTTAAAGATACTTATTAATGGAACAGGCCTCAATTCAGGAAACCCAAAAGGATATGGTATTACCAATGAAAAAAGAACGATTGTTCAAACAACGAAAACATATTTTTCATGATAACAAATAATTGAATGATATTGAACGGTGGACCCATATGACCACAATACGACAGATGAGGGATAGGAGCTATCTTCCCCCCAGAGCCATGAGAAAACTATTGTTCATTGGTTTTTTAACAATGGGCAAGATAGTCTTTACAAATCTTAAAGACATCAAAAAACTCAGCAAGATAACACCATCTGAAGTAAAATATGTACGACCACCAAGAAGGTTTACTATCCCACCATATGAGGAACATATGAAGGTATGTACCTCAAATGAGAAATATCTTAGACCAACACTCTTCTGTGACCACACCCAGCCAGAGATCATATCTCTTGCTCATGAACTCGGAGCATACAAAGTATCCGATAGGGAATTTGCCATTGCAGCATTTGAATTCTCTAAAAGAAAACTAACATTGGAGATGGTCCCATTGGACGGGGTTGAAAAAACACTAGAACGTGGGACTGGGACCTGCATTCATAAGATATCGATCTTTATTGCCCTTTGCAGAGCAGCAGGCATCAAAGCGCGTTATAAACTCTATTCCCTAACCATGATAGATGCATGGTCTGATACCTTGTTCGTTGACCCCATGATAAAGAAATATTCAGATGCAATGGGTTATTTCCTCATACATGGTGAAGGTGAAGCGTTCATCGATGGGAAATGGGAGGTTTGTGACGTCGGACCAACACCCGAACGACAAGCAGCTAGCAATATCCCCCTCACTCGATTCGGTGAGGATTCCATTGGTATATGGTTCTCAGCGGTCCCCGGCACCATCATGTGGCTTGAATCCATCCCCTATGGACTCAACATCATGATGAAACTTGTAAAGAAAATGGCCCCTATCACAGTAGATAAAGTGAACGCTAGTGTCCTTTCTCAGATAAACAGAGGAATGGATATACTAAAGGAAAAAGGGGAGAAAGCCTACGATGAAGCCATTAGAAGGACATATAAACCTAAGTTCCCTGAACCGGTTTTAAAGAAAAGAAGAGAGATCATATTTGAAAGGTGATACATAAATGCCAACAGACCTACATGTCACATATCCAGAACCACCAGCAGTTATCAAAGAAAAACCGTCACTTAAGAAATATCTAAGATATCTACTGTTCTTTGGCCCAGGCGCCATCGTTGCATCTGTCACCATCGGTCAAGGACAACTCATCCTTGGTCCTCAGATAGGTGCATGGGCAGGTTTCTCACTTCTTTGGCTCATCAGCATCAACATCGGTTCGTTCATCATTGCGTATATGAGCTGTCGGTTCACCATGCTCTCAGGCATTAGTCTAATGGACCTTTTTGCCATTAAAACGAAATTCAGCTGGCTGAACTGCTTGTTCATTCTCATTATGATCATCTTCATACCGATATTTACTGGAACCATCATCACTTCATTAGGTCAATCACTTGCATGGATCTTTGGATTTGGTCATTACCTTATCTGGGGCATCTCTTTTTGTGTACTTGCAGGGGCACTTGTCGTATTAGGTCGTTATAAAGTATTAGAATACACCCAAGCATTCTTTGTCGCAGTCCTTGCCGTTGGTGCGATAATATCCATTATCTGGTTGCAGCCAAATTGGTTGGAGATTCTGCCAAATTATTTCCTGATAGATGCACCAGCGGATTTTCCGTTATGGGTCTATGAACAGTATCCTTCGGTGACAAATACATCCATCCCCCTCTACATGCTAGGATACCTTGGAACATTGACCATCACTATCATCACACTTGTCGGATACCTCGGGTGGATAAAGGTCAAGAAATGGGGAATATTTGAACATCAACATGATCCCGCTGCATTTTCACAGCAATGCTTCAACTCGTTTCAGAAAGAGGGAAAGATAACCTATCTTCCCAGTAGTACAGAAGAACGGAAAAAAGCGCGCCAACTGCTTATCCCAATAAAGATGGACCTCTCTATCGCTTTTATCGTTATTGCCATCGTTTCATCCGCCTATATGATAGCAGGTGCTCTACTTCTTGGTCCAAACCAACTACTTCCCCAGGATGCAAAGCTTATCCAGGATCAGGTCATCATCTTTGAACACATGGCCGACTGGTTAAAACCCCTCTTTCAGATCGGTGTCTTCTTTGCGTTGTTCGGAACGGTATATGCAGGTTTTGAAGCAGCATCCCGAATGTTATTTGAAACCTCACGGAACCTTATAAAACCAATTCGAACGATACCGTATAAGAAATTCACCATGGTCATTTTCCTTTATCTACTTGCTACAGGCATCCCATTATCTATCGTAATGTCAATGGGTGTCTCAGTATTGCTTATGCTAAGTATCACCCTTATGTTCACCGGTGTCATCGGCGTCATTATCTATGGCTCAGGGTCTTTGATACTCACACAGAAGGCGTTACCAGATGCATATAAACTAGGGCCTATTGGAGTAGCTCTTGTTATCTTTGGTATCATCTGTTTGGCACTTCCTTTGTTATTCTTCTTTATCTAGAAGATATTATTAAAAAGAACAGTAGAACATAGATAACAGAGGTACGGGTATGTTGTTTCATCTATCCATGATCTGCTCAAGGATCTCAACGGTCCAAAAAGCAACATTACCAGCAACTGACGGACATTTATCAATATGGGCACCAGCTTTTTCGAACGAAGCATATTCCGTAGGATCGCTAAGCCTGTAGCTCCGACCGAATAACTGCGTTTGCACCTTTTTACAGGGTATTCCACCATATTCTTTTTCAAACCGGTCGGAGAGTTTCTTAACATACTGGAACACACGTCTTTTCCGTTCCCCTTTTGAAAAATCTTCATAGGTTCGTCCAACGATTGAACTTATCGCTAGTATCCCCCCGACCAAAGCACCACATGTCCCCTCTGTTGAGAGTGCCGTACCACCAGCAAGACCATCCGCAGCTTGCACCGTCATCGGGTCTCCAACCCCTAATGTTTCAAAGATAGCTGAAAGAACCGCTTGAGGGCAGCTACCGCGTTCTGCTTCATATTTATAAGCAAGATCATATGCTTTTTGTCGTAGCGACTCATCGGTATGTATCATAATCTCATAGTAGAATCATGATATCATTTATTGATGTTACGTCCGGATTGGTGTAGGTAAGAGCTCTGAAAATGAACCATCTCTATCAACATAGTTTCTTTTTAAGAGATAATCTCTTAGCTTAAATGTTGTTGTGCACATCCTATGATTTTTAAAAAAAACACATCTATTTATAACACTGTTTTTATTATCTCATACAAAATATTTATATTATTATAAATACTTTACATATTATGCCTCTTATGCGTAAACTTCCCTTTCTGATCCTTCTAATAATTATGGTATTGACATCAACGATACCCGTTGTACCCTCTGATGATATCTCTTTTAAGAAAACCGATATCGACACACTCCCCTATAAACAGGAAATATCGATACCTATCGATACAACCCTCCCAGAAGCCACATATCAACCCATTGATATCCGTATCAAATTTACCAATAGATGCTGGGCTGAGAACGAGACAAAACACTCGGTTCGAGTAGCATATGATGACGGTTCAGGCCTTAATGAGATAGAATCACAGATCTATGATCTCTCCCATACCGATCAATCATATATTGATGCATGTAGCCTCGTCTTTCTTATCCCTGAATCTGCCAATGGGAAAGAGACCTATCTTGTCCTTTATAGTGATAGTGCAACTGAACCAGCCTCCTACCCAAAACATTTGACCATTATTGATACCCATTATTACTACGAACCCATTAGCGGTCAAAAGATGGATTTTGATTATTATCAGATAAACGAAGATGGATTCATCATCTACGCCATATGCCAAAAGGGAGAACTTCTTGCAAATGGAATGAGCAATGCCATCATCAAACTCAAACCGAACTCAAAAGAGTTCAAGACAACAAATGCTGAGCAAATAGGGGCGTTCTACACCACCTATAGTATCGATCCCCCAGGTAAACACACAGGAACACAATGGGCCAAAGATATTACTAAAACCATCCTAGTTGATGGGAACCTCATGATACGAGTACAGATACAAGGAACATCACCTGGCGGAGAGTTCACAACCGATAATATCTATTCGTATTATTATTGTCCAAACGTAACAAAGACACTTCATGTGAACGTGAACCATGAGGTCCTCAAAGACCTTGATATCAAGGGGGATAAACAAAAGGAAGGGGTCTATGCATCCCTTTCCACCATCAAGGCACGTAGTGCAACGATAAAGGACATGAATCTAGGAGATATTCTCCCTCTAGTCCACTTCTATCGTGATGATGAAACGATCATCGAATATGAGATGCCCACTGATCCAGATGCGAGCCCTGCGGAATGGATCCTCTCTGCTGTTGATGACCAGGACCTTGGATCAAAAGCATGGTTATGTATCAATGATCCCACATCAGGACAAGCCCATGGGCTCATCTTTGATAAACATACTGGTTTTGTCGAAGGGAAAAATGATGGTATCCAAATAAAGATAAGTAGTCAACAACATGTGAAACTACCCGGACTGGAAGCAGATACCGGAGATCTTTTTGCTATTAGAAACGCCTATGAGGATGGGGAACATAATACGAAACTCTCAAAAGGAACCAATGTAAGTTTCAACGTTGCCTATATCGCTTTACAAACCGGAGGATATCAAGCGGTTGACGCTGAATCAGATATATATCAGACACTCATCAAACAAAGACCGATACAACGAGGGAACATTTCAACCGAACGACCAGATGAAGATACCATTCGATATATCCTCACCACCGTAGTTCATCTTGAACCATCATTTCCCCTTGGCTCATTATTATCAGCACTAACAGGGAAGAATATCTCATATCTCTCTGCTGAACTCTTCAAAGAGAACACATTCACCTCATCTGGTTCGATTGGACGTCTCCAGCTCGGTGATGTAAACATAGAATTTGCTGATAACGCTACGTTCTTTGAAAAGATCAAGACAGTAACCGGTATATTTGATATTCGAAATAGTACACTGTTCAAAACAATTCGGTTTTCAAACCTTGAGGAAGGAACCTATCTCGTTAAAATATATAAGGAGAATGCGTTACGAGGAAACGAGAGAAGATACGTCGGCTTCAGTATCGTAGAGGTCAATAGTGACACTAAGACCCATATATACTGTAAACCAGAGACAAAGCTAGATATCTCGATCATCGATCAGAAACAACAACCGGTACGAAATGCCCATGTGATGATACAATATCAAGATATCATCATCGCAGAACAAACAACTGACGAAAGCGGGACTCTTTCACTTCCTCTCCCCTTATACACCAATAAAGCATATACCCTGAACGCTTTCTATGATGGGTTCATTATATCAGAGTCTGAGGTTGACCTTGGTATAAAGAATCGATGGAAGACATGGATTCATACTATCCAAATGAATCTCCATTCACTAACGCTCACCGTGAAAGATACCCTTGGCCTCCCACCAGCAATAGATCCAAATCCAACAGTTACAAGCAACGATATGGCTACGAGTCAGACTATCTCTGCATCATCAACAGGTTCAGGTGCCTATTCATTTTCACTTCTTTATCCTGCAACCTATCAATTACGATTAAGCTATAAATCCGTTGAATACCTGGAAACCATATCTCTATCCAAGGACAAGACCATCGATATCGTATTCCCCGCTGAATTCCCTGTACATCTTAATGTCTACAACAACGTAGGAGAACCCATTGATACTGCAACGGTCTCACTAGAAAGAGCGGGAAAAGGTCCAACCGAGAAAATAAGAGAGGGAGCATCAACACTGATCGTTCCCCCAGGAACATACAGCCTTGATATGTTCTCTGACAAAACCATTGCAAAACAAAAAATCGATGTAAAAGGAGAAAGAACCATCGATATTGTGAGTACACAGGATTCATCGCTTCATACAACAGCACCAATACTCTTTCTCATCATTGGGTTAGGACTCTGTATATTCCTTTTTTGGAAGAACCAACGAAAGAATGGCCTATATCTTTTAGCCGTCTTTCTCATCGGTATCGCACTCTTACAACCCTGGTGGCAACTCACAGGGGAAAATGGATCTGTTTCCACAACAACAAATACCATTTTGAACCCTGCAAACATCATCACGTTAACAGCATCATCCCAAGCAATCGGTGGGGAAATAAGTGCGGTCCCAGAAGAATTCACCATGGTGTTGGGGATCATATCATTTCTTCTTATCCTATCAATTGTCATCATCCTTTCAAACATGTTTATACAAAAACGATTCCAAAGGATATCCACGATTCTTACTATCCTCATCCTTGTTCTTCTACTGCTCGGCATTGTTCTCTTCTACGTCGCCATGTCTGAGGTGACAAAGGTTGGTGTAGGTGACTTCTTTGGCTCTAGCGACCTCCCGATAACCTTACCTGGGGAATCCGAACAGATACTACTTTCATGTACTTGGGGTGCAGGCCTTGGTTTTTATAGTACGATTCTTTCATTGCTCTGCATCATATCAATGCCATTAGTACCGATCATAGGGAAGATAAAGAAAAAATTCATGGTAGGATAATAACGCCTGAGACATCATTTTATCATCTTATTTCTTAACCAGCTGATCGATTTGATCCCTGTTTTAATATTCTTTTACACCATCGCAATGATTTAAATGCTTCAAATCTATGAGAGCAGAGATGAAAATAAACGAAATCTTTCATTCGATCCAAGGAGAAGGGCGTCTCACGGGATTACCCACCATCTTCATAAGAACCACGGGTTGCAATCTTAGATGTAGCTATTGTGATACAACCTATGCCTACGAGAAAGGTATGACCATGACGATAGCCGAGATACTCTCAAACGTAAAGGAATATGATTGCCAAGATGTATGTATCACAGGTGGAGAACCATTACTTCAGAAGGACATGCCTGATCTGTTACATATCCTTGTGGAGAAAGGATATCATTGTAGTATCGAAACAAATGGTTCTCAGGATATATCTTTCTTAAAACATAGGTCACATCTTATGATATCGCTAGACCTCAAATGTCCCTCTTCGGGTATGCATACAATGATGAAGCAAACAAACCTTAGCGAGCTATCAAGTATTGATCAACTCAAATGTATCATCAAAACGAAAGTCGATTATGACTATGCGAAAAGTATCCTTACTGCTCACGATATTGCTTGTCCTATCTTCTTCCAACCTGTATGGGGTTCGAATCCTACAAAGCTAGCGGAATGGATCCTTACAGATGGCCTCCGTGTCCATCTCGGGTTGCAGGTGCATAAGATCCTCTGGGGTGACAGAAAAGGTGTATAGGGTTGGAGCATGATAGTTATCACAAACTATTTAGCCCAAAAGTGTATTGTGAGGTGAAACGTATAAGGAAGAAGATGCATACATACGGTAAAAAAAGTTTATGCAAAATATGAGGTGAAAAAGAAAGATGCAACCAACAAATATGGCATATGATAGAGCAATCACTGTTTTCTCCCCTGATGGAAGACTGTTTCAGGTCGAATATGCACGAGAAGCGGTCAAAAGAGGAACGACCACAGTGGGTCTGAAATATAAAACAGGTGTTGTCCTCATTGTCGATAAGAGAATAACTTCACATTTAATTGAGCCAGGGTCCATTGAAAAGATCTTCAAGATCGATGAACATGTCGGTTGTGCGACCTCAGGTCTTGTAGCTGATGCACGTGCATTGATAGATAGAGCTCGTGTAGATGCGCAGATAAACGAGATAACCTATAATGAGAAGATACAGGTCAAAGCGCTTGTCAAGAAGATCTGCGATTTCAAACAAACCTATACCCAATATGGTGGTGTACGTCCATTTGGCACTGCATTGCTTGTTGCAGGATATGATGAGACCGGGCCACGGTTATTCTCAACTGATCCATCCGGCGCTCTCATGGAGTATAAAGCAAGTAGCGAAGGGTCTGGGAGAAATGGAGCAATGAGCTACTTTGAGGCACATTACAAAGAGAATCTTACAAAGGATGAAGCCATCCTTCTAGGCGTCAAGGCACTTCATCAGGCAACGGAAGAAAAACTCAACCCTGAGGCAACCGAGATAGGCTTAGTGGACAGGGATTTTTCATTCTATATCCTACCACAGGATGAATCAAAAGCCTATGTTGAAAAAGCGATTGGAGGAAACTGATTTTGGTAAGTCTTGATGATGCCGTTATAGCTCGGATAAAAAAAGGGGAACACCATTTCGAGGTCCTTGTGGACCCCTATGGTGCTGCAGATATCATCGAAGGAAAAGAAACCGATATCATGGAGATCCTCGCAATCGATGCGGTGTTCACCGATGCAAAGAAAGGAACTCATGCCCCTGAAGAAGAATTAAAAGAGGATTTCGATACCACTGAGATATTAGAGATTGCGAAACATATCATCATGAACGGTGATATACAGTTAACAACAGAGCAACGGCAAAAAATGCAACAGAACAAAAAGAAACGTGTCATTGACACTATTGTTCGAAATGCTATGGACCCCCAGACCAAAACACCTCACCCTCGACAACGTATCGAACGAGCGATGGAGGAGGCAGGGATCCATATCGATCCGTTCAAACCTGTCAGCGAACAAGTGAAAACAACGGTCAACGCCATTAGAGCATTGATTCCTCTCTCGATGGACCGGGTGAAGATATCAGTAAAGATACCTGCGCAACATGTCGGAAAGGCATATGGTGTTGTACGTGGCCTAGGATCCCTTGATCAAGAAGAATGGCAAAGTGATGGATCTTGGGTCGGGATCATTAAACTGCCCGCAGGAATGCAGAATGAGTTTTATGATAGATTGAACGAAGTGACAAAAGGAAATGTTTCAACAAAGATACTGAAATAATACCTATATCATACTAGTGAGGCACCATCCATGTCTAAATCAACACGAGAGATAGTTATTCCAGGTCAATTAGTAGGTGATCTTAAGGATTTTAAACCAGGACGAGGGACCATTGTTGAAAATGAAAAGATCTATTCAAACGTCCTTGGGATACGGTATGAAAGTCCACCCTATATCAACGTCGTACCCCTCAAAGGTCGCTATGATGCGGTGATGGGAGATCTTGTCATAGGTATCGTTGAGGAAGCGATGTCCTCTAGTTGGCTTGTTGATATCAATGCACCCTACCCTGCTTTGCTTCATGTCAATGAGGTACCGTGGGATGTTGAGTTCGGAGAGACCGAAAAATTTTTAAACACTGGTGATTCCATCATGGCAAAAGTACTTCAGGTAAATATTGAGAAGAAATTGCAAATAACTCTTAAGGATCGGAATCTCTATAAGATAAGAGGTGGCCATATCATCAACGTGGAACCTTCAAAAGTACCACGGATCATAGGAAAAAAGGGTTCGATGATAGGGATCCTAAAGAAATATACAAGATGCCGGATATTTGTCGGCCAGAATGGTAGAATATGGATTGATGGAGAGGATAAGAACGTGGCTTTGGCCCAACAGGCAATCCATAAGATCGAAGAAGAATCTATCTCATTTGGTCTGACAAATAAGATCGAAGAATTCCTTGCATCTCATGGACAGTAAAAAGGAAGTGTAATAGTTATGAAATCTGATAAGAAACTTATCGATGAAAATGGAAAACGATTAGATGGACGTGGGCCTGATCAACTTCGAAACATCAAGATCGAAGCAGGTGTACTCCACCGTGCAGATGGATCATGTTATCTTGAATGGGGAGGTAATAAGGTCATCGCAGCGGTCTATGGACCTCGTGAGGCCATCCCAAAACACACACAGAATCCATTAAAGGCCATTGTGAAGGCACGTTATAACATGGCAGCTTTTAGCGTCGATGATAGGAAACGACCTGGCCCGGATAGGAGAAGTCAAGAGATATCCAAGGTTACCTCTGAAGCATTGGAAAAGATCGTGTTGACCGATCAGTTCCCCAGAGCAGCAATCGATGTGAACATCGAGGTCCTTGATGCCGAAGCAGGTACTCGATGTGCAGGATTGACCGCCGCAGGGGTCGCACTCGCAGATGCAGGTATCCCTATGAGAGATATACCTGTTGCTTGTGCCGCGGGAAAGATAGGAGCAGAGAATAATGATGGAATGTTCTCCGGAGGCTTTGTGGTATTGGACCTTGGGAAAGAAGAAGATAACTTTGGCAATGCTGACCTTCCAATAGCTATTGCTCCTAGGACTAACGACATCATCCTTCTACAGATGGATGGACATCTCACTTTTGATGAGTTTGAACATGCTCTTGATCTTGCAATGAAAGGCTGCCAAGAGATCTCAAAACTACAGAAAGAAGCATTACTCAGAAGATATAAATCCGATGTGGAGGTGGAAGAATGACGATATCACCAGTCATCAAACAGGAACATTTATACAAACTTGTGGAACAAGGGAAACGGGCTGATGGTCGGCAGTTCAACCAATACCGTCCCATCACCATTGAACCAGGCATCATCAGTAAAGCCGAAGGATCTGCACGAGTGAGAATCGGAAATACACAGGTCATCGCTGGTATAAAGATGAGTATCGGTGACCCTTATCCAGATACTCCGGATTCTGGGGTCATCACGACAGCAGCGGAACTTATCCCTTTAGCATCACCGGATTTTGAGGCAGGCCCTCCTGATCAGCAGACCATTGAACTTGCACGGGTCGTTGATAGAGGCATCAGGGAATCTGAGGTCATCGATCTTGGCAAACTCTGTATCATACCTGGTGAGAAGATCTGGATCATCTTCATTGATATCCATATCATTGATTATGATGGGAATCTCTTTGATGCCGCATCCTTAGCAGCTCTTGCAGCATTGTTCAACGCTAAGGTCCCTATAACTCAGTTGATGCCAATGCTTGAGAAGATCAAAGAACAATATCCGGATGCCGCAGGCTATCTTCAAGAACACCCTGAGGATTATCCATTACCGCTCCGTGATCCACCTATCTCATGTACATTTGTGAAGTTCAATAATGCAATCGTGGTCGATCCATCCATTGATGAACAGGATATCGCAGAAGCACGTATCACGGTGGCAACTGATCCAAAAGGTGATATTAGAGCGATGCAAAAGGGCTTAAAAGGTAGTTTTACCGCTGATGAGATAAAAAAGATTATTAAAGACTCCGTTATTAACGGGAGCGATATCAGGAAGATATTGAAAGAAAGCGTGGGTACGTAATTATGTCAAAAAGAACAAAGAAGGTCGGTTCTGCCGGTCGTTTGGGATCTCGATATGGTGTCCGTGCAAGATCCCGTATACGAAACGTGGAAATGATACAACGGAAAAAGCATACCTGCCCTAGCTGTGGACATGTAGCAGTGAAACGTCTTGGAACAGGTATTTGGAAATGCCGCAAATGTGGTATTAAATTTGCTGGAGGAAGCTACATCCCAAAAACCGAGATCGGTCAGCAAGTTGATAAGATCATTCGCGGTGAAGCACTAGCAATGGAACAACGGCGTCTACAAGCTGAACAAGGCGAGGAAACAGTATGACGGGGTATCGGTGCGGAATCTGTAAAAAGACCGTGAAGTTCGATGTGAAGAACATTGGCATGCAATGTCCGTATTGCGGTAGTAAGATATTTTACAAGGAACGCCCGACGCTAGCAAAACGTATCAAATCCATCTGAGACCAATATACTACGCATAAAAGGTTAATGCTCTTTTCGGGTGTGGGACAGAAAAAAGTGATCCTTATTCATCGATGATGATGACATAGGCTCTTTTTCCGATGAATCTTTTTGGGACATCTACTTTACCAGAGGTACCTATAGAGTTCACGGTTCTTTCCAGGAA
>JARVGL010000040.1 GCA_029762575.1 Thermoplasmatota archaeon | reverse complement strand
ACAACCCAACATCAAACCTTAAAGATATATTGATGGAACGTGGGACAGTAGAGATAAAAGGATTCTCATAATATGCGAAGGGGCCTATAAGAAAACCCAAAGTTTAAACAAGGATCACCTATAGGTCCATTATCCTTAAAGAAAGAGAGAGGATCTCCACCAACTAGGGATCAATATACCATCAGAATAGAGATGAATAGGGGGAAGAGATAGTTCATGAGATCAACATATCAAGAAAACCAAATCAGACAAGATGACAAAAAGGAACACATAGAGATACTCGCCAGTGGAAGAGGTGAATTGATCGGCTGGCATGACCCTGATGATAACCGAGAATGGGTACGAAAGAACAAAACCCCTGCGCCAAAGGATAAACAGATGAGCTCAAAGAAAGCAGTGAGAACGTTTGTAAAGGATAGATCACTGTTAGCAATGGGTGGTTTTGGTCATGTACGGGTCTCTATGCCCATTGTCTATGAGATCATCCGACAACAAAAAAAGAACCTGACCATGTCAGGAAAGACAGCGGTCCATGACCTTGACCTGCTCGTAGGATCTGGGTGTGTCACAAAAGTAGAGGTAGCCTACTCCTTTGGTCATGAGCTCCGTGGTCTCTCCCCAGCATCACGACGAGCTGTAGAGACCGGTCGATGTAGCATTGCAGCGGAGATAAGTAATGCAGGATACCAATGGCGGTTCCTTGCAGCCATGATGGGATTACCGTTCATACCGACACGGGTGATGTTAGGCACTGATACCTTCGAACAAAGTTCATCAAAGATAATCACTGATCCTTTCACAAAAAAACCTATCTGTCTACTCCCTGCATGTTATCCTGATGTCGCTGTCATCCATGTCCCACGTTGTGATATATTTGGTAATGCACAAATCGATGGTATCATGGTTGAAGACTTTGAACTTGCTCGAGCAGCACGACGGGTCATCCTTACAACAGAAGAGATCATCCCTACCACGCAGATAAAGGAGAAACCCTATCAGACAGTGATACCCTATTATCTGGTCGATGCAGTGGTCCATGAACCATATGGATCCCATCCCTGCCAGATGCCCTATCAATATTTCTTTGATGAACACCATATCGGCGAATGGCTTGAATTATCAAAATCCGATGAAGGAACACAAGACTACCTAGAAAAATATGTCTACAACGTCAACGATTTCAAAGAATACCTCTCCCTGATAGGTGGAATAAACAAATTACAAGAATTACAAAAGATAGAACGATTCGAATCAAAAATGACCGCACCCTGGCTAAAAGAAAGACCTAGTAAAAAGAAACAAACCACGCCCTATAATTCTACGGAACTACTTGCCTGTGTTGCTTCTCATCTCTTAGAAGATGAACGTTCCGTATTCGTAGGAACAGGTCTTCCCATGATAGCTGCGATGCTAGCCCAACGCACCCATGCACCTAACCTACTCTTATTCTTTGAAGCTGGAGGCATTGGCCCAGATATGCCGGTACTCCCTATCTCAGTAGGTGATTCCCGTACCTTTTATATGGCGTATGCTGCGTCAAGTATGCATGACTCCATGGCGATGGCCCAAGCAGGTCGTATAGAATACGGGTTCCTTGGAGCAGCTCAGATAGATATGTATGGGAACATCAATACAACGGTCATAGGCGCCTATGATCATCCAAAGGTCCGATTACCCGGAAGCGGTGGAGCAAACGACGTAGGCTCCCTTTGTAATCATACCATCATCATCATGCGGCAGGATACACACCGGTTCGTTGAACAAATAGATTTTCGAACAACGCCAGGATACCTTGATGGAGGAGATACAAGAAGAACCCATGGTCTTCCTACAAGGAGTGGACCGTATCGGGTCATCACACAACTAGGTGTCTATGGATTTGAAAAAGAATCAAAGAAGATGATGCTTCTCTCAACTCATCCAGATGTGACGATCGATCAGATAAAAGAACAAAGTTCCTTTGATATCATCATCCCAAAAAAGATATCAAATACTCCACCACCGACTAAACAAGAATTGCAACAATTAAAACAGATCGACCCGTTGGGGATGGTCATCGGAAAATAAGGTTTTTTCGTCAATATACGAAAAGATTAATCAATCCCTACCTGATACAACTGTTGTGAGATACGGGGAGCTTGATTCTATGGTTTTTTAATCTCACAGATAGATTGAGGTGTAAAGATATGACGAGGAAAGTATGTATAATAGGAGGAGCAACAACTCCTTTTGACTACGGGCCAACAGGTTTTGAAAGTATTGAAGGAGGCGCTGCGGAATGTATGAAAGAGACACAAAAAGATGTCCCTGATTTTCATTTACGGGATATCGATCTCATGGTGTACTCACATTTTTCAGTACATTTCGGTCATCAACTATGTTCCGAATGGATAATCCATGACCATCTTGGTCTTGTAGGCCTTCCCCATTTCCGTGTAGAGAACGGTGGAAATACAGGAGGCAGCGCACTTTATGCAGCAGCTCTTGCGGTGATGTCCGGGCATCATGATGTCGTCGGAGTAGTCGGATGGGAGACCATGGATTCAGTTTCGCAGTCCCAAGGAAGCGAGTTCATTGCACTCGCATCAGATATCAGATATGAGCTTCTTGTAGGAGGTATCTATCCTATCTATTATGCGGCGATGGCCAACAAATGGATGAAAGACAACCAGGTCACAGAAGAAGATGTCGCAACCATTGGTGCAAAGAACCGGAACAATGCAATGAACAATCCAAAAGCCCAATGGTACCGAAATGAACATAAATACATCACCGTAGATGACGTGATGGAATCCCGATTGATATCATATCCAATAAAGAAATATGATTGTTGTCTGATGACCCGAGGTGTTGCTGGTGTCATCGTATGTTCCGAAGAATACGCTAAAAAAGTGAATCCTGATGGATACTGTACCATCGATGGTATAGGATTATCAAGTTGTACGATACGTGCAGGAGACCGATTGAATTTCCCTGGATGGACCGAGCGATATGGAAAAGGATACCCAGAGATGACGGAATTTGCTGCATGTAGGAACTCTGCGGAGCAAGCATATAAGATGGCAGATATCACTGATCCTTTAAAAGAGATCGATTTCGGGGAGATACATGATGCATTCTCCACTTCTGAAGCTCAGATATACAAAGCACTTGGGTTAGCAGATGAGGAATCTATAGCGCAATTCCTCAGAGATGAATCCACTCATATGCATGGAGAGATACCGATGAACCCTGGCGGAGGTCTCATGGGATATGGTCATCCTGTTGGAGCAACAGGGCTTATGAGCACCATTGAATGTTACTATCAACTTGCAGACCTAACACGAAAGAAACATCTAAGCAAAAAGACTGTGGTCTCTGATGCGAACTGTGGCATCGTCAATAGCCATGCAGGTACTGGTACGAGTATCTCTAACTTTATCCTACGGAGGGGGTAAGAATGGCTGAGCTTGAAAAAATAAAAAAAGAAAAACAAAGAAAAAGATATGCAGATGCTCCGGTTTTCACCGATAAAGCCTCCTATCGGCCTGATGATGTCAACGAAACAGGGTTATGTTTTGTAGGCCATGAGATATCTGAAGATGGAAAGGCTATGAACCAATTCCTTCACTATGATCAACTCTATACGATACGACATGGATGGAATAGTCCCTTCTTCAAAGGTCTGCTTGACGGAAAGATCATGGGTACCCGCTGTCCGATCTGTAAAGATACCTGGGTACCGGTTCGAACGCATTGCTGGAACCTTGATTGTGATCTAGCTAAAACTGAATGGGTCGAGATGCCACTAACAGCAAAGGTACATACCTGGACCGTTGCTGGATGGAGCGGGAGATCATCCTTAAAACGCCTCCCTATCGTCCTTGTCTATGCAGTGATCGGTGAGAGTAAGGTAGCTATCGCTAATGAACTTCATCAGATCGAACCATGGAATGTGGAGTTCAATATGCCGTTAAAAGTGGTCTTCAGACCAAAGAAAGAACGAAAAGGGATCATAACTGATTTTCATTTCGAACCAGCTGAAGGTTGGGAACCTGGTCCAATGACTGAAGAGAAAGAACGGATACAAAACCTTATCGAACCAGTCTATAAATGGGTGAGCACACTCAAATGATTTTGTGGGTCTCCACCCACTCTTTCAATTTTTTTTTAATACTTTGAAAATTGGATAATAAGAATAGTAATATCATATTTGTTATGAAATTTTATTGTTTCTTAAAAAATGAAGAGTAAGATATCAATGTGTAATCACTATCGAACTATTGTTTGTTGTCACAAGAAAAAGAATAGATCATATAGGTCATTTGATTGAAAAAAGATCGATACATCAAGAGAATAAAGACCTAATAACCCCCTATCTTAAGTGTTGGGTCACCGAACAGTTGCCATTGCTGCACCATCTTAATATCCATCTCATCACCTGAACCAAGGAATGAATGCAGGTATGAAGTCATCGTCTCTCCCTGGTTCTCACCAAGAATATCAAGATGTTGCCTCTGATAGAGTTCAAGGAGCTTGAGTTCAAGCCATCCGTCATAGACCTCAAGGTAATCATTTACACCATTGTTATCTGCATCATCCATCGCATGGGTCCCTAGACCCGTATTAGCTATCGTTGCAATACTTCCACCTTTTTTCTGTATGGTAAGATGCCATGCCCAGCAATGAGGTGAGAGACTAAGTCTTCCTTGTCGTATCATGTTCATAAATGAGACATCGAACTGCCCATTGTTACAACCACCAACAATGGTCACCGGAAGCTTCTCCCGATTCCTCAGAAAACTCATATAGAAATTCCGGTAGAAGGAGATGATGCCTAGCTTTGTCAATGTAGGCGCCCACCCTGATGCATCTGGTGGATAATGTATCCCCCACGCACCGATGCCTCCATGCCCACAGAAATATGCAAACCCTGCGCCCTTGTTCATCGCTTTTCGGATATCCCGAGCAAGCAAGAGGGTATCCTCAGTAGTATAGAGCTCTATAGGATTGAAATCATCCATGATCTCTTTAGCTTTCTGCATGATGAGCACTCCTTCATTGATATGACCTTCATCATTCCAATGATCTCCACTAACAAGAAGAATGTTCTTGAACCAATCACTATTCTTCGTTTTGGTCTCATATGTTATTATCTTATCAACAATGATAGATACCTCTCTTTTGTTCCGACAAGGAAGTCGACCGATATATACATCCGGATACAGATCCATCTCATCGATGACCCCTGCATCATATTCGCCAAACACATCATTCTCATTGGTATCCCAACAGGAGAAATTACCCTCACTGTCATAGATATCAGCATAATAGAGGTCACTGATGAACCGTGGTTCAATGATCTCTTGAGTGCCCTCACGGATCAGGACATGACTGTATCTTACAGGGAGCGTCCATCGGCTTGATTGCCGGTCAAGTCCTCCGACGAGAAGCACATAATCGATCCCAGCGTTTTCGATCTCCTCTTTGATATGATACTTTATCTTCTCCTGAAGATCCCGCCCACGGGTCTTCTGGTCTATCTCTTCGACCGTCACAAGCTCAGTTCTCACACCCATCTTGTTCTTATGATCTATAAGTGCATCAAGGTTCTTCACAAACGCATTAGGAGAGATGATGAGAAGATCATATCTATCAACATCCTGAAGCAACGGTACCACTGGTTCCTCATAGAATACCCTAAAGCTAATATTCTCGATAAAATAAGCGTTATGCTCCATAGGTACATAGGTCACAGGATAGATTCGTACGGTGACAAAGGTCGTATGTTCCCCGTTAGAGAGCCCTCCCCCTGTATGATAAGAGAAATGATTTGAAGGAAACATATTCGAACTGCTATAGATATGTTTACTCTCCTTAGTAAAGATAGAACAAGACCCATATGCGACCGGTGCAGGTAATTTAATTATCTCTGGATCTGAATACGATACCATTACATCGATTATCTTAGATCCAAAAGGAAGTTCAAAAGTCGTGATGTTCACCGGTAATACTGGCCATTGATCATTGATACTGTTGAAATCTGCTTCTTTCACATAGATGTTCACAGTATCTTGCCTTAACACTACCTCAGGATATGAAAACCTGAGATGGCCTTCAAGAAACGAAGCATCCTCATCCCATTCTGATTCGCTCTCTTTGATACGTTCTTGATCACTAATGAGAATAAAGAATCCTATGGCTGAGACCACAATAATTGTCAAAAGAAGGATAACAAATATCTTAATTGAAGATGACTTTATTTTTGATCTGCCCCTTTGATCCATACATAGTAATATAATTCTTCAATGATAAAAGTTTTCCATCTGATCATATTCAAAAACAATCCTAATATCGATAAAATGCTGTAACCGTTGAGCTTTATCTACGTAGATTACGAAAAAGAGGTTAACGGGTAGGGATGAAGGAGAGATGGGAGGAACCTGGGAAGAGAGCGAAGATGGAAGGGAAAAAAAGATTTTTTTCCAGATCCCTCTATGATATACTTTCAATATCAAGGTATTTATATATGTCGTGATATTTTGACATTATGATAAAAATGATTCATACTATCATTTCCTTATGTTCCTTCAACAAATATAACTAAATTTTTCAATTTTATAAACAATATATCATAAGAATTAAAAACCTAACACATATCAACTACCATAGATATCTATGAAGAAAAAGAAACTCAATTCTTTTTTGGTTATCATCCTTCTTTTTGCAAGCACCATACTTTAATCTATGCCCATACAAGCAATCGATGATACATACCTTATCGCTAGATGGACATTTGACGATGGCACCGCAACAGATTCTTCAGGGAACAATCATCATGGATCGATACATAGAGCACAACCTATCAGTGGACTAAGGGAAACGCATTACGGTTCAACGGTGTTGACAACTATATAGAGATACCAGATCATCCTAGCCTCAATGGTTTCACAGAGCTTTCGGTCTCCTGCTGGTTTAGAGTACATAGTTTTGATATATGGGAACCTATACTCAACAAAGGAGGCTACAACGAATATACTACCGACGTCTTTGAAGTAAATGTCAACAATCAAGGACTCATACATTTCGTCCTAAACTTCGAGACAACAGGCAGGAGGGGATATAACACACCAGCATGGATAATAAAAATAGATACCGGACATCATCTCGTAGGAAGCTGGGATGGAGACATACTCAGCCTCTATATCGATGGAGACCTTGTTCAAACATATGATACCCCAAACGAACCACTGAAAACAAGTGATAGCACTCTTCAGATAGGACTCGAGTACGATAACCCTGATAAAAGTTACTTCAACGGCGATATCGATGATATCTCTATCTACTCACGATAACTAACCGCAGAAGAAAGCAATACCCTTTACGCAAGATCAGGCATAAACTCATCACCATACAGACCACTACAGACAAATAGAGCCATAGAACGATCAGTGCTCAACGGACTGATACCATGACCAGCAATACCAATCATAGCAACAGCGACAAGCATCATCCTGCTTATCCTCTGGAACCTCTTTGGAAGCATCATCATGGATTTCATCAGTGATTACACAAGCGAAAGGATACTAGACATCAAAGAAAAACAAAAGGTTTTCACAGAGCGACTTGACCATATCTCTCTACCGATAATACCCATGAAGACCTCAGAACTACTGAACCTTCTGCTGGTCATCATCATCTTTAGCATAACGATGAGCTGGACCTGGGCGGCAACACTTGATGATATCCTTTCAATGTTTATCCTTAACATCTTATCCGTTGGATTAATCCTAACCATTCGAGAACTCTATCGTATCCACTATTCAAAAACACATGAAATAGAGACATATCATATCTTTTGGCCGTTTGGTTCATTACTCACAATAGCAAGCACTTTTCTGGGTAATACCTTCTCACTAGCATACGATATCACAGTTAAAAATGCACAAGATGAACCCTACCCACGTATGCTCTTCCAATCCACAGTCATCCTCTCCGCGATATCTTTATCATGTTTTACTCTGAACTTGTTAATAGGACATATCATATTACAGATGATATCGGTGTTTACCATTATGATGCTCATGATAGACATGACCCCCATCAAACCAATGGATGGAGCACATATAAAACAATGGAACACGCCTCGATGGTTGGTTCTCTATCTTATCATTGCAATATCCTATATGGTCATGAACTTTAACCTTATCTAAGAACCAAATACAGGCTTTTCTTTAGGAGGATAATCACAAGAGAACCATGACGATAAAAAAGGATATTTTTCAAATATTCTAATGGCTAAGCTCTAATCGATTTTAGATAATCACATATCTTTCTTTTTAAAAAGTATACTTTGAAAAGACCACTAGAAATAGATCGAATGGTACGTTCTTGATTTATGGGCTATATAAAAAGAGTAAGAAAAAAAAGAAAAAAAGAAAAAAAAGGGGTGTTTATGGGCTGATTGGGATTGGTTCAACCCATTCAGGACTATACACTATCATTGTTGGATCGCCAAAGATCATCTGAACATTTGTTACCATTAAAGCTCTTGGATGATACAATACATTGGGATCCCGTGTCGTAAAATCCCTTTGATGAAGCCAACAATAGGTGGATAAAGCCTCACCGATCGATTGACCATTGATAAGTGCATCTGTCATCCATTGGGTATCCATGAAATCAGCTTGAGGACATAATCCTGTTCCACCGTTACCATAATAGAGTGCTGCACCATGTGCTAGATACGTCTCTGCACCAAGATGAGAGGCTGTTGTACAGCTCATCCAAAGATCGATGATCGAATGAAGGTTTCCAAAGAGCTGATCAACCCATTTGAAATGGATGAGATCATAGAGGTTAGGCTCGATTGCATTATACCAGGTGAATCCACCCCATCGAGCGGTCTTTGTTTGAGTATCATCATAGTGATATCCACGCCAGGCATCGGGGAACTCATGGTTTTTCAAATGTTCATATTTAAGCTGAGCTAGCGGGAATTGTTCATTGACTACCCGATACATCGCTGAGATACCTGATCCACCGGTCCCATGCCCTGAGTAATAACTGACACTAGCCCCTGTGTTATATCGTTCAAGAAGATTGTCCCAGAGGCAATGACCTTCGTAGAATCTACCGTGGGAACTGAGAATCTCTTTCTGTTCTCTTGATGAATACACGGTATGTGATGTTCCATCGATTGTTGTCCATTGCCAACCATCAGCAAAGTTCATCAATTGAGAGGTAGTCACATCCCTTCCAGGGTTCGCGTAGATAATTGCGGGATACAGCATATCCCTTACGATGATGGCTGACGCCCATGCGGCTGTTGGAACGGGTATATGACCTGCGTAGGAATTGTTTCCTAGCATTGCTCGGCAGACCAGATCTCGTATATCGCTATCACGGTCCGCAACAAAGAAATATGCTTCTTTTCCAGGTAGATCAAGGCCATAGTCAGATATCCATGAATAAATACCGTCGTGTATACCTCCGAAATAGAGGAGATCCAAGTCAAGGGATGGTACGATACCCTCGTTCAGAAATGCTTTTATCGCTTCCATGAGATCGAACGGTTCAGTGAGGGTGGTAAGACCACCGACAGAAAGACACCCATGATAATAATCCCCGGCATATTGTTTCCAGACAACTGCGATTCCTAATGTGTTATATATATCAGGGATCTCACCGATGTTCAGAATAGGTCCAACATGATATGCTGCAGCATAGGCAGATGGCGCAAAATATCCTCCACCAGTTGCTAGTGAAGTGATGGTGATAAAGTTCTCCGATGCACTATCTGCTTTGATGGCATCGATGACCTGCTGCATAGACGTATAGGTTGTTGTAGCTCCAGGTGATGCACTACTTACTCCATTAAGGTTAACAAAGATGATGTTACTAGCACCTAGCGATGAGATGGCTTGGGAGGTTGCAGAAGGAACATCTGTCTCTGTCACATATAAAAGAGGTGCATGGTTCATAGATGCGATGACAGCGGCATTTGATGCAGATAACGCTGCATTGATACGTTTTGGGTTATGTTCACGTAAATTTGCTGTGATATGGTAGGTACCAGAGAATCCAGGGTCTTGGAAATCCTTTGTCATATAGGGGACGACGATAGCGGTCCATGTTCCTGTCATCGGATGATGCATCTCCACAGTATACTCTGTATGTGGTTCGATGATCCAAGATCTGAACTCATCTGTATCATGTTGCCAATGACCACCATTCCAGTAATGGATAGGATTTATCTCTCCACCATTATAGTGAGGTTTCATAGGTGCACGAATGTTTCCTTTTGGATCTATTAAAAACACAATAAGTGTGGAGGGGCTATCGGTTGATATACTCACCTCAATCGAGCAATCAGTTGATCTCACTGGGATTGAATATCTATCGCCAGGGATCTGTACAACTTGAAGTTCATCTAAGCCTTGTGTCGTAGTAACATAGGGGAACCAGATCCCAGGTTTTGCGATTGGGATGAATGTATCGTAATCCGGACCATTTTCATCATAGGGATTCGGCCACCAGTCTTCACCAAACGCATCTAATTTATTTGTTATAAGGCCGGTATCTCCACGGAAATCATTACCAAGACCAAGGACGTGGAATGCACCCCATTGTTTACCGACGAACATCGCTTTTGCATATTTACCACCAATATCTTTCAGATCATCAGCGGTGAATCGTTTCACTGAAGGTGATAACGAGGTTGAGACATCCTTGTCGACAATGGTATTAAGTTCATCATGAAAATCACTTCCATCGACCGCAACGACAACAGTGTTAGAGGAATCCCAGTTAGTTGTAGCGATATCTGCAGCGGCTTGTATGGGATCAGACGGGATGATGTATTCTATAGCTTCAACATCGTGTCTTTCTAGATAGGTGTTCCAGTCATCAAGTAGATACTGTGTTGTTTGATCGACGTTACTGAACCAGAGCTTTGAATAATCACAACCTTGATAGATGATAGGTGAGAGATATCTCATGCCATCGTCTAGATAGTTTGCCGCGGGAACCGCTGCAAGATACCCATAATCATCCTTGTTTGATGATTCATCATAGTTGACGATGAAAGTCTTTGCGACTGGCGTTATCTGTTTTTGTGGGATCGGACCGGGAGGTGGTGTAGCTGTACCACCAACACTCAACTCGAGTTTATAGGCGCCAGAGCCATAAAGGAAATAATTATCCGGCCATTTACTTGCATCCCATCCAGGGAAGATATCTATTTTGATCTTCCAGGTACCTGAGATGTCCGCAGGATATTCAAGGCTTGTATCCCCATAATATTGACCAGAGTAAACATAGTTACCATTTGGATCGTACAGATGGATATCATAATCACTTTTTTCCGTAGGTTTTACAGTGACAAAAATACCTTGCCCAGAATTTGCCTGAAAACTATACCAATCCTCTGTATCAGTTGAACTTAGATATCCATGATGTTCTCCAGGAGTAATAGGTGTTGCAGTAGTGATACTGTTGCCTGCATCAGTTCCTGTGCCTGCATCATTTTGACCACTGAGAGCAATGCTTAAGGTATACTGTCCATCTGATGCACCAGGATTAGCAAAGACCCGTACATAATGAAGATCTGTGTCCTCTGCGGTATGACTTGTCCCTCGTGCTATTGCTCCATCCCATATCTCACAGGCATAGTTCTGTGATGATGCTATGGATACACTGATAGTCTGCCCCGTACATACAGAGAAACGATACCAGTCCTCAGGATCCTTACCAGTTGGTTGTAATGACCCTGTTCTCCCTCGGCCAGGGGTCGTTTCCTCCACTGGTTCACTAACATATATAGGAATAGCACGGCGTATCTCGTTACCTGCATCAGAGTTATAACCAATGTCGTGGTAGGCGGTCGAAGAAGAAACACTTGTTGTTTCCGATTCTGGCGTATAGACCGTATCAAGGTATATAGGTCCATCAGGATGTTCTCTCCCTTGTTCGATAAAACCAATATCATCATTGTCCGTTGTTTGAGCTGGGATAGGCATCATTAAGGCACTACCCAGAAGCATCAATGTAAAAAGAGCTGCCCCGATTTTGAATAAACTATTCTTTTCCATGTATAGTTTCCCCCTTTTTAGATTTATAAGTAATATATCAATTACAATATAATTACTTAAATCTTTTCATCGTTTTTCATCAATTCTTGCACTGTGTCGATTCCAAAAGCAAAAAAGCAAATTTTAAAAAACTATGAATTGAGAGATAAAAAACAAATAGTGGTCAGCATATTTCGATGATGGTGGTCTCATGGCGAAAAAATTCAAGGTCGCTAGAAAGATACGGCCATATACCAGGAAAGAGGGAGAAGTTTCGCTTGAAAATCGATTGCTAGATCATGTGCGAAAATGGCCTGTATATGAATGTCTCATCAATGAATCTTGGAGTGGATGTGGTATGGCCAATATCCTTCTCTCAAGAAAACAACCAGATGGGAACATTGTTTTTGGAGCATATCTAATGGATATATACTGCCTTGGTCTGAAAGACACCTTTTACAAGGTCAATCAAACGATCTACAGTTATAGAAAAATGATAGA
>JARVGL010000003.1 GCA_029762575.1 Thermoplasmatota archaeon | reverse complement strand
ATAGTAAATAATCCACCAACAACCATAGCCCCTACACCAATATAACGGATATAATCACCCCATATTTTGTAGAAACCCCAGATCATGCTACCAACTTCAAAATTACCACCACCATAGGCTAATGCATCTGTATACTGATCAGGGCTTGGTGTTGGAAGACCTGTTGCAAGTGCAATGAGTGGTGCAAGGATGACCCAGCCAAGAAGACCACCAACAAAGACAAAAGAAGAAATCTTAGGACCAATGATCCAACCCACTGCTAACAGCGCAGGTGATGTTGCCACACCACCATATAACACACCAGTATTCTCTCCGCTGCCGATATTATATTTACCTATATTTACAATTCCATTAACGGTTCCATTGAATGCTTTCAGGGAGACCTGACCGAATTTCAATAATCCTGCGAGCACGACACCAACGATCAGCCATATACCACTGACCTTACCCTTGTCATCTGTTTTCTGTTTCTCGGTTTCATCTCCCCCCACAGTAGTTGTAAGAACTGCAGCAACAGCGACCCCCTCAGGAAAAGGAAGATCAGTTTTAATGATCAACGCCCGACGCAGCGGAACCATCCAGAGAACGCCAAGGACTCCGCCTAATGCAGCTATCAACGTTGTCTCTAGATAATGAACCTCGGTCCATGTTCCAAGAAGAACGATTGCAGGGATAGTGAAGATGACGCCTGCAGCAAGGGCTTCACCGGCTGCTGCACCCATCATCCCAATGTTTACTTCAAGGATATTTCCTTTAAAAGGTTTGAGGAGTGCAAAGGCCATAACGGCTCCAGGGATAACCGCAGAAACGGTCATTCCAGCATAAAGACCTAGATACGCATTTGCTGAACCTAAAATGATAGCAAGAAGTGCTCCGACAAGCACGGCTTTTATTGTTAATTCGGGTATCTTCTTGTTGGCAGGAATAAAAGAGAGAAAGTCTTCTCGAGATGTCATCGCACATTACCGCCCTAATAATATATTTCCCCATTTATAAAATGTTCTATTTAAACTAACATTTTGAGAAATTTTTGAAAAAGGATTCAACCATACTCAAAAATTCTCTTGATATTAAACCATTGAATAATTTTCAGGGTTTACACAAGTTTAAGTGGATAACGAGAGATAGCAGCAATACCGCTAAATGCTGCTTTCAAGGAATCCCCCTCCTCGCTACTTTGAGATATCAAAAAGACTTTTCCACTGGTCGCTTCTACAAGCTCTGAGAGCTCATCAATGATATCGATTTTTTGAGTGATCTCCATCTGAGTCGGTGTCTTACACGTAGGACACATCGGTGGTTCAAATGTTTCTAATACGTCCTCGCTAATCGTTTTTTTTTCTTCATATGAACAGGTTGGACAACGTAACGTTATCCGATATTTTCTAAGATCTTCAGAGAGAAGCAAGCTATCTACCGCACCCATCTCAAGAGCCTTTCTAACAAAATGTTCTCCATAGACAGCTAAACTATTATCTCCTTTTGTTATCTCTCTAAGGAACCGTTTCATCACCTTTTTTTCCTGAGATATCTTCAAATCCATCATGGTATCTGATGCAACGGAGACAAGTTCCCGAAGTCCATACTCATCGGTATACCCAGTATCGAACAGATCAACGACCTTATCCTGTATCTCATAATGAAGATAGCCTTCTTCATTGAAATACCGTTTCGTAGGACCTGGGCCACCAATTAAAATTCCTTTAACATCTGGTTCTGCTAGAAAGATCTCACTAGCTTTCTCACCACATTTCTGAAACCATTCATGGGCAGCTATCTCTGTTAATCGTTCAAAACGCCTCTGAGATTGACCTCCACGACCATGTTTACCAGGAACCTGAGACGTCATATATTTCAGTAACTCAACACGATTTCCTCTGAGAAGGCCTATGGTACATTCACGTCGATCGATAAGGAATAACCCATAGAGCTCCCTTTCCGTGAGCATTTGCTCCAATGGTTCAATAAAGAACAGGGAGTCACATCTATAGAGAAAGGTTTGTATTGGAAGTGGTGGTTCCACGACAAATGCAACCATCGTTGTCTGATCGCTACCTATACTCTTATGACCAACAAAGAAGACAACACCGTTTTCCGGTGGCTGACGGAACATCTTTAACCTGCTGAGGATGGATTCGATAGCTGATAACACATTCTTTTTTGTTGTCTTTGATTTGATGTTCTGCGACTCAGATATCTCGTTACGTAGATACGAGGTCACATCAGATATTTGTTTTGTTGGTGGAACATATAACGAAATAAGCTCAGTATGCTTTCCTCTACAAGCCTTAAGCTCTTCTAACTGACGTTTCAAATCATATTTCTGTCGTTGAGATAACTCAGTCATCGTATCCGTACCTTACTCCTTTTCTATGTCGTATCCTTCATTTCTCAAATCAATAACCATTGCTAAATAGATTTCTCATATTACAAAACCATCTACTGGAAAAACCGTTGTCACAAAGAGATATATTGATCATTATGCGGGAGGATCACTTCAGAGAAATCCTTCAATGATTCCGCAAGGACCTCACGATTCTCACTATGCATGAGAACGATCTTTTCTGGACTACATGCTTTGGCAAAGCTAACGAGCTCACTGTGCCCAGCATGACCTGAAAAATCATAATACTGAACCTCGCAGGATACACTTTCAAGGACCCCATAGAAATCAAGTTTCCTATGATCAACTAGAAGCCTACTATTGGTCCCCTCCACCTGATAACCTGTAAGAAGTACCGCGCTTTTAGGATCATTCTTTAATTTATTCATGTAATGTAACACTGGTCCGCCATCCATCATACCACTTGATGTAAGGATGACCTCGGATTCTAAAGCAAGTTTTCTCCCATGGTCCGAATGAACAAGATTGATATCGTTCATAGCCCGTTTTAACGCACTTGCATCCCTGAGATACTCTGGATGTTTCAAGAATAACTTAGACACCTTTCGCCCCATACCATCAAACCATATATCAAAACCAGCCTTCCGTAACACTAAAGCTATCTCTTGGGACCGTGAAACAGCAAATGCTGGAAGAACAGCTACCCCACCGCGGCCAACGACCTCATCGATCTTGTCTATGAACTCTTTCTCAAGTTCCTCTCGACCCATAGGATGATCTCTTCCTGCATATGTTCCTTCCATAACAAGGATGTCACAGTCAACAGGTTTAGTGCCTTTGACAAGATGGGTGTCAATGGTGTTGAAATCACCAGTGAACAATAATCGTTTGGACCCTGAGATCTCAACCATGAGTGAGCCAGGGATATGCCCAGCATCATGAAACCTTACGTCATACATCGAACTGATTTCAAAGGATTCCTTTGGTTTGACCACTTCAAACAAATGCATTATTTTCTTGATCTCAAGCGTACTATATGGTGGAGAATATCCTTCGGTCTCCGCTATCTTCAAAGAATCCTTATGGAGTAAATGACTGATCTCACTAGTGATATTCGTACAATAAATGGGAACGGAACCGTTTTCAGAGAGAACTGGAAGCATACCTGAATGGTCCAAGTGAGCATGAGAGAGAAAAACATAATCAACCGGTGGAGCTGGAAGCGGGATCTCAGGAGGTTTACTAGGGGTCATCCCATAATCAAAGAGAAGGTGTGTATCATCGATGTCCAAAAGCATTGCAAGACTGCCAACTCTGTCACTACCACCAAGAAAGCGTAGGTGCATATCGTTTACCATGAATGTTCAGGCCGGATAGGGAAAAAGGGGTTGATTAATGTTTGGGACTGATATCTAGAGGAACCACTAATAAAACAGCCCCATCTTTCCCAGTTATCAATACCTTTGTATTCTTTTCAATGATTTGGTCTGAGGACGCCTGCCATAACTCACCTTTGAAGCGTACGTAACCAATCATATCGGGAGTAAGGGTATCAACGGTCAATGCAGTCTCACCAACAAACTCTCCTACAACACGTTTCTTCTTGCGTACTTCAACAATCTTATATAAAAGAAACAAAAAGAACACTGCAAAAAGAATCACGGTTACGATAAGAACGACAAGAAAAGTATCAACCCATGCCATAGATATCACCCATTGTTGATTTGGATACGTAGGTATCAAAAAAACCGATCCTATTACAAGACATATGATTCCTCCAATTCCGACAACGCCAAAACCTGGAATGGCCCATAGTTCAAGAACCAAAAGTAAAACACCTATCACTATAAAAAGGATACTTAGCTCTGTGACCGCAAACCCCGACCCGATAAGCGATAAGAGGATTGCAACAACACCAAACACCTCCGCCCCGTATCCTGGTGCTGAGATACCTGCAAGAAGCGAGAATATCCCTAGCATAAGTAAGAGAGAGGAGAGAACAGGGTTGGAGAGGATCTTACGTATCTGAGTCTGAAGTGGTGGAGAAAACCATCTGATCCAGCTATTGGCTGTTTCAAGGGTAGTGTTGCCTATGGTTGTTTTTACCATCTTTCCATCAATTGAACTCAGCAGTTCAGTTAGAGTATTTGCAGTGAACTCGATAACTCCCTGTTCCAAGGCAACTGATGCATTCACATTTCTATTGATCCGTATGAATTCCTCTGCAAGTGTTGTGTTACGTCCGTAGATGCTAGCTCGTTCTGTAAGCCATTGTACAAGAGCATTTATCGTTTTTGAATCATTGATGACCCGAGAACCTGTAAAACCTATCTCAACTGGTTGACAGGATCCAATGATACTGTGATCAGCCATTGCTGCTATATGTGTGCTAAGAAGGATGAATGTCCCCGCGGACCATGCACTGGCACCCGTTGGATAGACGTACCCAACAACAGGGATTTCGCTTGTATCAATAGATTCCGCTATCTCAAAAGTCTCCTTTAACCCACCACCTGGAGTTTGTAGGATAAGGATAACTGCCGCTGCATCCATATCATGAGCTTGTGCAAGGGCATCAGTGAAGATATCTTTTGAGATATGGTCGATCGTATCGGTCAATTCCACAAGAAGAACTGATCGATCTGCAGCAGATGCTACAAAAGTTGTATTAAGAGAGATAAGACATATTAAAAAAAGGAAAAGAGGTAAGCGCCTCATCATTTCTTATCCTTTGCAACCGCCTTTGCAATACCTACCATGTCGCCCATTGAACTACCAGGTACCACGATCACATTCCCTTCCCGGGATATCTCTGAGAGTGTTTGCAATTCTCGTAATCTCATAGCCATAGGTGTCGCCTCATATAGTTTTGCAGCATCGGTCATCCTTTTCGATGCTTGGAATTCACCTTCTGCGATTATCACTCGAGAACGTTTCTCTCGTTCTGCCTCAGCTTGTTTTGCCAACGCTCGTAGCATGCTATCAGGAATAGACACATCACGTATCGTCACTGCAGAGACTTTAACACCCCAAGGATCTGTCGCAGAATCAATGATAGTCTGAAGGCTTTTATTCAACTCTTCACGGTTTGATAAAAGTTCATCGAGATTTTGACGACCCAACACATCTCTTAGGGTCGTTTGAGCTTGAAGGCCTGTTGCCATCTCATATCGTTGAACCTCAACAATTGCCTTTTGAGGATCGACCACTCTGAAATAGACAACCGCATCCACATCAACAGTGACATTATCTTCAGTGATGACCCGTTGTTTTGGTACATCGATGACCCGGGTTCTCAGATCAAGTTTGATGATAGAATCAATGATAGGGATGATGAAAACAAGTCCAGGGCCTTTTATTCCTTGTAAACGACCTAATCGAAAAATGACTATCCTTTGATATTCCGCCATTATCTTAATAGACGATGCTAAAATCATCATTAAAAACAACAGCACTACAAAGAGAATGTATATTACCATGATCTTTCCTCGCACATACAAAACAAGAGGCGCTTTTAAATGTTTGCAACAGACCCTTCATCGATGGGTTCTTCTTGTTAACATCTGTATAGTTAAATTATACGTTTTATGAAAAAACAGAGAGAGCTTTCTGATAATTATGTATATATAGAATGATTGTGATATATTTTATTTGAGTAGTATGAAACGTATCGGCATCATTGTAATGATTCTCTTTCTTCTTTCAATTCTTTCGAGCGTTTTAACCGTGCCCGCTGAAGAGACAATGATACAGAGCAAACCAAGTAATGAGATATATCAACAGGAGATGATTATCCAAAACCCATCTCAGAATAATGATAGTGTGCTTCAGGATTCAACAGAGATAATGAAAAAAGAGGCTCAACAAGTCCTGTTCAAAAACCATTCATTTTTGATTTCTTCGGAAGACATACAAATCCAAGAAATCGGTAATGATAGATTTGGTCTCACCCTTTCAGATTCGATTCTATTGAATCAACCTGGGCTTCCACTTGTCCCAATGAGACAAATCCTGATCTCCTTACCGAAAAACAGTACCGTTCTCTCTATTGATCTCAAAAATTATTCTGTACAAAGAAGTCTAACACCTGTTTCATTTATGCTCACCCCAAAACCACTGTTCTGGAGTATCGATGAAACACCCTTACATATCCATGTTGATGAAATCGTACAAAAACGAATCCTTGAGGCAAAACACGAGAACATATATCCAGGTTCAACACATTCATATATAATAGGGAAAAACAATACGAACTGTACTGTTATTGTGTATCTTTTTCCTATCCAGCATCATTTTGATACAAAGGAAACATATCTAGTTACCAATGGAACACTTACTGTTTCTTATACAATGGAATCAGATGATGATACTTGTTCAACTACGAATATGGATTCTTTTGAAAACATCATCATTACCCGCCCCTTATTTGTTCAACAAGCCCAACGATTACAGCAATTCCATAATAGTCAAGGCATCCAATCAAGTGTTGTTACAACAACATGGATAAAGGAAAACTATGATCAAGCACCGTATCCCCCATTTATGGGGTATAAAGATTTTTCATTTCGGGAGCGTATACGAAAATACGATGAGGACCTTTCCCTAAAAATCATCTCCTTCTTACAGAGCCAATCCACTAATCCTCATCTTCAGTTCGTCACCTTGTTTGGAAATGCAATCCACGTCCCACCAAGTTATTATTTCGGATATAGTTACTATCCGGTACCAACAGATTTCTTCTATGCGTCACCAGATCTTGATCTAATCCAGAATTATCGTGTTGGGAGGCTTCCCGTAGATAGTATCCTAGAAGCGAAAAGAACCGTGGACAAGATTATCCAATGGGATCCTGAAACCTATCAAATGGATAATGTTGCAATAGCCGGTGGGATCCCATTTAACTCACCTTTTTTCATTGGTGAGCTTATCACCATAGATTCAGTGAACCAAGGATTCTTTGATGGATTACAGGTGGATAAGTATTATAGGACCGATGAACGGTTTGGCGATACAGATATCCTCTCAGCATTACAAAATAACTATGGCCTCTTGTATATGATCTGCCATGGTAACGCGAATCTTGTCGCTGTCGAGGACGGGAGGATATCAGCTAGAACTCTTGGGAACCTGCCTAAGAACACCAAAGCACCGATCGTAAGCTGTATTGCGTGCAGTAGTGGATCATATGATACCCATATCATCAGACAAGGATATTCTTTTGACCGTACATCATTTGGTGAAGGAGTCGTTGTCTCAAAAGGTGGAGGGATCGCCTATATCGGTGGATCTCGAACCAATATGGGATACCCCGTATTGACCATAGTGAATGGACGCGTGGAAATCTCAAAGGAAACATACATGGCGGGTCTTTTGACGTATGTCAACCAAGCATACAAAAACAACGTGCGCCATCTAGGGGATCTTACAATGTTTGCAGCAGAAACATATCTAAAGGATAACGATATGACCGATTTTTGGAACCAGTATCATTATTTTGGTTTTATTCTCCTTGGTGATCCTGCCTTAGTATTACCAGAACGCTTGTTTCAACAAGTCTCATATCGGCAACCTGAGACATCCTCCATTCAACCAGTTGGTATGATCCCTTACGAATCAGTGAGCATGGAATATAATGGATCAATCGGTCTTCATGCTATTGATGAACAAACTAGATACGAAAGTGTTACAGATTCTCCATTCATCAATGTCAAACAGGTCGAAACCGGAGAATATAGAAATGTAGAAGTCACTCTATCAACACATGCAACCCATGACGGGAATGCAACGATACAGTTCACTCCCTCAGCTGGACCACTTATGCTTCTTAGATCAGAATCACTGGATGGTAAAGAGGACTGGTTATATTATACGGCCGCACGACCAGTAGATGATGATTACACTAGTGAAACAACCGGATTTGGTATAACTCGTTGGAACTCTATCCAAGATGCTCTCGATCATTCCACATCCTCGGATACCATCTACGTTTTTGAGGGAACCTACCTTGAATCCATCACCATAGAAACACCTTGCATCCTTCTTGGTGAAAACAAGGAAAGAACGATCATAGATGGAGGTGGAAACGATGATGTTCTATCGATCATTTCTGATGATGTTACCATATCTAGGTTCACTATTCAACATTGTGGGAAAGACCCGTGGAATGCAGGTATCAGTATCCAACCAAAAAGGACCGTAAGACCAAAACCAATCATCATTGAACATAACATTATTAGAGATCACAAGAATTGCGGCATCTACATCAATGCCCCCCATAAAATATTGAACCCGCTCATCAACATACTGCAAAACGATATAGTATACAATAATTTTGGCATCTATTCCAAAAGTGGTACCAGTGGAATAGACGTATCTCTCAATTCCCTATCAAGCAACAATTACGGCATATATCTACTGGAAACAAAACAGGTAAACATACTTGGAAACACTATAGAGAATAACCGAGTTGGTCTTTTCTTTAATGATGTAAAACAAGGAGATGTCACATTAAATAATTTCCTAGCGAACACACAACAGTGTCAATTCTCAGAGATAAAACAAACAAAATTCACTTCTAATTACTGGGATGATTGGATCGGGCTAAGGTTCAACACTCGTATCCCTCTGCCAAAATTGATAAATGGTGTTCATGACAACACTCAGAATATCCGTTCTCAACTCAAATTTGATTATAGCCCCCTACAAGAGCCGTTCCTCGTTGATGTATAACCTATATCATACCAGCTGTACCACCCTATTCAGTCATTATCTACACATATTCTCTTCTTTTCCTACTAAATGGTAAAATAGACAATTTTATTAGAAAAGAACACATACTCTGAAAAAGTCAGTATAGATGGGGAAAAGAAGATTATGACCGAAATCTTACAATTGAAAGCACGTGAGGTTCTTGACTCCCGTGGCAATCCAACCGTAGAGGTTGATGTCATAACAAAAGATGGTTTATTTCGAGCGATGACACCTAGTGGTGCAAGTGCTGGTCAACATGAAGCAATTGAGTTAAGAGATAATGATAAAAAAAGATATCTAGGGAAAGGAACCTTGAATGCTGTGAAACATGTAAATCAGGTTATCGCCCCTAAGATCATAGGTATGGATTGTAAATATCAAGAGACATTGGACAATGTCATGATGAAACTTGATGGTACCGAGAACAAGGAAAAACTTGGCGCAAACTCAATATTACCTGTTTCTATGGCAATTGCAAAGGCGGGTGCTGCTGCTAAGGAATTACCTTTATATGGGTATATTGCTGAATTATTTGGCGTTCTACCACAAGTGATACCAGTCCCTATGTGTAATGTGATTAATGGGGGGAAACACGCTGGACAGGAGAACAGCATCCAAGAACATATGCTCATGCCTACAGGTGCTAAGACTTTTCATGAGGGGATACGTATGATCTCCGAATCATATCATCATCTATCAAAAATCCTTAAAGAAACATATGGTGCAGCATCAATCCTTATCGGAGATGAAGGAGGATTTGCCCCTCAAGAAATAACCTCTGTTACTGATCGATTCGATATCATGCTCAAAGCTGTCGATAATGCAGGATACGACGGTAAGATGAAGATAGCGTTAGATCCTGCATCAAGCGAGTTCTTCTACGATGGAACATATAAGATAGGAAAGAAATCGTTCTCCGGTGGCGAACTCGTCGATTTCTATGTCGACTTATGTAAAACATATCCGATCATTAGCATCGAAGATGGTCTCGCTGAGGATGATTGGGACTCATGGGTCGAAATAACCAAAAAACTTGGAACGAAGATACAAATCGTTGGGGATGACCTCTTCGTAACAAATACAGCGAGAATAAAAAAAGGGATCGAAATCCAAGCTGCTAACTCCGTTCTAATAAAACTGAATCAGATTGGTACTCTCACTGAGACACTTGATGCAATCAAAATGGCTCATGATGCAGGATGGACGGCTGTGGTGAGTCATCGAAGCGGGGAAACAGAGGATACATTTATCGCAGATCTGGTCGTGGGAACCAGTGCTGGACAAATAAAAACAGGTGCCCCTGCCAGAAGTGATCGTAATGCAAAATACAATCAATTGTTACGTATTGAAGAAGAACTCGGAGAAGAGGCAGAATACCCCGGTATTGATTTTCGTGTTGATCATCTGGCATAACTTTTATTACACGATGAGGGATACTCTTGCTGGGGGTTACCTCGATGAAGACACTTATTACCGATAAAATGGCTGATGAAGCAGTCAAAGTATTGGAAGATGCAGGTCATGCGATAACATATCAAGAGATGGATGCTGAAACACTTCTAAAAGAGATTTCACACTATGATGCGCTTATGGTTAGAAGTAGGACCAAGGCAACAAAAGAGATCGTTGAAGCAGGGGCAAAAGGATCGCTTAAGGTAATCGGTAGAGCGGGTATCGGAGTTGACAATATCGATATCAAAACAGCTGCATCCCTTGGTATAAAGGTCGTCAATGCTCCAACAGGCGCAACAGTAAGTGTTGCTGAACTCGCGATTGGCCATATGCTCTCTCTTTCACGATATCTCACTGTCGCTGATGCAACGATGAAAAAAGGGGAATGGGCAAAGAAAAAGTTGAAGGGTACAGAACTTCATGGAAAGACCCTTGGCCTTATTGGCTGTGGCAACATTGGACGGCAGACCGCATGTTTTGCCCAAGCGTTCAGCATGAGAGTCATTGGATACGATCCATATATCTCAAAAGAAGATATGGAGAAAGACAATATCAAAAAGGTAGATGAACTGGAAAGCCTTGTAAGACAATCTGATGTTATTTCGATGCATATCCCACACATCGAAAAGACCCATCATATCATGAACGAGGAGATGTTCTCATTAATGAAACCAACCGCGTTTCTTATAAATTGTGCTCGTGGTGGAACCGTGGATGAGCACGCACTCTATCACGCGGTGAAAGAAAAAAAGATAGCTGGAGCCGCTCTTGATGTCTTTGAAAAGGAACCACCCGGGGACACGGATCTACTCCATCTTCCAAATATCGTATTAACCCCACATATTGGAGCAAACACTAAAGAAGGGCAGATACGAGCGGGTACGATTTGCGCTGAGCAGGTCGATAAAGCCCTTAAAGGTGAAACACCGGATCACTGGGTGAACAAATCCATGATGGTGTAGAGATTAGAGAAGTAAATCTGTTAGGTGCGCAATGAAGAATCTAGAAGAGATCATTACTAAGATTGAAAAAAATATTGATGATAAAGAAAAGGTACGTGAGATTGCTCTTCGATATTCCAGAACCATCATCATCTTTTGTCGAAAATCGATTCAACACCTCCACCAAGGACATTTCAAAGAGTCTGAGGAACTCATAACCCAAGCTTCTAAAGTACTTAGCGATCTCTCTGATGAAACAAAGAACTATCCGGATCTATCAAATGCGGGGTTTGTCGAGAATGCATCTCAAGAATTCGTTGAAGCGAATTGTCTACTGAATATCTTGCTAGAAAAGGACCTCCCCGACCCTGATGAACTCCATACCTCCTATACGTCTTATTTGGAAGGTCTATGTGATGTCGTAGGCGAGCTGAGACGAAAGGCAATTGATTCCGTTCTCAATGGGGAAGCAAAGGAAGCATATAGCTACCTAATCAACATGGAAGCAATCTATGATGCGATACTTCGATTCGATTATCCTGCATCTCTTATCCCTATTAAAAGAAAGCAAGATATCACCCGCAGTCTTATAGAAAAGACAAGGGGAGAACTAGCGGTGGCAAGTTGTGAACAACGCATTGAATATCGTACCGATGAGTTCAGGGCGTTACTTGATGAGATGAACAAAGAAAAAGCTCAACAAAGCCAACAGAAGAAACAAGATCTTGATATCGATCGCATCTGGTAAGAACCTAGAAGCGTGCCTACAAGTAACGAAATCCTTTTAAATATCCTTTATATACTTTAAGGAGGGAAGGCTGGTATTTGTATGACAGAACTTCTTATCGAGAACGTCATTGCTGTAGCACATATCCATCAACAAATCCCGCTTGATGCGTTGGTTGGATCGTTCCCAGATATAACGTACAATCCGATTGATCAACCTGTCTGTGTTATCCGTTTTTCTGACCCTAAACGTGCGGTGTTCATTCTTTCTGATGGTCAGTTTTTTTGTACAGGATCTCCCTCTTTTGATGTTGCAAATGAGACTTTGAACAATGTTATGGATATGGTTAAAAAAACAGGTATCGGAATCCAAGATACATGCCCAGTTAAGATACATACCATTACCGCATCCTATGATGTGGGACAATCCCTTAAGCTTTCAAGGGTCAATGAAGCGTTGCCCATTGAACTAGTATCATATCAACCGAACCAATCACCCTGGCTTGAATACCATCCGTCGGAACATCTCGTAATACTATTCTTTCCCTCGGGAAAACTAATCCTAACGGGACACACAACCCTTGAAGAGATAAAAGCAGCATTGAACTCTGTGAAACATACTCTTACATTGAAGGGGATCCTAGAAAACACGGAGGGGAAACATGCCTGAAGTAATCGTTGAGAATATTGTCGCATCAACCTCATTTGCAGAGAAACTGGATCTAGATGCAATCGCGCAAGCACTTGAAGAAGCTGAATACGAACCAGAGCAATTCCCTGGCCTTGTCTATAGACTGGAAGATCCAAAAACCGCCACATTACTTTTCAGGAGTGGAAAAGCGAATTGTACTGGAGCAAAAAATGTTGATAACGTTCGAAAGACCATTGATATCATCGCAGACAAATTACGAAAACTAGGTATAGAGGTCTATGAAAATAATGAGTTGAAAATCGTTATCCAAAACATCGTTGCCATCTCAGATCTTGGATCTGAACTGAATCTCAACGAGGTTGCAATAGGTCTTGGTCTTGAAAACGTGGAATATGAACCAGAGCAATTCCCTGGTCTTGTCTATCGTATCGATGAACCAAAGGTTGCTATGCTTCTCTTTGGGTCAGGTAAGCTCGTTTGTACCGGTGCACGAAAGACTGAAGATGTATCCCTTGCCATACAAAAACTCACTGATGAACTTACCTCACTTGATCTTTTAAGAAGATAACGGACCTTTTTTCCATTGGTCATATCTTCAAATCGTAGAGAAAATTGAAGAAGGGTAACGTAGGGGTATCGGTTGACTATTTTTTCTTTTGTGAACTTATAAATGAAGCATTGACTGCTTGAACTGCAGCCATAGCCGCAGCTACCTTAGGAGATGATGATTGGGTTTTCTTGGCTTTTACATACTCAACAACCCTATCAAGGATCTTATATCGGGGGATGAAACTCGTATTATAGTTGCCTTTGATCCATTGAGGGTCATCCATGACGATCTCATGGAATGGGATATTATGTCGAACACCACCGATCTGAAACTCCCAGAGCGCTCTTTTTGTCCTTGCGATGGCACGTGGTCTGTCTTCTGCCCATATGATAAGTTTTGCTATCATAGAATCATAGAACGGAGGAATAGTAAAGCCTTGATATACGCCTGTATCAACTCGGATACCTGGCCCGCTTGGTTCAGCATATCGAACTATCTTACTAGGCGCTGGCATGAAGTTATTAAGAGGGTCCTCTGCATTGATACGGCATTCAATGGAATGACCACGGGGTTTGATATCCGATTGTCCATATTCCAGATCAAGACCTGAGGCTACCCGTAACTGTTCTCTTGCAAGATCCACACCAGTGATAGCCTCTGTTATAGGATGTTCAACCTGTAAACGTGTGTTCATCTCAAGGAAAAAATATTTACCATCCTTAAACATGAACTCGCAGGTTCCTGCATTATAGTATCCTGCGGTCTTTGCAGCAAGCACCGCCTGTTTCCCAATCTCTTCACGAAGATCTGGGGTCAACGCACAGGACGGGGTCTCTTCGATGAGCTTCTGATGACGACGTTGGACACTACATTCACGTTCATAACAATGAATGATATGGCCTTTTTTATCACCAATAATCTGGTATTCGATATGTCGTGGGTCATCGATGAACTTCTCAATGAACACGGAGTCATCACCAAAACTGTTCTTAGCGAGTTGACGTACACTAGCTAATGCTTTCTCCATCTCTTTCTCATCATCGACCTTTCTAATACCAATACCGCCACCGCCAGCAGATGCTTTGAGCATGACAGGAAAACCAATTTCGCATGCGATATCCTTTGCTCGTTCATGATCACTGATAGCCTCAGTCACCCCTGGTACAACATGGACACCGGCTTGTATCATTGATTTCTTTGAATCGATCTTTGAACACATCAGTCTCATAGCAGAAACTGGGGGACCGATGAACTCGATACCATTCTTATGACACATCTCTGCAAAATCCGCATTCTCTGCCATGAACCCGTAGCCTGGATGTATGCCCTGCGTACCGGTTTTCAATGCAACATCGATAATTGCCTCTTTTTTTAGATAGCTTTGACTTGCAGGACCCGGACCGATGTTATATTTCTCGTCCGCATATTTGACAAACAATGCGTTCTTATCCGCATCAGAGTATACTGCAACCGTCTGTATGCCTAATTCCTTGCAGGCCCTCATGATCCGGACGGCTATCTCCCCTCGGTTTGCAATCAGAACCTTATTTAACATGAAATATTCACTTCCTACAGTTACAACCTTAAAGGATCTGCATTAACACATCACCGTTGTTCACTGCAGCTCCTTCTTTGATGAAGACGTCTTTGACCTCTCCATCTTTTTCTGAGAGGATCTCTTGCTCCATCTTCATCGCTTCAATGGTAGCAAGGACATCTCCTTTCTTGACCTTATCACCATTTTTAACCTTTATTTTGAGAATCGTACCTTGCATGTTTGATTTCACACCGCCTTCTACATCCTTTGGTTTTTGTGCTGCCACAGCGCCTGAACCCCCTGCAACAAGGAATCCACCCGTTGGAGTGACCTTGACTTCGAAAGGTTCACCATCTACCTCAACCTCAAACTCTGTAGGGATCTGCGCAGGTCCAGATCTATTCTCTGGAGGTTCGTTCTCTAACCATAATTCTTTTTCCTTAGGGAATGATTGTTTTACCATCCCGCGTATCAAAGGATGTGTGATAGGGAGAGGTAACTCTGCAGAGGTAAACTCAGCAGTTGCCTCACCTTTAAGGTATTTCAAACCTACTTGTGGATAGATTGCATAGGTCATGATGTTCTCTTCAGTGATCTCGATATCTGAATGTTCTTTAAGTTCAGATTTCCTGGTGCTCCACATTGGTTTTAAAAGATCAGAAGGTCTGCAATCAATGACCTCGTCCTTCCAATCTTTTCCAAGGACCGCTTTCATGATCTTTGGGTCGATCTTCCCTGGTGGTTGGCCATACATACCACGGCAGTAATCCTTTGTTTCCTTTGTAATGACCTTGTAACGTCCATGTAGCACATTCATGACCGCTTGGACTCCAACAACTTGACTTGTTGGTGTGACCAAAGGAGGATATCCTAATTCCTCACGGACCCGTGCGGTCTCTAGGAGGATCTCCTGGTATTTTCCATGTGCGCCTTGTTGTTCCAGTTGAAAGATCAGGTTTGAAAGCATGCCGCCGGGGACTTGATGAAGGGTAACACTTGGGTCGACCTTGAGTGCATTAAAGCGATGTAAATGCCGATATTTATCCCATATTTCAAGGAAATATTTTCGTATTTCTATTAGTAGTTCCAGATCATAGTTTGTATCCCATTCTGTTCCTTGTAGTGCTGCAACGATGCTTTCTGTTGCAGGTGCAGCAGTACCACCGGAGATTGGTGAGATTGCACCATCAAGTATGTCAACACCGGCCTCAACTGCTCTTTGATAGGCCATTCCAGTCATACCGCTGGTGTAATGGGAATGAAGATCGATTGGTATCTTCACACCTGCATCTTTGACTCCTTTGATGATGTCATAGGCTCGTTGAGGGGAGATCATACCTGCCATATCCTTGATGCAGAGTGAATCTGCTCCCATCTTTTCGAGCTTCTTGAATTTTTCAACAAAATAGTCAACGGTGTGTATCGGTGATATGGTATAACTGAGGCAGGCTTGTACATGACCCCCTTCATCTTTTGCTGTCTTCATTGGGACTTGCATGTTTCGAAGATCGTTTAACGCATCAAATATCCTAAAGTAATCGATACCATTCTTCTTTGCAAGGAAAATGAATTTTTTTACAACGTCATCGGGGAAATTCCAGTATGCCACAATGTTCATTGCCCGTTCAAGCATTTGTAAGGGTGTGTTGGGCATTGCTTTTTTCAAGAGTCGTAGACGCTCCCAGGGATCCTGATTGAGATATCTGATGCAAACATCAAAGGTTGCACCACCCCATACTTCCATGGAGAAATATCCAACTTGATCAAGTTTGTCTGCAATGGGTAACATGTCTTCTGTTCGCATTCTTGTTGCAAGCATAGACTGATGAGCATCTCTTAAAATCAATTCATGTAATTGGACCATGTCTCTTGCCTCCATTTATCGATATTTATTATATTTCATAGCGTGATGAAAGGAGATATCATATCTCCTGATTGCTGCATGGTATCCTATTCCTCTACTTAATTATATCGGGGGGACATAGCGTTTGAAAAGGGATTTTTTTCTTAAAAATTTGGTTCATATGTTTCTTCAGTTAAAGGTTGGGGATACATATATGCGTTTGTAAAAAGATATGGAGCTAGCGGCAATATCTCTGTTTGATACTGTATCCAACTCCCTCTGCCAAGATCAGATTTGAACATGACGATCTCTTGGCACATGATATCATGGTCGCCAACATAAAAGGTACATTCATAGATGTAGCTTTCCTTTTGTGGCATACACTCTGTACCATTCATCATATCAAGAGGCGTTTGTGCAGGAGCCGTGGGGGCAACGACTTGATATGCAACAGCCATGATGGAGAGATTTGTTATGATCAAAAGAAGGCATATTGAAACAGAGAGGAAACGCTTCGGATGGGTATCTTCAAATAAACAGTTGAAGCGATCTTCAAGGGATGGTTGTTTTTTCGTATGATCTAAAAGCGATGAGGCACTCGGCAAAGGGAATAAGCAAGGTTTTGCCGGCGCACGAATCATGAATTCTTCTATCTTTATCAGTGCATCCATAAAGGTGATCTTATCCTTTTTATTTGAAAATGAGAGGACATCGGCCATTGTCTCCCGTTGTTTTAACATTCTTGGGACGATAAGATGGATGATGGGGTTGAAACAGAGGATGATGCGAAGCATTTGTAATGCAGGTTTTATGAATATATCCTTGTTCTTTATATGTGATAGTTCATGACGTACGGTCATCTCTAGTTCTTCTTTTGTTAACAATGAAAGAAGGTTTTGTGAGAGAACAAGGGTAACAGGAAAGCCAAAGACAAACGCATTGGGATTTCCTTGTGAGATGAACACGTTTGGCATAGAAATGTTCATCTGCTTGGATACTTCCCGGATAATGGAAAGAATTGAGTCGTCTTTGCAAGGTTTTGCTTGAAGAGCTTTAAGTGTCATTTTTTTTCCAAGGGTAAGACTGAAGAAAAGATATATGACACCTATGATCAAGAGGCTATAGAGCCCTAGATAAAGCCAAAGGAACGGGGGTTCATTTTGGGTTTGGGAAGGGGGAACAGATAATGACGCAGAGGTCTGATTCTCGTTGTCTTGTCCACTGTTGAGGACGAATTTACAAGTGATAGGATAGGAAGAATACTCTGAAAGTGAGGTGTTTAGTTGCAATGCAATGATCTCTGCTAGAATCGCGCTAACACTAGATTGCTGTATCTTTTTTTCATCAAGTTGAAGGTCATATCTTTTTAAGAGTGTGTTAAATGAGCAGTTGTTACCATTTTTAAAGAATTTCTCGTAGAGGATTGAGATACATACTGCTCTTTGAAGGGATGAATTCATCGAATCTGTAGGATTTACACTTTCTTCGTCTGAACGGGATGAGGATGCGACACCGGTTATGATATTTTCAAGGGGAGATTGAAAGATCATTTCCTCATTACCATAGCTTACCATCAATGATACCGGTGGCGAGTCGTTATCGAAGCAATTGTTTTGCATCTGTGATGGTTCCTTTGACAAGATGGCAGGCATCGATAAGAGGGGAGCATAGATGATAGCAGTAATGGTCACAATGACTATAAGGTAAATCGAAAATCGGTTTTTAGGGTGTTTGATGCGCCCTATATTTATTAAAAAGTTTGCTGATAAGAACACTACGAATGATAGCACTATTGAGATACCGATAAGTGTTAGGATTTCTTCAGCCATGTTTTTTCATCTCAGCAAGCCTTTGCTTTATTCTTTTTATCTCCTCTTCATCTTCTGATAGTTCTTCTGCAAGATAGTTAATGGTACTTTGTTCAAACTTCCTTAGCATTTCACCTAAGAGACCGTGAATGATCCTTTTTTCAAGCTCGCCTTTTGTATAAATAGGGGTATAAATATATATTCTTTCTGTTGGATCTAATCGTTGGCTGACGATATTTTTCTTTACGAGCCTGTTTATTATCGTTCGAACGGTGGAATATGCCCTTCGTTCACCTAGTTCCTCTAGACTACTGCAAATATCTCGTGCTGTTGCTTCATGGTTCTGCCAGAGGATTGCCAGTATCTTTTGTTCTAGTGGTCCGATGTTTTTAATCATATATATATTTTAGAATAAAAACATAGTATTTATACTTTGTCACGTTACATATTGTAGACATATTACTATTACTATTATTTTTCCGAGATTTTTACGGATTGATGGGAAAATTATTTATATGACATCATATATACTATAATTCGTAGTGTTACATTGTGTAACGCTAAAAGGCTGAAATACCAAGAGATGATAAAACAATGGCAAAAACTCAAAAAATGGAAAAACCACTATCCGAACTTTCCATTATACTACTGTATCATCCCAAAAAGGTATTGCAGAATCATCTACCATCGATTCAACAAACAATATTTACAACGAGAGGGGGTTGCAAACATAAGTTTTTTGAGGATTTTCCCTCCCTTTTGCCTCCCGAGAAAAACTCTTGTTTATCTTTTTTTCTCCCCCTCTCCTACCCCCCCACACCATAAGAATATGGTAGGTCATACTTAAAAACAGAGACCACTATATCTAAAAAGACAATAACTGTCGTGGTAAGAAATCAAAAAAAATGGTGATGAAATAAATGAAGCAAAATACCCTCAACAATAAGGATAGCGGCATAAAAGGCACCTATTCAAACCATGTACAAAAAACGATACTATTCTTACAGATCCTTACCCTTTGTTTCTTGCTAATCATCCCTGCATCTACAGCTATCGTCACCCCAGGCATCATAAATAACGATGAACTTGCAATAGAATATAGGAACGTCACAGTATATGCTCCAGCCGTTGGTCAAACAACAAAAGGATATACTGGAGTTATCTCAACAATAACCATAACCATCCAATCAAATGGCTCAGGACGGGTCTTTGTCGATACGCTCCCTCTTGCTCAAATCGACATGCAAGGATCAGCACGACTCGCTGTAAACGTTGCAACAGCATATGTCTCAAAAGACAAAAACTGTCCTATCAATCCCTCAACATATGATTACTTCTTTGTCATACGAACAGATTCACCCATCATCGGAGGACCATCGGCCGGAGGGATCATGACCTCGGCGGTTATCTCCCTCTTAGAAAACTGGGACATGGATGAAAAAACCGTCATGACCGGCATGATCAATCCAGATGGAAGCATAGGACCTATCGGCGGTATACCCTACAAGATCGATGCAGCTCATTCAGTTGGAGCAACACGATTTCTCATACCTGAAGGTCAAGATTCATACACAGAACAGATATATGAGACGGTCACAACCTCATGGGGTCAGCAAATCGTAAGTCGAACCGTTACAAAAAGCGTCACTGACTATGCAATGGAAAACTATGGAATCGTGGTCACGGAAGTTACGGATATAAACGATGTGTTGGAGTATTACACAGGATACACTGTTCCTCTCACCAGTTCAAATGATAGTATCTCAACAGAACAATACGTCGATTCGATGAAGCCTCTTGCAACAACTCTATTAGAACAAGCAGAAACAAATTATGCTAACTCAAGCAACGCATTTAACACAACAACCATCCCTAATTATTTCCCTTATTATTATCGGAACCAAATAACCGATTATCTTAATTATGCAAAAGACGCCAATATAAAATCTCATGAATGGTTCTCAAAGGACCTCTATTATTCAAGTACGAGTAAATCATTCCAATCGTTGATAAACTCTCGATTCGTATCACTAGCCTGTGAATATTTTTCCAGCGATAATAAAGAAAACTATCTTGAAACTCTCCTATCAAATGCTCAATCATATCACTCAAATGAAAGCAGCAAAGCCAAACAGACACCAGTAACTGGTGCAATCTCTCTTCAATGTGTCGGTGCAGCGCAAAAACGCGCATCAGAGGCAGCAGCCTATCTCTCTGCGGCTCAAAACAATCTTCAAAGAAATGATGATTTCAACGCACTGTACCAAATAGCTTTTGCGATACAACGAACGGAAAGCATTGGATGGTGGCTTGGTCTACAATCATCTTTCAACGATACAAATGACATTGAACATGACGATGTGAAATCGTTGGCTAACGACTATATCCAGGATGCGCAACAATCCATCATCTATTCCCAGGTGATCCTCCAAGAACTTGGAAAAACTTCTTCATTACTTACTGAAGCTGAAGAAATGCTGGAAAATGCACGATCGAACAATGAAGAAGGATACTATGCTGCAGCATTATTCGAAGCATTAGAAGCATTATCTAAAGGAAATCTTGCATTAGAAATCTTTGATGCAACAACAACGGAACGGATACAAAGCAAACTCGAACGAGCAAATGAAAGCGCAAGTGCAGGTATCAGCGAAAGTCGATCGATGGGTATTGAACCAGTATTAGCCGTAAGTTATTACGAATATGCAGAAAGCCTCTTGGAATCCAATGTCGAGAATTCTTTGTTTTACTATAAATATAGTAATATGATAACAGGAGTATTAACTCTTTCAAGTAGTTGCAGATCTAACACATCCTCCCGATATGTCGGCATACCCATCTCAGGTAGTCAAAGTCGATTGCCCCCTTCCATCCAATACACTACGTATATGATCTTTTTTGCGGGTATCTGGGCAGTAGGTGGAATCCTCATCGGGTTTTTTATTGGACTGCTCTTCTTCAAAAAAGATCAGCAAGGCCCTATACAACAAACAGCTCAAAAAAACATTCAGACGTATTATCCAGAAATAAGAAAAACAGCATATACACAAGAATCCTTTCCACAGAACATCTATGATTTTTACAAAAAAAACAAATAAAGGACTAGTCTTGTCAACCATATATGAAACCTGCATCAGCGGAGTTGAAAGAATCATACATCCAGGTACATAGACCAAAAGACGTTGGAAAACTGTATGGTAAAAGTAGATTTGGCATCACTCAAACAGGTAATACCTTAAAACTTAGCTTTATCGAAGCGTTGTTTCTCATGGAGGAACAAAAACTTAGGGTGTTCCAAGACAAAAGAGAAGTGTTTTTTGATCAACTATTTCATTACGCGGCATCATATGATGATTCCTTTGAGACACATTATCTTGTATTCCAAGATCTAAGAAAAAGAGGTTTGCAGCTAGATATAATAAAAAAGAACCAGCAATTCACTTTTTTCTTCAATCAGACGGATCATAAAAAGAAAAATCAACATCATACCGCTATCATCGCGTTCTCAGAAAGAGAAACATCCACATTTCTTCACCTTAAAGATCTTCTTGATAGTGCTAAAGGCACCTATTGGATAGCAGTTGCCGATGAAGAAGGAGATATCACCTATTATATCCTCGAGGCACTAGTACCTACCGGAAACATCTCAAATCAAAGTTATCGAAAAACAACAGGGTTACTTCTTGCAAATAGAGTAATACTCTTCAACCAAGAAATAAGTAGGACCATGCATCAAAACGAGTTCTTCGGCAAACCATTTGCTCAAGGCTTGCAACTCTCTCTTGTTGAAGCAGCATATCTTACAAAAAAAAGGATTCTTCATGTCACCACCGCACAAGGAAACAATCTACAAGGAAAAACCCTACTAAAAAAAATGAACGAACAACAACCAAATCTTTCGTTTATATCCCATGTGTTTGAAGATCTAAAAAACCGTGAACTAATCGTAAAAACAGGTTTCAAATTCGGCACTCATTTCCGCGCATATACACAAACACCAAACAAGACACACGCAGAATATCTAATCCATGCGGTACAAGGAAAAGATCCCATCGTATGGTCTGAACTGAGCCGTGCGGTACGACTTGCTCATGCGGTCAATAAGAAAATGATATTTGCGCTTGTACAAAACAAAGGAAAAACGATAACATATCTTTCGATAAGTCGACTTCGGCCATAACTTATTTATAGAGTCACCTAAATCCATCATATGTCTTGATAATTGGGTTGAGGAAAAAAATATGCTTCTTATTCGATGGCATGGCCATTCCTGTTTTGAAATAGCAGACGACATAACGATAGTAACCGATCCCCATGATGGCAAATCGATTGGTATCCCCACACCGCTTGTTTCTGCAGATATCATCCTCGTCTCACATAACCATTACGACCATAACAGTGTGAAAACAGTGGAGAAAGAAGGGACAAAGATCATCACAGATGGACGTAAAAGAACGATCGGACAGATACTGATAAAGGGGTTTCCAAGCTACCATGATGAATCTATGGGAGAACGCCGTGGAGAGAACATCATATATAAGACAATTATTGATGATATATCTTTTGTACATCTTGGAGATCTCGGCCATGACCTTGATGATAAAACTATCGAATCCTTAGAGGACATAGATATTCTTTTCATCCCTGTTGGTGGCACCTATACCATTGACGCAAAGAAAGCATGGGAGATAATCAATAAAATCAAACCAAGGGTAACCATCCCTATGCATTATAAGATAGAAGGTCTCTCCCTTCCCATTGCACCAGTTGATGAGTTCATTGAACAGAGTCCTTTGCCAGTACTGCGGGTTGGAAATGAGATCGATATCGAAAAAACAGAGATCCCAAGCGACCCAGAGGTTTGGGTTTTTACTCTCTAAATAGCTTTTTTGAATACCTCAGGATTGACACAATTAGGGGGGATCCCACCGTTTAAACCAGCTATCATATTCTCAGCAGCCATGATGGCCATGTTCGTTCGAGTCTCTGTCGTTGCTGATGCAGTATGTGGCTGCAATACAACATTTTCTAACCTTAGTAATTTTATCGGTATTGATGGTTCATGTTCATAGACATCAAGCCCTGCACCATATATCCATTTATTTTGTAATGCATGTATCAATGCATCCTCATCAACGACCGGTCCGCGAGAGGTATTAATGAATAGAGCGGTCTTCTTCATCATTTTTAATTCTTTTTCACCGATAAGGTGATGCGTTTTTGAGTTCAATGGTACATGAACTGAGATCACATCAGATTCCTGTAAACACTGTTCCAATGATACGTTTTTTGCATGAAGATGTCTCTCAAGATCTTTGTTTCTTTTTTCATCAACATAGAGTACATTCATATCAAACCCTTTGCTTTTCAATGCAAACGCTGTACCAATCCGTCCAGCACCGATCACTCCAAGTGTTTTTCTTGAAATATCTTGACCAAGCAACAACATCGGTGCCCACCCGTCAAACTTTCCAGATCTTGTAAACGTATCACCTTCGATAAGACGTCTGGAAACAGCAAATACAAGAGCCCAGGCCATCTCTGCAGTCGTATCAGTTAACACATCAGGTGTATTGCTCACAGGGATACCCTGGATAGTTGCAGTCTGAACATCTATATTATTGTAACCTACCGCATAATTTGCAATCATCTTCAACCGTGGTTCAGCAGTAATGAGATCCTTATCAATGTGGTCGGTAAGTAAACAAAGAAGACCATCCTTCCCTTTTACACCTTTGAGGATCTCCGTCTTTGTAAGAACACGGTTATACGGATTGATCTCAACTTCATATTGTTCCTCTAACATCCTTATTCCTTTTTCAGGGATGTTTCGTGTCACAAAAATTTTCAAAAACCTTCTACCTCCATAACTTCTGTAATCACAACAAAAATAGTATGATATAATCATTATAAAAAATAGTACCAAGATATCGGATAATCAAATTTTAGCGAAAAAAATGGTATTACGGCTAAAAGATTAATGAGAAAATATTTGCAAACATGTGTTTTTTTTTATGTATGCAGTTGTTTGATGAGATTGCAAACGATTTCGTTTAACATAACTGATATATGATTCTTTTTTCCATTCGCTACAATTATTCCGTTAATTGAATCGATCTCTGTTCTAGATCCTCGTATGATGCTTTGTAGCATCGATGAATAATTTTCAGCGGTCTCATCGATCACTTGGAATGTTTGTTCTGCCAACTCTTTAGCCGTGAATTGATATCCAATACATCTAGCAACAGTAACTGATTCCTCACAGAGACAAAGGACCAGATGATAAAGGATAGGGTTTTCTTTGAGATATCCATTTCTGCATGTAAAGAGTGCTGTAAGAGGATTAATCGAAGAGTTAACGATACCTTTCAGCCAGATATCTCTCAGGATATCGTTGCTTTTTATTGTTGGGATGTTTGCCTTATTAAATAAGTCAGTTAGAGTATCCAGACGTTGGGTGTTTTTCCCATCAAGTTCACCTAGTATCGTACGTCCAAATCCTGTATGATGGATCTTGCCGGGCTCTTTGAAAACAACACCATGTGTAGTGATAGCTGCTAGAATCTGTTCTTTAGGCACCACAGTCTTGATCTTTTCAATATTATCTAGGCCATTTTGTAACGTAAGCACCATCGTATCCTTCGAGACTAGTGGTCTAGCTTGTATCATTGCATCAAGTGTATCATAGGATTTCACAGTTAGTATCAACAGGTCCACGTTGAATGTAACATCAGAGACACTATCCGATGCTTGAAGTGTTTGAGTAAATTTTGTTTTACCAGTGATGTTCAATCCTTTCGAACGGATAACATCGATATGGGGTTTTCGACCGATGAGAAAGACATTGTTATTTCTTGAAAGCTTTGCGCCGATTAAGGATCCTATTGCCCCTGCTCCATATATGACAATGTTCATGGTTTCAAGCCTAAGGATACTTTTTTCTGTTCTATTTCATCGACAGTCATTGTAATAAGCGGGGTTAATATTGGTCGAGAGATACCTTTCTTCATATCATGTAACTCCCCCATCAGATCTTTCTTTTTCTTCGAAAAACTATCACCTGTACAAAGAGCTATACAGTGGTGAGAGACCAAAAATAAATCGAGATGTTTTAAAGAATCCTGTGTTTTTGTTTTGTAGTATATCTTTGAAGGAACAAACCATGTATCTGTAAGAAGGGACAGAGAATCCTCAACAGTTGGGTCTAGAAGGAAAAAAACCATGGAACATCCACGTCTTAATAAGAACCAAGATGCGACAACATCATCTTCACATCTAAGAACGGCACACACCCGTCCTTGCGTGCCTAATGGCATTCCACCAGGACCAGGAATTTTTTCTAAATAGATATAAGCCTTGTCATCACGGATCTCTATAAATATCTCATTATCCGGTTTGTTTAGATCCACCCTGTTTGAAAAAGTATGTCTAATATCATCACCAAGTTGAACTGCTACCTCCTGGCTTGTATACGTATGGGTTCCTACCCGAGTCACTCTCAATGCAAAGGAATCGTTGGAATAGATCTTTCCAGTAAGATACGAGGTGAGATCCTTTGAAAGAGCGCGAAGATCTGAAGAGGATAAGACAACTGGACTAATTGAGGTGATACCAAAGATATGCTGAAGGATATTCATGCCCTTTGATAGATCGGAGGTATGTACAAACAATCTCCCCCAACTTGTCTCTATCCTGCAATCGATGTGTTGACTTGCGAATGCGGAGGTGATGTTCCTTTTGAGAGTGTTTTCAAAATGTCTCCTAGTCTCTCTCTTCTTTAATGCTAGTTCTCCATATCGTACGAGGATGAATCGTTCGTTCACAAGGCCACTAGAAGCACATTCATGTTACAAATATATTTGCTCATATCAAACCGCTTAGGAGTAGAAGAACAAGACCAATGTTTTATATAGCTGGATAAATATTTTTATCTTATTGTATGGGAAAGACATGTGCACGCAATAGTATGATTCTTTTCACCATGGTACTCCTACTACTTTTCTTTCCAGATGTCTCAGCTTGTAAGGATATCATTGTCTGCGGAAATGCAACAGAGGGAGAATATAACCTTCTTCTAAAAGTCCGTGATCCTAGCCGCCCAGGATACCAAGTGCTCTGTATGATACCAGAAGGATATCAGTATGAGTATCATCATCCATGGACCGGTGAAGAAATTTCCATCATTACCGCTCACAAGTATATTGGGGTCACTAGCAGCAATGATACCCCTCCGGCAATTGTGAAATCTGGGATGGTGTTAACTGATGCTGGGCTTGCTTTTGGAGATGCTGATTCTCTTTCACGATGGGTGAACCCAACTAAGTATGCTTGGGATGATTTCGACTGGATCAGATATGCTTGTGAACAAGCTGAAACCACAAAAGAAGCAGTGGAACTGTTGACAAACGATGTAGTTGATACGTTACATGCACCCGGCGTATCAGAAAATCTCTTTGTCCTAGGACCTGACAAAGGATATGTGGTAGAAGCAGATGCGTATCGTTATCATATCAAAGAGATAGTCAATGGATATGATGTCATCTCAAATTATCCAAGAGAACTATGGAACACTCAGTTCTTTAGGACGCTTCCCATCGCAGCCTCATTTGATATAGAAAAGCAGCAATTGGTCAAGAAAGGTAATATCATCACTCTGAATTCACTTCAAGGAATACAGTTTACCAATGTTACTGATACAAGCGTTAGTGCAAAACAAATCCCTTTTTTTACGTTTATATCCTACCAGAATGGAAAACCTGTCTTTATAAAAGATCCTGTAACTATAACCCTTGGCAATCGAGAAACAGTTGGAGACTATAGTGTTACAGTACTAGATATACAGGGATCTTCTGCATTGGTCCATGTTGAAACAGTGCACCATGCCTGGCAAAGACAAATGGAACAGATCATTGAACCAGCACTTGGTTCGATAACCGTTCAGGATATGATGGAGTGGGCGCGATTGAACGAATCAATGCTAAAAGGTCTACGACCAATGTGTGAACCCAAGTTCATCTACGAAGGATCAGCCATCTATAAGATACCAAAAGAATACCCCTATGTTCTAGGGAATGGATGGTTTGCTGCCAATCATGCCCATTCTAGTATTTTTATCCCTTTTCATATCTGTAATATTGACATCTATGAACCATATGAGACTGGTGAGGTATCAGTGCTATGTTCACAACTCTCTCAAACATATTTTGACACGTTACAACCGCTCATTAAAGACGTAGAAAACGTGTTTCTCTTTGAAAACCATCGACTTGAACAGTGGGCAGTAACCTCACTTGATAACAATTTAGAGGTCGCTTTAGCCATAACACTTTCAGATATCTCAATGCAATACCAAGCATGGATGTTACTTCAGATCTATAAAGAGATAGCTACTGTGTTTGAGCAACAGACCCAAGAGGATCTATTATCCCTGTTTAAGGAAACCTATAATGAGAGCTATACGACGAGTCTATATCAAATGAAAGAGGCTTTTTTCGAACTACAGAAGATACAAGATACAGAGTTATTACAGGATTCGCTCATACAAATAGTATTGAACATCACAAAAACTTCTATAGATCTATGCCATGCATCAGGCATCCCCTGTCCAGAGGCTGAACGGTTATTTGAACAAGGTTCTTACAATATAACACAGGGATATTTTAATGAAGGATTTGACACCCTTATTTTATCATATCTGTTATCCTCAGATTGTTTCTACAATTCAGAACTTTATGATGAGGCGCCTAGCTTATTTATGCATCTTGAAAGAGCTAATTTTATGATATTTAGTGTAATCGCAGTATTGTTTTTTATTAACAATAAGAAATGGTCAAAAATAAAGAATAACTCGATAGTTTACTACCTTCCTTAAAAAATAATCTTTTTGGGTATTGAAACCATCGGTTTTTTCATCTAAGCAGCATATTTAAGAAAAGATAATATATCAACCTCTTTTACGCAAGGTGAAGAAAAATGACAAGAGGTTCATTAATAAATTGGAAAGTGTTTTTGATTCTCTTTGGAGCAAGTATCTTCGGAGTAATCGCTGTAATGCCTTTTGCATTAACAATTCAACAAGACCTTTTGGAACAAGTCCCTCTTCCTTTCCCCGTGATCATTCTTCTATCAATTGTTCAAAGTGCAATTATGTTCTTCATGCTGACATTAGTTGGTCTAGTCATATCAAAAAAAATCGGATTTGGAGCTCCCATTTTGGAAAGATTGATTGAAAAAAAAGAAGTCAAAACCTCTATTAGATCAATAACGAGACTCTCGATAGGACTAGGTATCATCGCAGGCGTGCTAATACTCCTTGGAGATTACATTGTATCCCGTCTAGGAAATGTAAACTTAGATCTAACAACGTATGCTATACCAGTCTGGCAAGGGTTCTTAGCATCATTCTATGGAGCTATAAATGAGGAGATAATGCTTCGATTATTCTTCATGAGCCTTATTATATGGATATGTTTAAAAATAAAGAAAACCGAAAATAAAAAAGCAACAAATCGTCTTGTATGGTTTGCCATTTTTCTTGCTGCTATTCTCTTTGGAATTGTACATCTTCCGTTTACCGCAGCAATCACCTCTATCACCCCATTGATCCTTGTTCGTGCAATTTTGCTCAACGGCATCGGCGGGGTCATCTTTGGGTGGCTTTACTGGAAAAAAGGATTGGAATCAGCAATGATATCACATTTCTCCGCAGATATAATCCTCTACGTACTGTTTCCGTTGATCCCTTTTTGAAGTGCTATACTTGATCATCTCACTTGCGAAATCATTCTTACTAGTTCTGGAGATCAATATCTTGGGCCATAAGACCAATAATGACCCTATATACTGCTCCAACCGCAAAAACAAATAATATTCCAACTGATAACTTATCTAAATCTAATACCGTTAGGTTATTAATCGAATATGACTCACCCAATAGTATTGAAAAGAAAGTTACAGAAAAAGGAAAGCACTGTTCTGTTTTTTTTGTGATATTCCAAAAATTGAGCTGTTGATATTGATCAATGAAAGAAATAGAAGATATTTTCAGATTTTAGAATTTTCATAACTATTCTTTATGAATACAAGGATTTTTCCAAGATCAGACGTCTCATCAACTGGTATCTGCGGCCACCCTTTCATCGTTCTATTTGCCGCTTGAAAAGGTTTTATCTGAAATTCCTTAGACAATTCTAGTTTGTCCCTTTCACTTGCTTTCGTAAGAACAACACCATCTGTAACAAGAAATGCAAATAATTTTTCTTTATGCTTATAGCAGGGACAACCATACATTTTTTTCGTAGTTACCTCAGGCCAATTAAGGATTTCTTTTTCAATTTTCAATCTGAGATTTTTCATTATTTCTTCATTGTAATATTGCATAATAACACATTATATACTATGAATATAAAAAAGTGCAGGGGAAGGGATTTGAACCCCCGAACCTCTACAGGAACAGATCTTGAGTCTGTCGCCGTTGACCTGGCTTGGCTACCCCTGCAAAATCAATAATCGAACCCAATCTGAGAACAGGAAAACAGTAATAAAGATTTAGGTCAGCCTTGATCCACGCGTAATGAAGGTGCATACTGACGTTTTCCCTTTTTTTTATTGACAATATACAACCCACCAATAATGAGGATTCCACCTAAAATGTAATAGATAGTTATCTTCTCTCCAAAAAAGAGAGTTGAAATCAATGTTGACAATATCGGTGTTATATACAGGAACACGCTAAGTTCTGAAGCTGATTTTACTTGAAGCACTATATACCATAATGAATACGCAATTACCGTTGGAAAACATGCCAAAAAAATAACCGCTGCCCATATCTCAAGTGACAATGAACTAACCTCTTCGAAGAGAGACCCACGAACAAAGACGATTAAGCCAAGATTACCAAAGAGAAACGCATACGCTGTCAATGAAAAACCATTATAGCGCTGCAAGAGTTTTTTCCCTACGATCGTATACACTGACCCGACAAATGCAGCAACAACGACCGCTAGTGCACCTAAGATATAGTTGATCTCGATTACGGTCTCGGGATTACCCCATAAAGAGATGACCACAACGCCTACTAGGGAAATAATAATCCCTAGACCTATTTTAAGTGATACGTGCTCTTTTAAAAAGATAACCGCAAGAATGACCACATAGATAGGTATCGTTGCAATGATCAAACTCGCAGCACCTGCTGAAACAAATTGTTCACCATAATTCAAACCTAGGTGATATACAGATATTCCAGTAAAACCTAGTACAAAGAGAACAGGGATGTCTTTTCTATTTAATCGGGAGAACATTGTTGGTCTTAAAAGATAGAATGCTAAAAAAATTAAAGAAGCGAGAAACAACCGGAGGATTGCAAGGTTTTCTGGCGATAAACCTGTCAGACCAACCTTGATTAAAGGAAAAGCACAAGCCCAAAAGATGACAGAGATGATGATCATGAACAACGCAGAAGATTCATTTAAGGATTTATCTGAAGATTGTGCAACGCTCATGACCGCAGCCTTTAAAACATTTCATGATAAGGGACATTGCTCGTATATTACTGTTGCATAAATAGTTTTCATACAAAAAAACCGAAAATAGATCAATCCAATAAATTAAAATAATCATTTCCTTATTAAAATAATCTGTTTAGCAATCTTTCAATACTTGGGGGAATACCGATCAGTCAAAAAGAACATTGGAATTCTCGGCTTGCATTTATCATGGCGGCAGTCGGTTCTGCAATAGGTCTTGGGAATGTATGGAGATTCCCCTATATCTGTTATGCAAATGGAGGTGGAGCATTTCTTCTTCCGTTCTTCATCGCATTGTTCACCGCAGGCATCCCCCTTCTTATCCTCGAATTCACAATAGGACATTGGTCACAAAAACCACCTCCAGCTGCGTTCAAAGAGATGAACGAAAAATGGGAATGGACCGGTTGGTGGGCATCATGTATCCCGTTTCTTGTATCAATCTATTACGTCGTTATCATGGCGTGGTGTTTTGCATACATGATCTATGCTATAAACCTTCGATGGGGAACAAATACGGAATCATTTTTCCTTCACACATTCCTAAGGGTGACAGAAGGACCACTGGAATTCGGAGGCATGAGCATCCCTGTAATACTAGGACTTATCGCTATTTGGACGATGATCTTTCTTGTCCTCTACAAAGGAGTTGAACGCATAGGAAAAGTAGTCCTTCTCACTGTCCCATTACCAACGATACTACTTCTCATCCTTACCATACGAGGGATGACATTACCCGGGGCAATAGACGGGATAAGCTACTATCTTACACCAGATTTCAGTGCTCTGAAAAATGTTAATGTCTGGCTAGCAGCCTATGCACAAGTATTCTTTTCCATAGGAGTCGCACAAGGTATCATGATCACCTATGCAAGCTATCTAAAAAAGACCTCAGATATAAACAACAACGCGATCATTACTGCCCTTGCAGACGCAGGAACATCGTTTTTTGCAGGATTCACCGTCTTCTCTGTCATTGGATATCTTGCAGCTAGCCAAGGCGTCGGTATCGATCAACTTGGCATCGCAGGTCCTTTTCTAGTCTTTGTGACCTATCCAACAGCAATCTCCCTTCTCCCCGCTGCTGCAGCGATCTTTGGGATACTATTCTATATCGCACTACTTACTTTTGGAATCGATTCAGCATTCTCCATGATAGAACCGCTCACTGCAGGCATCAATCATCGTTTCAAGATAACAAAAGAAAAAATCACCGCGATTCTTTGCTTTGTCGGGTTTGTTCTTAGTCTTTTCTTTACCGCTGGAAATGGACTCTATCTTTTACAGCTCATGGATCATTTCGTTGCAAACTTTGGACTTGTGGCAGTGGGTCTAGTTGAATGTATCCTCATCGGCTGGTTCGGACCATTACATGGTCTTAAAAACTATGCCAATAAAACATCTGAGGTTCACATTGGAAACTGGTGGCTCGTGCTCATCAAATTCATTATTCCTTCTGTCCTCATCCTTCTTCTTGCGCTCTCTATCATCGAAAACATCATTCATCCCTACATGGACTATCCCTGGTTCGTTTTAATACTCGTCGGGGTCATACCCCTTGTGACAATCATACTTCTATCAATACTTGTTATGAAAAGATCACAAAAGGAGATAGTATAATGCTACCAGTATCTGCGATTATTATGCTTCTTGTTGGCATCATCGTCATCTATGGCAGCCTAGCGTATTTTCTCTTTATTGCATTTAGAAAAAAGAAAAACGGCTAACCATCCTAAACATTTAAATGGACCAAAAAGGTAACTTTCCATGGAATCCTCTAAGGAGTACTGAAGAGATATGCTTGAAAAAAAGATAAGATGCCCCTCTTGCGATTTTGTTCAGACCGTGAACGGTGAACCAGGTCAGACGGTTAAGATCACATGCCCCTCCTGTAACAATGTCGGTGCTTTTCAATTTCCTAAAGATCCTTCGTTACACCCGTCTGATGATACCTCTTCTGCTATCTCTGTCGTGGAGTTAACAAAGACCTTTGAATCCGTATCTGCTGTTGATTCTGCAACGTTTCATATAAAGAAAGGAGAGATCTTTGGTTTCCTTGGCCCTAATGGTGCTGGGAAAACAACGACCATCAAAGCAATCCTTGGTTTACTTTATCCAGATAAGGGAGAGATCCGTATCAACGGTACCAACATTTTTACCGATGAGAAAAAAGCGAAATCCCAGATAGGTTATCTTCCAGAGAAGGTTGCATTCTATGATAATCTAACAGCGTTACAGAATCTTATGTTCTATGCTGAGATAAAACAGGTCTCTAAACAATGTTGTCAACCACTTTTAAATGAATTTGGTCTAGCTGATGCAGTGGATAAAAAGGTTGGTGCGTTCTCAAAAGGAATGTTGCAACGCCTTGGGATGGCTCGAGCGGTCATGGGCGATCCATCGATCCTTATCCTTGATGAACCATCAAGTGGACTGGATCCTCGGGGTGTTGTGTTTATGAGAGAGAAAATCAAACATATGCAACAACGAGGTGCAACAGTCCTCGTCTCCTCCCATATACTTGGAGAGATCCAGGAGATGTGTGATCGTGTCTGTATCATCAATAAAGGAAAGATCGTTGCTGTTGATAGGATCGATAATCTAGGAACACGGTTGCATCTTCGACCAAAAATCGTCATACTCTTAGAAAAAATGACAGAGAAGATCTTAAAAGCAGTTGAAAAGCTCAAAGACGTTGATCATGTCGAAACAACAGGAACGCTACTTGAGGTGAACTGTCTTGCATCTGCAAAAGCAAATGTCATCCTCTCTGTCGTGAAAGCTGGTGGCAACATCATGAACCTTCAGATACGTGAGCCGTCCCTTGAGGATGTTTTTATGAGATTCACGGAGGACTAAACATGAATATATCCTTCTTACATCATCCAATCGTTCTCATCGCAAAAAAAGAGATAATGGATAATATTCGAAACAAATGGATCCTTCTTATGACGGGTATTTTTGCAGCTCTTACGTTACTTATATCCTACTTTGGATCGTTAGGTCAAGGGTGGCAGGATCTTGGATTGACCATTGCTGGTATGATGGCCCTAGTACAATATCTCATACCAATTATTGGTTTGATGCTTGGATATGCTGCTATTGTTGGAGAGATAGAACGAGGGTCGATGAGCGCACTTCTCTCATTTCCATTGAAGAGAATAGAGGTTCTGATCGGTAAATTCCTTGGTCTTGGTGGCGTCCTCTCTTTCTCACTTCTTGTTGGTTTCGGTATCGCGGGAATCGTCATTAGCGCTAATGTCTCTGAGGTCGATATCGGTCAATATCTCATATTCTTGCTAGCGTCAGTGCTTCTTGGACTTGTATTTGTGGCTCTTTCCCTTTTAGCATCATCGTTCTTTCATAACCGCTCTACAGCAATGGGACTAGCCATCTTCCTCTGGTTCTTCTTCACCATGATATGGGGCATCATTATGCTAGGGGTCGCGATGCTCTCTATGGACGTTGAAACCGCATTTACCTCGGGTTTCCCTGATTGGTATTACGCAATAAACATCATCAATCCAATCTCAGCATATGGTACACTTGTTTCATTGAACGTTGGCCCTGTATCTTCATCGTTTACCGAACAGGCATTTTCTAACCCAGCATTTTATTCATCAGAGCTTATGGCAACAATCCTTTTCCTTTGGATAGCTATCTCCCTCATCATCGCTTATATATTCTTTAAGAAAAGAGATATTTAGATCGGTCTTTTACTGTGGTCTCTATACAAGAGATCTTTCTTTTTTGGTCTGGGAGAAAAAAAAAGATGATATCCTTGAACCTGATATCTTTAAGGATAAGTGGTTCTGAGGGTGCCAACCCGAAATCTACCTGAACAGTAGGTTGTTCCAACGCTTGTATGATATCGTTCTTTGTTATCTTACCTCGTCCATGGTGTAGTATTGATGAAATGATACGTCGTATCTGATGCCAGAGAAATGTTTGTGCATAAAAATCAACCCAAAGAAATTCATCATCATATCCCACAATGATGTTTTCAATGATACGGACAGGGTTTTTCCCTTGTTCAACTCGAGCGAAATTAGAGAAATCATGTTCTCCAGTGAAAAGAGAAAGCATTGAAAGCAATGCCTCAAGACCGATGACGTACTTTGGAAGATAATATCGATAGATTCGCAGAGATGCATATCGAGGATAGAATGAGTCTTTTACTAATCCAACGCCATAGATGATGATTTCATCTGTTGAACAGTGATATATTGAAGTAAGGTCTTCCTTTTTGATGTTGGTATCAAAAGCAACTACGTTACAAAGAGCAGATACCCCTTTATCCGTTCTACTAGAGGAGCGAAACCGTGCAATGGAGACATCCTCAATGAATCCTTCAGAGATGAGAGAGGAAAGAAGGGTTCCTTCAACGGTCTTTAAACCAGGTTGTCTAGCATAGCCGTGAAAACCATCTCCATTATAAGCGAATTGTATTGCAACTCTCATCAAGAATCAAGAAAGAAGAAACAAATGTATCATTATAAATTCTAGGTAATGATTTATAAATCCTTATCTATTCAACTGTTGAAGCCTCATGACACATGCAGGATTTATAATGGAAAAGCTCTCAGCACTCAATGCTAAACCCGGTGACATTATCGCGGTTAATCTTCCAGAGGATAATTTTATTGGTGTGCTGATGCCGCATCATCAATTTAGTGACCCTGACATCCTCATCATCAAACTTGACAATGGATACAACATTGGTCTTCATATCAACAAGGAGACAGAGATAAATCTTGTTAAGAAACTGGTAGCACAAGAGAAAAAACAGAGAGCGATACCAGTTGACAAGACAAAACCAACGATACATATCATTGGTACAGGTGGAACCATTGCCTGTTATGTTGATTATAGGACAGGCGCGGTGCATCCTGCGACATCTTCAGAGGATCTTGCATTCTCTGTTCCTGAGATATTTGATATCTGCAATGTGAAAACAGAGGTAGCCTATCAACTTCTCAGTGAGAATATTGAACCAGACCATTGGCAGATCCTTGCAGAAAAGATAGCTAGTGCATTAAACAATGGAGCAACAGGGGTCGTTATACCACATGGGACCGATACCATGGGGTATACTGCTGCAGCGCTTTCATTCATGCTCCAAGATCTAACAGGTCCAGTGGTCCTTGTAGGAGCGCAACGATCTAGTGATCGGCCATCATCAGATGCAGCGCAAAACCTCCTAGATGCAGTACGTGTAGCTGCAGCTGGATCAATTGGAGAGGTAGTTGTTATGATGCATTTAGATAGTTCTGATGCAAAGACCGCGATACATCGTGGAACATGCGTACGGAAATGCCATACCTCTCGAAGAGATGCGTTTGTTTCGGTTAATACTCCGATCCTTGGATATGTTGACAATGGGGAAATAACACTTAAACAAGCATATAGGAAACCAGGAAATGGACCAGTAACGACCGACACCGCTCTTGAAAAAGATGTCGCTATCATCTATGCATATCCCGGGATGAAACCAGAAGATATCCCGGAAAAAAAGGGTCTTGTTATCATGGGAACCGGCCTAGGCCATATTTCAACAAGTCTTGTTCCAAGGATAAAGGAACTCATCGAAAAGGGAGCCACAATCATCATGGCCTCACAATGTATCCATGGACGGGTCAACATGAATGTGTATTCAACAGGTAGAGATCTTATTAAAGCAGGAGTGATCCCTCTTGAGACGATGCTTGCAGAGACTGCATATGTGAAGCTTATGTGGGCTCTTACACATGGAGATACTAAAGAACAGATCAAAATATTGATGAAGACAGATATCTCTTTTGAAACACCAGAAAAAACTTATTTTAACGAGAAAAAAAGATAAAAAAAAAGGAAAAAGAGATTATTTATTTGCCTGTTTCTCTGCGATGTCGCCAATAACAGGAAGTTTAAACATCTCTCCAGAATAAGCTTTGAATATCAGCAGGATCCAGAGAATAACTGTTAAAACCCAGATGATCCATGAGAGATAAAGAAGTGCTGGTATCCCAGGATTATAGGAATAAGCCCAACCACCGCTCCAGTTAACACTTGGTGCACCGAGCCAACCAAACAGCCAACCAAGTATTGAAAGTGGTAAAAAGGTCAATATCGATTGCATCGCATGGAATTTCACTGTTTTGCTTTTCTTTTCCAAGAAAAAGAAGATAATCCCCGTCACCCAAACCAACACATAGCATAACGCGCTTGCAACATTTTCTTCCATATTCATAGACGTGTTCTTTTCTGCCATAATAATTCTCCTTTCAACATTACATTTGAATTTTTGTGTAATTTTGATTCGCAGATACCATAAACACTATTTATCATTTTTGTTTTTCACAAGGAAAAAGAAATACAGCGTTTTCATCAATATATACAACACGTATGTTCTCCGTTTCATAGGTGAAAGGGAACAATTTCTTTACCATAAAAACCCTATAGGACTTAGGATCCATCACTTGTATATCCTTCTCGGTTTGACTAATAAAAATCATATCTCGTATCTGATCCTTACCTTCAATTATCTTAGCCAATTCAAGTTCTTTAGGAGGAATACTTCGTTTTTCCCCTGTTGTTAGATTGAAAAGATGAATAGAGTGATGTGAGAGTGAGAGAATATAGTAATAGTGTTTATTGATTTCAAGTAAATCGCCCTGACGGTATGGAAAAAGACGGAGAAGATAGGTGACCCGGTACAACTGAATGCCATCCTTCATCCCAATGTTCTTTGATGAGGTGGTAAGTACACCTCCAAAGCGTTCCTGGACCTTTCGTATGATGGTGGCACTTGCTTGTTTGTCACTAAGATAGAAATCGATACCTCCATGTTCGTCTCCCACATCCGCAATGAATAGGTTTCGATGTCCTTGCTGTTTCATTGAAACGATAAGGGCTTCAACGAACTGTCTAATCTTAAAAAGTTCATCTTTAGGAATCTTCTTTTCATGTGGCCGTATCTGTAGGATTGCCTCATGATATCCACCGAACTGCTTTGAACACATATCACAGGAATGTGGTTTCAAACGAACAAATACATGATTACTTTCAGAGATAGGGATACCTTCAACATTTCCAGAGATGGTGATGTTGCAGGAAAAACGTTCTTGTTCCTCAGTACAAACCACTTCGATTGTAATGTTTTCAAGTTCATTACTTATTGAGAACAACTGCTTGACATTTCTTTTAACAATGGTCTCTAAGGTATCAGTGGTCCAAAGGCTTTTATATTTAAGTGAACCACAATGGGCGCATGCGGGGATATCAATGAATGGAGGACCTGTGGTGAACTGATGTCTTTTAAGGTAACATTCCACACAGGATCCTTCACGAAATATTGGTTTCTCTTCACCGCAGTCAACACAGAACATATATCAGACCTTTTGTACAAACTTGTTCTTCTTCTGTGTGAGATATACACCATACATTATAAAGGCTGCTCCTAGGAAAAAAAGAAGTGTAGGTCGTTCTCCAATGATAAAAAAAGAGAGTATCATGGTGAAGAGAGGGATCAACGTGAGAAACACCGCGGATTCCGCGGCCTGTTGGTGTTTCAAAGCATAATACCATGCAGCATAGGCAAATACAGAACAAAAAAGCCCTAGATAGAGTATTGCAATCAGACTTGGTATCGTGATTCTTATAACCGCTGAGAAAACACCTGGCATCACGAGAGGTACATACAAGAGAACACCTACGATAAAGACATTGGTGGTAACTGTAAAAGGGTCATAACGCGCGAGTAAGCGTTTCCCAACAATCGAATAGACGGCCCAGCATATTGCAGAAAGAAGTACCAAAAGACAACCAAAGAGAAACATCGAATCCACAAGAATAGTATCATTAGTCATCTGTGCATAGACAACAAGGATGACCCCTGCAAAGGATAACAGGATACCTGCAGTCTTTTTCTTGGTGAACTGCTCCTTTAAGAATAAAAGGGAGAAGAAACTGATGAAGAGGACGTTTGTGTTTATCAATACAGATGCGGTCGCTGCGGTGGTATATGCAACTCCAAAGAATTGAAAGATATATAATAATGTCACCCCTGTTAAAGACAATACAAAGAGAGAAGGTAACTCTTTTTTTGGTAAAAATAATGGTTTTTTAAGAAGGGCTGTTGCAAGGACCATAAGAGGTGCTGCAACGACGAATCGAAGGAATCCAAGATAGAGCGGTGAAAGATCAGTATAAACCAGTCTCACAGCGACAAAACTACCTGCCCATGTGAGACTTGAAAAGATAAGCAGGAGGATGATGAACATCTGTTGTGTCCGCATGTGAAAAAATAACAGACACGTTTAACGTCTAGTAAGTGCCTGCATACCCCCATTGAATGCATTCTTGTTCACGGCCTTGAATTTCTCAGGGACGTTTTCAAGTATCGTCTCAAGTAGGATATCAGCATCAAAAGGGAGAACGTCTGTTGCAGCTAGTGCACCAAGCATGACGATGTTTCTTGTAATGGACCCGCCAGCTTTTTTTGCAATCCCTAACGCATCGACCGTATACAATATCGCGCGTGATCCTATCTCTTTAAATACCTCATCTAAGGATGGATAGGCCTCACCACCCACTGCAACCGTGAAAGGGACCACGGGATTGATATCGGTGACTACCTTTGTTTTTTTATTGACAAACTGGATATATCGAAGTGCCTCGACAGGCTCTGTACTGATAAGAGCATCGGCAGTTCCACTCGCAACAAGGGGGCCGGAGACGTCACCCATTCGCACCGTACAATATACTGAACCACCTCGTTGTGCCATCCCATGGACCTCAGAGGTATGTACGTTGACCTTTCCATTCACCGCTGCTTTACCTAGGATGTTAGCTGCAGTGATAACTCCTTGTCCACCAACGCCTGAGAGTACAATACTTGTTTTCATTTATTCCTCCTCCTTTCGAACTTTGATTGCATGGGCCGGACAGACCTGCACACAGTTCCCACATCCATTACATAATGTCTCATTTATCTGAACCAAATCTTTCTCATCATGATAGAACGCAGGGCAGCCAAATTCATTGATACAGATATCACAGCCTTCACATTTAATTTGATCTACCATAAAGGTATGTATCTTTTTTCCCTGACGTCGTTTATCCCTGTTTTCAAGAAGGATGCAGGGTGCTTTACTGACAACTACTGAAGGACCTTTGAAATCAAGAGCTCGTTTGAATGCTTCAGAGGTCTTTCGAATAACATTTGGGTTGACCACTTCGATATGTTCAATACCACATCCTTTGACGACATCCTCCACAAGGATCCTTTTTGCTTTGTTCCCCATACCATCTGTATCCGTTCCAGGATGAGGTTGATGACCCGTCATCGCGGTTGTCCGATTGTCTAGAACAGTGATGACGACATCATGATTATGATGAGCAGCATTGACTACTGGTGGGATACCAGAGTGAAAAAAGGTTGAATCCCCCATAAAGGAGATGATCTTTTGATCAGTTGCTACTGCTAGACCACACGCCGTCCCTGCATTTGACCCCATACATAATAAGAGATCGGCCATTTCAAGCGGTGGTTCCTTTCCTAAGGTATAACAACCGATATCAGTAGGATATACCGTTGTTTCTGGAGCAACCCTTTTTGCCGCATAATAGGTTGCTCGATGGGGACACCCTGGACAGAGCGCAGGAGGTCTTCGAGGAAGTTTTACTGTGGTAGCGGCTGGCACTACTAACGGGTTCTTCTTTTTAAATATCTTAGCTAAAGTCCCTGTAACTATATCAGGATTATATTCAGATAAACGTGAGAAATGCCCGGTTGATTTCCCTAGTATCTTAACAGATGAGCCCATATCATGGGCCATTGCTTTGAATTGGTTTTCAAGGAAAGGTTCCAACTCCTCTACTACAACAAGAGTATCGCAGGTCTCAATGAAACGTTTACACATCTGTGGTGGCAAAGGATGGGTCATCCCTAATTTTAAAATGGAAGCTTCAATACCTAGATCCTTAACTGCCTCTGTGACATAGTTAAAAGAGACTCCAGAGGTCACAATACCCATACGGTTCTTCTTTCCATGAGTAATGATCTCATTAAATGGGGATACATCAGAAAGCGCAGCTGCTTTCTCCATTTTCTCTAAAAGGATGGGGTGTTGTTTCCGTGCAACAGAGGGAACGGTCACTAGATCTGGGTCCTTTTCAAAGAATCCTTTACCTTTTGATTGCTTTGGTTTAAGGAGTTTGACGGGGCCTCGTGCATGATTAAGACGAGTTGTAGTGCGAAGAAGTATAGGTAAACGTAACTGTTCTGAGAGATCGAATCCAAGACGGGTCATCTCTTTTGCCTCCTGTGGAGTAGTGGGTTCAAGCATCGGTGCGCTCCCAAATAAGGCGAAATATCTGTTATCCTGTTCGTTCTGCGAGGAATGACACGCAGGGTCATCAGCAGAAACAATGATATGGCCGCCTTTACACCCAACATAAAGATAGGTCATGAATGCATCGCTAGCTACATTGAGCCCGACATGTTTCATACAGGTAAGGCTTCTAAGGTTACAGAATGATGCTGCAGCTGCAACTTCTAGCGATACTTTTTCATTGGTCGAATATTCAAAGTAAAAGGATGGTGTTTGATTTTGACTTTTAAGATATCTTGCGATCGCTGAGAATGTGTCAGCTATCTCAGAAGAGGGTGTCCCTGGATAGGTCGTTGCGACATCGACCCCTGCTTCAATAGCGCCCCTTGTAATAGCCTCATTTCCTAAAAGTAATATCGTCTTATTCGATTTTTCATCTATGATCTGCATGAAAGGTCTCCCCATATGATGAGTGACTACGTTTTCGTATCTCTAAACTGGTGAACTTTAGAAACCATATAAATCTAACCCAAACAGCTATAAATCCTTACAAGATTCATCAAAAACATATTTTTCACATGTGTATGATTGTACAAGAATCGTAAATCAAAATTTATATATGTAAGTAGTCATATTTCTTAATATAGGGGATCAAACCATGAAATCTATCTCTATCGGCTTATGCATAGCATTACTGATTATACCAATCGGCACAATACCACAAGTTTTTTCCATACAGGAGGAACAGGGAACACTGCTTGTTGAAACAACCTTGAGTTTTTCTGAGCCATGTTTTGAAGAGGAGGACTCATTTACTATATTACGAATGAGTGAACATGCATCGTGGACCCTTCAGCCAGGGTATCCCCAAGTACCTGTTCTCTCTCAAACATATATCCTTCCATTTGGTTCGATCATCTCTTCTGTTGAATACGATCCAATACTGACCATGGATCTTTTCCTCCAAAAACCTCTTCGTCCCGTTCCTTATCCGAATCCTGTTTCGTTAGGGATCAACGCTTTTGAGTATACCATGGATGAAAGAATCTATACACGATCGCTACCCTTTCCTGAAAAGCAATATGAGGTTTCCATTGGCACCGGGATAAACGATGACCAACAGGTAACGTATGCTACCATTCGTTGGTATCCTCTTCAGTATTACCCTAGCGAGCAAAAGATGAGATACACAAACAAGGCAAGCATCCGTTTTTTCTATACGAGTACTGTTGAGGCGACTCAAACAAATGATGCGTATGATCTTTTGATCATTGCACCAGATGAATATGAACAAGCACTTCAACCACTTATCACCCATAAGGAGTCATATGGTGTTAGAACAGTATTTGCTAGTGTGGAATCGATCCTTGCACACACTCGCGGAAGAGATGCGCCGGAAAAGATCAAGTATTTTATTTTTGATACATCTGAAGACTCGAAGATCACGTTTGTTCTTCTCGTCGGAAACGTTGATAAGACACCTATGAGACGTGCAGCGATACGGGTCTATCATGATGATGACATCCTCACAGACCTCTATTATGCAGATATCTATGATGCATATGGAGGTTTCAGTAGCTGGGATTCTAATAATAACAACAAGTTCAGTGAATATAACTGGCAGGATGGATTAATTGATATCGTAGACCTCTACCCAGATCTTCACGTGGGTCGACTTCCTTGCAATTCGACAAAGGAAGTAGATCTCATGGTTGAGAAGATCATCACCTATGAGACACAAACATATGGGAGTGATTGGTATAAAAGGATACTACTTCTTGCTGGAGATACGTTCCCGAATCATGGCGTGATAGAAGGGGAGGTTGTCACTGGTTTTATCGCAGATCATATGCAGCAATATGGCTTTGAACCAATTAAACTCTGGACCTCGCTTGGAACATTTAGACCTTTGAACATCAATAAGGAGATCAATAAAGGTGCAGGGTTCATTAGTTACTCAGGACATGGATATGAACAGGGTTTTGGTACCTCTCCGCCTAATGTTGAACAACGAATCGAATATTTCTCACCGTATCTTTATGGTATTTTCAATCATGATAAACTACCCGTCATCTTCTTTGATGCTTGTTCCACAACTCGACTTGATTTCACTGTTGAAGATCTTCATGAATGGTATCCAACGCCGCTTGTCAAATTGTTCTCGTTTGCTTCTGGCGTCTCATATAAGATGGATTCATTATATCCTACCTTCACCTGGGAGATACTCAATAAAAGAGTAGGAGGGGGCATCGCAGCAGTTGGATCAACCCGGGTCGCTTTCACTGGTGTTGATGCAAATGGGGCTCATTGGGGTGCAGGGCTCTTGAACACAAATTTCTACAAGGCGTATACACCGGGAAAATATTTAGGTGAGCTCATGACCCAGACCCAAACTGAATACATACATACTGTTGGCAAGGAATGTATCACCTTGGAAGAGTTCATCCTTGTTGGAGACCCAAGTCTACGGCTTGGCGGGTATCCATAATCGAATAAATGAAAAAAAATTTAACCCCCCATCACATTACACAAAATATTGTGTAAATACTTGTTTAAGGGTGGACTCGGTGGGAAAACGAAAGGATATAACAAAGGAATATGATTCTCTATCAACAGAAGAGATGTATAGCCATGTACGCAAGAACGTCAGCATACCAAAATACATGGATGCGTTTCTCTACGAACATAACATCAGCCTATCTAAACTAGTTCAAAACTCAATACAAGAACGAATGCAGGATGAACAAGAAACCCATATTAAAAAAGATGTTGAAAAACAACTCAAGGAAAAAACTGTCCTCCGCCATATCAAGGAAAAACAAAAGGATAACCCACAATTCGAACATGATCTCTTACGAGCCAAACAGGTTCTTATCGATTATTTCCTTGCTTTTGATACTGATGATCTCTTTGTAACAGATAAGCAGAAGGAATATATGTTCCATGATTTCCCTGAGATGTATGTTGATGTGGTTAAGTTCGAGAAATGGGAAGAAAAGAATCCTCTACAGTATGATTCAATGAAACAGAAGTACGAGAACCCTGTTGAGCGTTTGGTTCGAATAAAACAACAATACTTCTAGAACGACACAAAAACTATGTATGCTAGCTAGGACGAGTGCTGTAAAAAGAGAAGTGCTCGTTTCTTCCCGTATCTTTTCTCTAGATATCTTACATATTTCTCTTCACATTGTTTACGAAGTTGATAGACCATATTGTATCGCCTCAGTACGTTACATATCTGTCTAATACAAGTATATATAATGGAATTGGAAAACGAACTATTTGAAAAAATATCAACAGCAACCAATCATAACATATACATAACCCAAAACCTTACCGTTTCTCTATGGAACCTATCCCAGTTATGACGATAGGCGGATCTGATCCATCCGGTGGAGCAGGTATTCAAACAGATATTAAAGCATTCCAGAGCATTGGCCTTCATCCAGTAAGTGTACTTACAAGTAGTACTGTTCAAAACACCCAGACCGTAAAACACATCTTTCCACTGCCACCAGACCTTATCACCGCCCAGATCGAAACGATCATGGAAGATATACCGGTCCAATTCGTTAAAACAGGGTTGCTCTATCAATCAGATATCGCAAAGAGGGTTGCACAGGCAACGAAGAGATATAACTGGCATCTTATTGTTGACCCTGTTCTCATCGCAACAAGCGGGGATACCCTTTCCTCTTCTGATCTTGTAATGACTCTTAAAAAAACGATTATCCCTCTCTCTGAGATCATCACCCCTAACATCTCTGAGGCAGAAACACTGGCCACTATGAACATCAAAACAGTTGAGGATATGGGTCAGGCCGCAAAGTTGCTCTATGGTTTAGGAACAAAAAACGTTATTGTTAAGGGTGGACATCTCCTAGGAAATACTGCTTGTGACCTATTGTATGATGGCACTACACTCATCAAACAAGAGTTACCAAAGACACCTAGTAAAAAAGCCCATGGATCAGGATGTACCTTTTCAGCTCTGATAACCGGTTTTCTTGCAAAAGGATACACGGTACAGGAATCGTTCTTTCAAGCAAAACCGATATTATGGCAGATGATCAACTCAGGTTATATCATAGGAAAGGGTGCAGATGTATTAGCGGTCTCTCAATCAACTGTTGAAGATGCTCCCTTTGACCTATTAACGCAAGACCATACAGATACATGGATGACCCTCTATGCAGCATTGTCAAGCCTTTTGACTACTCTTCCCACATCCTATATCCCGGAAGTAGGGTGCAACATTGGATATGCGATTCCTCATGCAAAGGCTCACACTGATATCTGTGCTCTCGATGGAAGAATCGTTCGAAGAACAGCAAAACCTTATCGTTGTGGACCACTACGATTTGGTGCTTCCAAACATATCGCATCAATCATCCTTGCAACCCTTAGATATTATCCATCGATACGATGTGCATTGAATATCCGGTACTCTCCACAAATTCTTTCGCTATGTACAAAAACAGGGTATACTGTCACATCATTTGACCGAGCTGAGGAACCACCACAGGTATCTTCAATGGATTGGGGGACAACCACTGCGCTACAGGATACAACCGTCTGTCCGGATATCATCTTTGATACCGGAGGGATCGGAAAGGAACCAATGATACGACTCTTAGGAAAAACACCTATCGAGGTCATTGAAAAACTAAAGAATATAAAGGAGGAAATATAGGTTCGGGTCATCAGACTCTTGTTTTTGATTCTTTACTATATGATAATGTTCACCAATCTATCAAGAAGTAAACCTAGAACTGGGCCGCCTGTTTCAGGCAAGGCTCGATGTATAAGAGAGGTAAGACCTTTTTGAAGAGCCCAGGAAAACAGACTTTCCTGTACGGTTATCCTAATCGTAGACGTATCCATCGCTCCATCCTCATCTGTCACATAGACCCTGACATCATAGATGCCTGGAAGCCAGAATGTATGGGACGGGTTTTGCAAAGTGCTCTCTCTATTTTTAGGTAGTAACGTATCTTCAAACACCCAACGATACACGAGATCATCACCATCGATATCCTGACATTCAGATACAAAGTTGACGGTCAAAGGAGCTCTTCCTGAAGTAATGTCTGCGGATATGGTAACAACTGGGGGATAATTTTCAATAACATTTATCTGAAGTCTAGCAGAATTTTGTTGACCATCATTATCGATAACTGTATGCCAGACATAATAGACACCGGGTTCTTCATAGGTATGTTTCGGGTACTGTTTTGATGATGTAGTTCCATCTCCAAAATCCCATAGATATCTATCGATAGAACCATCGGTATCATATGAGTTACTTGTGAATGAGACGGTGAATGGTGGTTTTCCACAGGTAGTATCAGCAGAAATAGACACGATTGGTATAGGGAAATCTAATACGGTGATATCAATGGTTTCAGTGACAAAGACCTCACTAGACCAAACAGTGAGTTCTACACGATAATGCCCGGCCAAAGGATAGGTATTGTTCGTTACATGTTGAGAGGAACTAGTGCCATCTCCAAAATCCCAAAGAACGGAAGTGATCCTTGCTTGGGCATCTATCTTTTCGAAGGAAAAGGAACTTGTAAAAGGAGCTTTACCGGAGCATGGGTCGGCAAAAGCCCGTATAATTGGTGATCTCTTGATAGTAGGTTCACTATGAAGAAGTGTGGTTACGCCAGCAGTTACAAGAATCACAATAATTAATAATGCGATGAATCGTATATTCATTCCTCACTCCTCCCGACCATATCCACATACAAAATATAATATTGTGATTTAAATATTTTGAATTATTTCAAAAAATTGGTAGTATGAAACGATTAAAACTAGTTACAGAGATCTAAACCTTATATCAGAGTTATTTTATGAGTTCATGTCCCCCCACATATCATATCTCCTAATACTTATAACGAAAGGTTTATTAATTCTAGATATGTTTTGAGGCGTACTAGTAACATCAAAAAGACAAAAGTGCTTCGGGAGGTAAAGAAGTATGACAGAAAATGAAAGAAACGACGAAAACACCATATTTGTAGGGAACAAACCACCAATGAGCTACGTTCTAGCAGTTGTCACACAGTTCAACGGCGGATCAGATATTGTCATGATCAAAGCAAGAGGCCGAGCCATCAGTAGAGCAGTTGACACCGCGGAAATAGTGAGGAATCGATTTGTCAAAGACGCAAAAGTAAAAGACATTGTGATTGGAACAGAGACTATAACTAATGAAGAAGGTAGGAGTTCAAACGTCTCATCAATCGAAATAACTTTATCAACAAAATAAGGGCAGAAAGCACCAAATCAACTATAAAAGAATAACCCTTATTTTTTCCTTTTTCCATCATTAACATCAAATTTTATTGATAAATCAATGACGAGACGTTAGGCAAAATAATTTTAATGGGGACAAACATTACGTGATGCTGTTGATTTTCCATGGTCAATTATATTATTGTAACAGGTGGAGTTGTTTCAGGGTTAGGTAAAGGTATCACTACAGCATCGGTTGGCAAGATCCTTCAACTCCATGGATACAATGTCACCGCTATGAAAATAGACCCCTATATCAACTGTGATGCAGGAACGTTACGTCCAACAGAACATGGAGAGGTATGGGTCACTGAAGATGGCGGAGAGATAGATCAGGACCTTGGCCATTATGAAAGATTCCTTGATATAAATATTCCAAAACATCATAATATCACTTCAGGTCAGGTCTATGGTGCAGTGATAGAAAAAGAACGGAAAGGAGAATATCTTGGAAAAACTGTTCAACCTATTCCACATGTCACCGATGAGATCAAGAAACGAGTGAGACGACCGGCAAAAGAAGGAAAGTTCGATTTCGTTCTTGTAGAGATCGGTGGGACCGTCGGTGACTATGAAAATGTCTTATTCTTTGAAGCGGTCCGTCAGATGAAACTTGAAGGAGATAAGGTCATTTTCATCCATGTAACCTATGTTCCAGTCCTTGATGCATTAGGTGAAGCGAAAACTAAACCAACACAACATTCGGTAAAGCTACTGAGGGAGATCGGTATTCAACCTGATTTTATCGTCGCTCGTTCAGATGACCCCCTAGACATTGTAAGACGGGAAAAGATAGCATTGTTCTGTAACATTCATGAGGATGATGTCATCTCCGATTCTAATATCGATCATGTCTATGCAGTACCCCTGCTTTTCGAGGAACAAGATCTCTGTAGGAAGATACTTAAGAAATTACATCTCCGTAAGGATGTTGAGGACATCAAACCCTGGAAGGAGTTTATCACTAATATTCGAAATCTTGATACGGCGGTCACGATTGGCATCGTTGGAAAATATTTTGATATTGGTACATCGAAACTATCTGATTCATATATCTCTGTAATCGAAGCAGTGAAACATGCCTCATGGGCAAACAACCTTGAACCAAAGATACAATGGATCGATTCCAAGGATTTTGAAGACAATCCAACGAAACTTAAAACATTGGAATCAGTAGATGGTATCATCATCCCCGGTGGTTTTGGTCTCTCAGGGATACAAGGAAAGATCGATGCAATCAAATATGTACGTGAACACAACATTCCATTTCTTGGCCTCTGTCTAGGGATGCAATTAGCTGTCGTTGATTATGCGCAACATGTCTGTAAATTAGAAGGCGCTCATTCCAAAGAGGTCAATAAACATACAAGATATCCAGTCATCGATTATATCCCTGAACAAGTAAACATCCTACAGGAATCCCGATATGGGGCAACCATGCGACTGGGATCATACCCCGCAGTAATCAAAAAAGGAACAATCGTCAATAAACTCTATAATGCTACAGAGGTCACCGAGAGACATAGACATCGGTATGAGGTGAACCCAGAATATGTTGAGACACTTGAGAAATGTGGTCTTATGTTCTCAGGTCATTCACCAGATGGCGTCCTTATGGAGTTCTTAGAACTACCAGATCATCCGTTCTTTGTAGCGACACAGGCCCATCCAGAGTTCAAATCACGTCCACTTAAACCATCACCTTTGTTCAATGGGTTCATCAAAGCAGCAGCTAAAAAAAAAGAATATATAGATAAGACCGCGATAAAGCAACTTGCGTAGATGCCTTTCCTTTCATCAGATCCACCTTTTCAATTAAGTACTCATTTATCTATTGTAAGGCTGTCTCGTAGCCCCCACTGTTTCTTGTTTTTCTTCTAATGTCTTTTATGTTGGTTTTTTCCAAACAATATCTTTATTTTTAAATATCATGTCCCCGTTCATTATTATGTGTGATGAATATGACGAAAAGAAAAATGATCTTTTGTTTTCTAGCGTCATTTGTTGTACTCTCTGTAATATCAGTATATGTTATCTTCAACCCTTTGAACGTTTCAGATGATAGTATATTTGATGATCCTTCAAACACTATACCATCATTAAACCAGGAAGATAGCACAGCCTATGTGAAAACGATCAATAGTTTTGCTTTTGATCTCTTAAAACAAATGACCAATGACCCTTTAAAGGAAGATAACCTCTTTTATTCTCCTTATAGTGTTTTTACCGCTCTTGCAATGACCTATGAGGGCGCTAGTGGAAAGACAGCTAGCGAAATGGCTGATGTCCTAAAGATCCCCCAGGACAATATCTCGTTTCATACCTACGTTAGTTCTCTCTATTCATATCTAAACCAAAAGGATCTCTACACCCTCAGTACTGCAAACGCTCTATGGATCAAGGAGAATTATGAAATCCTCAGCTCATATCTTTCAACTGTTGAAACTTATTATCATGCAGCGTCTCAATCAATTGATTTTTCAGATCCAACGGAAGCAGCACAGATCATAAACCAATGGGTCGAAGACAATACAAACAATCTCATTAAAGACCTCATACCACCCGATGCTATCGATCCTGTACTGTGTCGATTGATCCTTACAAACGCTATCTATTTCAAAGGAACATGGGAAGTACAATTCGATGAACAGAACACCACCAATAGAGATTTTGAAGTATCGGAAGGAATTATAACAAATGTACCAACAATGACAATGGTGGGAACGAAAGAGAGATTCAACTATACTGAGACCGATACACTTCAGATCCTTGAACTCCCCTATGCAGGCAATTCTCTTTCCATGGTCATCATCCTACCTAAAACACAAACAGATCTTTCGACTGTAGTAGAGTCGATAGATGAGACAGCATATAACAGATGGTTCGAATCTATGGAGAAACAAGAGGTTGATATCTATCTACCAACATTCAAAATCGAAACCCCAGTCCTTACTTTAAATGACTATCTCCAAAACCTTGGCATAAGAGATGCATTTGGCATGAATGCAGATTTTTCAGGGATAACAGGAAACAAAGAGTTACGGATCAGTGATGTTCTACATAAAGCATATATCGATGTAAATGAAGAAGGCACAGAGGCTGCTGCGGCTACCGCAGTCATAATGGAATTAAAATCGATCAATGGCGGTGGTAGTTCTCGAATCGTCTTTGATTGTGACCATCCATTCCTCTTCACCTTACATCATCGGGATACAGGAACCATACTATTTATGGGTGCTGTTGAGAATCCCTCCAGCTGATGGACTAATCTTTCAATTCGTTCTTTGTCTTTAAGCATATATCCAATTGCTAAAAAAGATGTGAGGGAGGGAAGAAAGGGTGTAAGAATGTTATAAAAAAAAGGTTGTTACACCCCTTCCAATAAAAAATATTTATAACATATGTAATATTTAAAGATTGCCGTGAAATATAATGAAAGCACAAAAGACAACAATAAAAATGTCTCACCCCTCTCCCCCCTTAAAGCCTCATTATAATATATGTTGGCGAATGCTAAAAACAACATACCATATCTAGAAGAAAATATGAAAAAAGGGATTCATCCTACTTTTTCGTAGACAGATATTCATCAATGGCCTTGGCCGCTTTTTTTCCAGCACCCATCGCAAGAATCACCGTCGCAGCACCCGTTGCGATATCTCCTCCAGCATACACACCAGGGATATTTGTTCTACCTTCGTCATCTGTTCTAATGTTTCCTTTTCTTTCAACATCTAAACCTTTAGTAGACTCAGGTATCAAAGGATTTGGACTTTGACCAATGGCGATAAGAGCCGTATCAATATCTATGGTAAACTCTGTTCCCTCAACTGGAATAGGCCTCCGTCTCCCTGAAGAATCTGGCTCCCCTAAATCCATTTCAATGCATTCAACTTGTTTCACATTACCCTTTTCATCACCGATGAATCGTAATGGATTAGTTAAGAGTTTAAAGATAACCCCTTCTTCATGGGCATGTTCTATCTCTTCATTTCTCGCAGGCATTTCTTTTTCTGACCGTCGATAAATGATATATGATTTCTCTGCACCAAGTCTAAGAGCTGTCCGAGCGCAATCCATGGCAACGTTTCCTGCACCAAACGTTGCAACGTTTTTTCCAATTCTAACAGGTGTATCATATTCAGGAAACCTATATGCTTTCATCATGTTGACACGAGTTAAAAACTCATTAGCAGAATAAACACCTGCAAGATTCTCACCATCTATGTTCAAAAAACTAGGAAGACCTGCCCCGGTCCCAATAAAAATAGCGTCGTATTCCTTCATGAGCTCTTCGACATAAACTGTTTTTCCAACAACAACATCATAGCGGATCTCCACGCCAAGTTTTTTAATGTACTCGACTTCTTTTTTAACGATTTCTTTAGGGAGACGAAACTCAGGTATCCCATACATCAGGACACCACCCGGTGCATGAAATGCTTCGAAGACCACAACGCTATGCCCCATCTTCGCTAAATCCCCTGCACACGTAAGACCTGCAGGACCTGCACCAACCACTGCAACCTTTTTACCGGATGCTTGAGGGCGTTCTATTGTGATTTCACCCTTTTTGAATATGTAATCCGCGACAAAACGTTCAAGACGACCAATACCAACAGGTTCACCTAGTTTTAACAACGTACACTTTCCTTCACATTGCTCTTCATAGGGACAGACGCGGCCGCACACAGCAGGTAGGTTCGTCTTAGCCCTAAGGATGACTGATGCTTGTTCGAAATCGCCTTTTGCAATCTCTTTGATGAACTCAGGGATATCAATTCCAACAGGACAACCCGCAACACACGGTCTGTTCTTGCATTGTAAACATCGTTTGGCTTCAGCAATTGCGGTCTCTACATCATAACCTAATGGGACCTCATTGAAATTATGGATCCGTTTTTTTGGATCCTGCTCAGGCATCTTGTGTTTCTCTTTTTTCACCGCCATAGCTAGGCAACCCCTGCGAGTTTACAAGCATGTTTCTCCTCATCAATAAAACGTCTGTTTCTGAGGAGCAGGTTTTCAAAATCGACCAAATGACCGTCGAACTCTGGACCATCTACACAAGCAAACTTCGTTTCTCCCCCGACAGTAACACGGCAGCCTCCACACATACCAGTACCATCTACCATAATAGGATTAAGGCTCACAATCGTTTTAATAGTATATTTTCGGGTGAGATCTGCAACAACCTTCATCATAATAACCGGGCCTATCGCCCAAACAACGTCTATCTTTTGACCTTCATCGATAAGTTTTTGTAGGACATCACTGACAAATCCTTTTTGGCCTTTTGATCCGTCATCTGTCGCTATGAAAAGTTTGTCACTTACTTTATCGATTTCCTTTTCAAGCATCAATAGATCTTTATTTCGTGCACCAAGGATACTAATAACATTATTACCCGCCTCTTTTAATGCACGGACAATTGGAAACAATGGTGCAATACCAACCCCGCCTCCAATGCATACCACCGTTCCAAACTTTTCAATCTCTGAAGCAACACCAAGAGGACCTGCAAAATTTTGAAGGTTGTCACCCTCTTTCATCATACCAAGTTGTTTAGTTGTCTTTCCAACCTCCATGAAAATAACGGTGATGGCCCCTTTTTCCCTATCGAAATCTGCAATGGTCAGAGGTATTCTCTCCCCTCTTTCATCTATTCGAAGAATGATGAATTGGCCGGGTTTTGCCTTTTTTGCGACAAGAGGCGCTTCTATCGTTATTTGTTTAACGGTCTCAGACAATACTTTTTTTTCTAGAATCCTATACATGAATCATACACACCCATCGATTTTAATAAATGGATATATCCAAGATTCTTTAATTATATTTATGGAGAAGTGGGTTTAGCTATTTTTTTCGTTTTTCTGGTTTAAGTATAACTGCGTATCCTTGCCGCCCATCGAGTTTTACAATGAGAGGAGAGGATAGACGAATATGGGAGACATATGTCAGTTTATTCTGAACTTTTTGCTTCTCCAACCAGCCCCAATCAACAAAGCAGTCTTTTGAATGTAAGGGAATATCTATATATCCAATACCTCGGCTGATCATATTCTGAAAGAAATGCGTGCCCTGCGATGGCTTAATATTGAAAGACTCAAGTGCAGTTTCAACGATGACCCGGACCTGAGATATATGATCCCAACGAACTGGTACGCCAAGCCATCTATCCTGAGTACCCCATCTACCTGGACCAATTAACAAATAGGGCGAGGAAGTTGATGTCAATTTATTATTAATCGATCCGATCTCATCGGCCATTTCAACGGTTCTTGCTGAATCAAACGTATTCAAAGGTATATAAACAACATCTTTTATTTCTTCTATCAACCCGTTTCCCAGTGCACGGTCTGATCGAATGAATATCTGCTCCTGTTTTATAATGTCCCAATCTAGGTCTATTGTTTCTTTGTTTATGACAAATGGTCGTATTTGCAAAATAGCAAAAGTGGGCGGTGTTCTCTTTTCAGGATCGATTGATACCGCAAACTCGAATTCGACGGGGCAACCCATTCCTTTTTGACCTAGCTCTAAGAGATCCTGGAGGATCGACGAAAGAGGGAATGCATCATATTTCAAAATACCTGCAAAGGTTATAAGCGGAAACCCGCCCTCAGATAGTCCATCTCTTATCATTGCATCATCTCTATCATAGGTGCTTGCTACAAGATCAAGGGATCCTTCCGAACGGATCTCAGACACGTTTAATTTCTTAAGAGTATCAATAAAAGGCGTATCAAGATAGGTATCGTTGTTTGAGGTGCCAAGGACATAAAGATCCCGTTGCGAGTTCTCCAAGATCGATTCAGGGGTTGAAAAATCTGGATTAACGTTAGGGTACTTCGGGGAAAAACGAAAGACTTTCCCGCCGCCTACCACCGTATTACCAAAACCAACTGCAATATTTGCTATACCATCTTCCGCGGTTTGATGAGAAATAGGATAGAAGTTATATGATTTTGCTATACCTGATATCGTTGGATAAAAATGACCGTTGTATTGTTGTCCCACGAGATCTTGGATGATGATTGCCATCTTTTCCTCTTCTATTTTTAATGATAATGATTTTGCATATGAACGGGGTTCCTTGAAAAAGACGGATGCGTAGATAAGCTTTATCGCATGACAGAGTTGCTGTAAGCGGATCGAATCATCCTTATGGTTATTAGGTAATAGAAAGGTATGATACATACCTGCGAAAGGATGATTTTGATAATCCTCAAGAAGACTAGATGATCGAACCGCAATAGGTGCCGTGAAATGTTCTAGGATTCTTGCAAGATTCTGTTTGAGTTCATCACATATCTCACATGAAATAAACTCTCGAGCTATTTCTTCGTCATTGCTTTCTTCATTTCGTATGAATCGATAAAGATCATTGTCAGCAACAAATCTATCGAACTCTAATGTACCAATCACAACGGTATTTGGGACTTTAATAACCACATCCTCATATTTTTTATCGAGAGCGTATCGTGTGATGAGTGCACGCATAAACGCTAGCCCTCGTCCTTTTCCTCCAAGAGAATCTCCTCTTAGACGTGTGAAAGAAGAATCGAATTCGAATTTTTGACCTGAGAAATCTGTTATAATGCCTCGTTGCTTATTTCTCCGTGTATCATTAAAAACCCTGATAAGATAATCTCTCATAGAAGTGACATCTGAAAAATCGGATACTTTGATCTGTCGTAATTTACGAGCAAGACCGAATTCACATCTGGCCATAAGCCAGTTCGAAAAATGATTTCGCCGTGAATGAAATAGGATAGATTCTATAGGAACTTGTTGTAATAATTCTTCAAATTCCTTCATG
>JARVGL010000039.1 GCA_029762575.1 Thermoplasmatota archaeon | reverse complement strand
AAGATGGCATTGAGATGTTTCTAGAAAAGGAACAAAAGAAATGGATATGCCCGGAATGCGGAGGGATTATCACATGCCATGGTGGTATGTGTCTAACGTGTGGTTTTGAAAAATACAAGAATTGATGAGAATATGTCGTACAACGTCTATGTGATAGAACTTGACAAAGAAGTACTATCATCAAAACGATTTAAAGTGAAAAATCCTCAGATGAATACAAGAAAAACTTGTTATTATGTGGGACAAACAATTCATGATCCAGAAACAAGATTCAAACAACATAAACAAGGCTATAAAGCAAATCAATTCGCTAGAAAATATGGTTTACGACTGGAACCTAGAATTTTTTCAAAGTACAATCCTATTCCTAATCGTAAAGAAGCAGAAAGAATCGAACAGTGGATAACGGAAAAATTAAGGGAAAAAGGCCATGGCGTATGGTCAAATTAACCTATGAAGAGTTTATAAATCATTATTTGTTTAAAAAAATTGTAAAGAATGAGGATGTAATACATGAGTAAAAAAACATCTTCGAAAGATAATACCGTCATAATGTCAGATAAATATTTAACTGAGTCAGGAACACAAGGTGGAAAAATCCTTGGAGATAATCTATCATTGTTTTCTTTTGTTATAGGAATACCATTGTTGTTAGTAGGGATATTTGGAGTTTTTAGCATACTATATAATTCAAACTTTGAATCAAATATGGCAATAATAATTCTTGTAGTTTTATTTTTAATAATTGGTTGTCTCATGACACTAGGTGGATATTTTCTACGGAAGGGATAATATGAACTATCAGGTTATTTATTTCTCAAGAAAAGGTAGTACAAAAAAAATAGCAGATGCAATTGCCTCCGAGTTAAAAATCGAAGCAGAAGATGTGAAAAATGCTACATTGGATGATTCAGCATTTGTTTTTTTAGGATCTGGAAACTATGGTGGAAGACCGGGAAAAGAAATGATAACGTTTATTGAAGAAAATGATTTTAATAATGTTGCATTATTTGGGACTTCTGGTGGAGGAATGGGTAAAGAAGTCGAAGAAATGGAAAAACAACTACATGCAAAAAACGTTACTGTCGTGGATAGATTCTTCTGCAAGGGTAAGTTTGGGTTGATCAATCGGACTAAACCAAACGATGAGGATATAACTGAAGCAAAAAAGTTTGCAAAAAAATTGTTGAACATTTTGATATGATCAATACGTTCTAATCCTCTTTTTTCGTTTGAAAATCAATCTGATATTGTTAAATAGCTCTTTTCTTTTTTATCGCGTTGTCAAAAAGGGATATTGGTACAAAGAGAAAAATCATATGATCTATACCTCTCTCGTAGTTCTTGAGCTTTATCATATCTGGTTGCACTGAAACAGATAATAAATCATCAACTTCTATTTGGGAGCGTGCATCAGTGAAAAGTTCATTGTCGATGCCCCTGGTAGGTTTTTTTTTATATAAGGTTACGAGATAGTATTAAACATCGATGAAAGAAGGATAATGATTTTGATTGTTGGTATATCATTATTTCTTTTGAATGATTGTATAAGAATCCTTTTATAATCGTCAGTCATTTATTGTAATGTGAAAATAAATAAGAATGCTTTGATATCAGTATCTATTCTTTTGGTTCTCTGCATCTCTTCTCTAAATAGTAGTGGGTTATCTATTGATGGAGCTACCCTTGTTCGATCACCTATGACCATGTTTCCTACTATCTATCAAGACAGGAGTAATGACGTCATCTATATACCGGAGAATATTACTCCTAGTGATGCTTCATATCATCCTTCAAAAGAGAAATTCACGATTGAATGGTGGTATTTCGAAGGGATATTTGATAACGGATACAACGCAGTCGTCAATATCATCCTTTGGTCCAGAAACAACATGGGACTCTGTATCACCCATCTGAACATATTTAATAGTGATGATCCAACAATATTTTTTTCCAATAGAGTAGTACGATCTCTTTCACAATTTGAAGGCACTAAGACCTATCCAGATATTTCGATCAGCGGAAACAAAATCGTAGATTTTGATCAGGAACTCTATGAACGTACCGGTGTGTGGAACTATAACGTATCAGTAGAATTAGATGGGCATATGGTTAATTTAAATTTCATTGGTCGTGCGCCAGGCTGGCAGGGTAACACCTTTGATGGATTCTATGGACCCGTCTTACCCATGGCTGACGTAACAGGTGAGATAGTATTTAATGATGAACTCATCATGGTACAGGGACTAGGGTATCATGAACATGCTCATGGAATCTCGTTTCCCATGAAGGAATCAGGATGGTACTGGGGAAAGATCGTTAGTGACACTATGAGTTTCTTCTGGGGTAAGATGATGGATAGTATTATCCGTGAACAAGGTCGAGCAGGAGTGTTCTGTATGGAAAACCATAGTTTCATCAATATCGCTCCAGATATGATAGAGATGAGTTTCTTTGATTATCAATTCCATAAGAAGCGTTTCATCCCCACCACATTTGTCTTTAACGTTTCCGATACAGCTAACGACATTTCCATCAATGTCACCATCACCACGGTTGAGGTCTATCATTTACCCTTTAGCATCATTAATTATTGGAGGTATCTTATCTGTGTACATGGTGAGATCATCCATAACGGTGTACGAGAAGAATTGGATAACAAGACTCAGATCATGGAATTGATGAGGTTTAGATAAAAGTCGATGAGATATCTTTTTTATTTTTCCCTATTTCTTTTGCAGGGGATCCACCATAGACCTTTCCTTTTTCAAGCACCTGGTCCTTTAACACGACACTGTTTAATGCAAGGGTCACATCATCCTCGATGATGGCTCCAGGCATGATAAAGGATTTACCACCGATAAGGCAGTTATCACCGATCCTTACTTTTTTCAGGATGAGTTTTTTTTCTCCAAGATGACCAGCTATTTGGGACCACCCACCGATAAGGGTTTGTTCCCCTATCTCAAGCATATAGGGGTCATGGATGAGCTCACTACCTGCTAGCACGCTACTTTTCCCTATCTTTAAACCAACCATTTTTAAGAATCGGATGCGAAGGGGAAGTAAAGGAAAGATACTGATAAGTTTCAACGATGGCCTATATAAAAGATAATACAAGGAATATTTGAAGAAATTCCAATCTTTTATTGAGATATCATGGATCCCCTCATCAGCTTTCAACCGAGAAACTCGGATGAACAACGCAGGGATAAATGTTTCTAGAATGATTAAGAATAGGAATTCGAAGACGAGGAGGACTGTAAAAACAACGATATGAGTGTATCGTGTAAGATCTAAGAGGCGGATGAAAAAAAGAAGCGACATGACAATTGGTAAAAGACCGATGATATATGCAAGAAGAGGCACAGATAACAAGAGAAAAACTCTACTTATGGAAGTTAGGGAGAAATCATATTTGTCTACACCACCTTTGTAACCATCTCGATATCGAGTCATACACGAGAGATGAATAATGGTATCCGATTAATATGATTTGTGTACTATCCAGAGAAAAAGATCAAGGAAAAATTTATTTTTTCTCAATAGGTTTCTTCCAAAACCCTAGTATCTTTAACAAGAATAGTATGAATATCTCGATAGCGGCAAATATCAAGAGTGTTACTTCTAAACTTATCCCAAATAGAATTGGCCCGTTCATAAGGTTGAACATGACAAAGAGGAATGGAAGAGCTACGATACTACTGATCGCTAAGTCGGTAGCTGCTGGTGTTTTAAATGCGGGATCTAGGATCCTAATGAGCACTAGACCCGTTGCTACGGTGCCTGTTTCCATACCAAATATCCCTGCTATCCTCTCATGGGTATGTTCCTGCCAGATACGTTTTCCGATATAGAACACCCAGAATAAGGTAATAGCTGCGGTGAGGATGACCATGAACATGAGTGGTATGATATATTCCCAGACGATCGCCATTGATATTGCAAGAATAGATGTAACGATGAGCATATCAACACCCCATCCGGTGATCCTGCTCTGTAATCGATCATCAAGGATATGACCTGCACCCATCTTCTCCATGATATTTCGTAGTATGAATGCAAAGAGTAAACCCCATATGAAGAAGAAACCCCAGAACATCTCCCCGATTTCTGGGGGAAGAACGGTTTCAAGAGCTGTGACAAACCCATAGGTGATAAGATAGATGACTCCGATCAAAGAGGCATGAACGGTGAGACTATCGATAGCTGAGGAATGCGTGGTAAGAGTTCCAGCGGATTCCTTAACCATATCTTTTCCACAGATACCTGTTCTAAAATCAGTACTAACTTCAACACATTTCTGTGAAGTATATCCTTTATGGATCATCCATCCTGCAAGAGGGACACCGATGAATATTGCAACGAGGAACCCAAACATGGCAAAGCTTAGACCAATCGTTGAAGCATTGGCAAACCCGAATCCTTCCCAGGTCTGACCAATGGATAATGCTTGACCCGGGCCTTCTTCAAAACCCATTGGTACAAGGAACCCAAAGGTCGGATAGAGATTAAAACCAAAAAGATTCAAAAAAAGGACAGAGAGACCTCCTATGAGGAATTGAATAGCGGCAACTGAGGATATAAGAAGACCCATGGATAATACTCCTCGGAATCCTTTTCTTTTCTCCTCCTTAGTACGAGGTGCATCGGATCGAGCGGTGAGACCAAGGGATATAAAGGTGATGTTGAAGAGATGATATGCAAAAAGCTTTAATTGATCTTCAGAGAGTGTAATGACACCTAGTTCCTTTAAAATGAGTCCTAGAATTCCTGCGGTGATGCAAGCAGGGATGAAGAACCTCTGAAATATCTTTATTTTTGCTCTCAGTATTAAACCAATGATGAGAAGAATGCTTAAGATTCCGAAGAGCATCATCTGATCAAAAGAGAACAGTTCAGCCATTTACCATGCCTCTCCAATAATACCCAGAGTGTGAAAGGAAACAGTTTTCATACGATCCTATGCAAATAACACAAATGTGTTATTAAGGCTTATCAAAAAAAATGAAGGGTTAAAAGATGCTGTGATACATGTGTTATAAGCGTCTAGGTTTTCTCAGAGGCATCAGTTGTTTTCTCAGCTTCGACATATTGATATAATGTCTTTATTTGATCAGCGTTTCCTATCGCTAGGATCTTATCCTCAGCTAATATATTCTCATCTTCAGATGGTGAGTAGAGTGTTTTTTCACCTCGTCGTATCGCGATGATATGGGCACCTGTCTTCTTCCATATCTTAGCTTTTTTAATGGATCGTCCTATGATCCTTGAATTCCCTTGGATGTTTATCTGCATGATCTCCATACCTTCCTTCACATTCACCATATCTAGGAAATCTCCGACAAATGGTTCAATCGCACTTTTTGCGATGAATCGACCAACAGTAGCCATGGAGAACACATAATCAGCTCCTGCCTTGTCTAGTTTTTCGATGTTAGTGACATCACCTACTCTAGAGAGTATCGTCACATGTTTGTTAAGGGTTTTTGCTAGTAGACTGATAAAAGCGTTTGTGGCATCGGAATCTGTTGCTGCGACAACGGTCTTTGCAGAGATGACACCTGCTTGTTTCAAAGTATCTTCAGAGGTTGCATCACCTACTATGAAATCTGGTAGTTCTGGAGCAATAGGTTTCTTATCTATCGCTTTATAGGTGATATTATGGTTTCGAAGGCTAGCAGCCACCTTTTGTCCAACGATCCCATATCCGCAGACAAGTACATCAACCATATCTATCTTTTCTCCATCATGTTCCTTCCTATAATAGTTTATAGAGTGAATCTAGTTGTTTTTCCGTACCGATCGCTACTAACGTCGTTCCCCCTGTAAGTCCTTCTTCAGGTGAGGGATTCAGGACGAAGTCTCCTTCTTTCCATAATCCTATGATGATAGCACCAGTTATCGATCGGATAAGAGCATCTTTGATGGACCGGTCAGCTATTGGTGAATTGGAGGCGATAGCATATTGACGTATCTCAAGATCACCAAACATAGCGAATCTTCCTGATACATCAAGGCTGAAGTTATGACATGCTCGTCTTCCTAGGATGCTTCCTGCAAATATCTTTGGGTTGATGACCCGATTCACTCCCGCAGCATACAGGGTCATCACATTCTGGGTCCGTTCTGAGATAGCTAACACATTCATCGTCTTATTGAGTCCTTTAGCGGTGAGCGCTATGAATGCATTGGTCTCATCATCTTTTGCAGCGATCAACGAGAAAGCTTCCGTGATATGCGCTTTTTTTAGTATCTCATCCTTAGTTGGATCACCCTTCACATAAGGAATATGTTTCTCCTGACAATGCCGTATCACTTTTTGGTCATTATCAATGATGACAAAGGGAACTGTATGGAGTTTGATGGAATCAATGACCTCATCAATGATCTCTCCATATCCACATATGATGACATGACCCTGTGTAGGTATGGGTATAGGCCGAGGTTGAAATAACTGGGAGATCTTCTTTTCCATCCAGGGTATAAAGACAAGAGGGGCTCCAAAGAAAAAAACACTGATACCTAATAGTACCACTATAGAAGTAAATAATTGACCTATGCTATTGTTCAATGCATTTGCGGTGCTATATGCTCCAAGTGTCGTCATCGTGATGATGGTCCAGGAGAATGCATCAATAAGTGTTGGTTCTTGCCCGGCATTCCACTGCAAGTATAGATACCCCATCATACCAGTGATGATGACTAAGATAATAGCGCTAAGAAATAATGTAAACCTTCCACGTAACTGTGCCATTGTTCTCTTCTCTCACCACATCCTACTTCATAGTAAGGACTAATGCCAAATATAACTCTCACCCTATCAATCTTTCGATATGTAACAAAAAAACCTTACCCAGTTAAGAGAGTTGCATCTAAGGGTTACTTTAGAATTATAAAGGAGAAAAGAACGTCACGGATGCGAAAGGGCAGAAGTGTTCGTTGAAACACATACGGCATTCGTACAGGATAAGGCCCTGACCAATCGCTTTCGTATCCTGCGGTATTCTTTGCTTTCACGGTTACCTCATAGGTTCCTCTTGATTCCCATGTCTTAGATACCGTAATAGATTCTCCAGAGGGTGAAGGACCAAGCCATCCTGAGTCTGTGTCATCTCCCCAGTTGATGAGATAATAGATATCATCACCATATGGATCAGTGGTTACTATCTCATATTCATAGGTTGATCCAGGTCGTCCTTGTTGAACGCCTTGGATTATCTGTGGAATCTTAGGACAATGGACATCAACTGGTTCCGCAAGACTTGTTAGTGTTGCTAGAATGAGTTGACTGACCCTGGTAGCATACCCTGTATCCATTGTTTCTATTGTGTCTCTTGGGGAATGATAATTTGGGTTGAATTCATATTCAAAATAAAATATGGCATCATATCCTACCTGCCAGAAACGATAATGATCACTTCCCCAGGTATATCCACTGGGTATTACGGTTAGACCAATGGTGTCATGATATGCAACGCTGACATCAGTCGTATAATCAGTGAGCCATATTGAAGAATCCTCATCATCATAGACCCGTACCTTACTGCGACTGTCTTCATCATTTGCATACCCCATCATATCAGCGTTTAATACTCCAATGATTGTATCGTTGTTCTCTGAAGCCTCCAAAGCATAATATTTACTTCCGTAGAGTCCTTGTTCTTCACCAGAGAAACAAACGAAACGGATGGTATGATTAAACGAATAATCCTTCATGAGATATGCTGCGGAGAGAACTGCGGTTGTTCCTGCGGCATTGTCATCAGCACCAGGACTTCCTGGTACACTATCATAATGACCGCAGACGATGAATATCTTCTCAGGTTCTTCAATACCTGTGATGGTTGCTTCGATGTTTGCACCAAACAAACTACTGCTACTTGACCAGTTCTGATACCGGACCTCTAAACCCATCGATTGAAACTCTTGGTAGATGTATGATGCTGCTTCATCACAAGCATCAGACGCAGTTACTCGAGGACCAAAAGAGGTGAGATCAGTGATATACTCAATGACCATTGATTCAGTGAGGTTCTGTAAAAAACGTTCAATCACTGAAGAAGAATAATCAGAAGGGGCAAACAAAGAATTATCCTTTGACGTATAATCTGGATCCATCCTATAAATAGGGAATGGTTGTTTCATATCACCAGGTATCGGTGGCCTGATTAAGGGTGATGCAGTGGTTGTAAGAACCCCTGCTAATAATCCAACGATAAGAATGATCACTAATACTTGTTTACGAGTAGTTGTCCCCATAGTATCAATATTAAATAAGATGTCATAAGATATAAATTTTACTTAAAGACAATCGTTTTTTAATTTTCATGGTAGGACCCAGTGTTTTTTTAGTAACACTCATAAACAATCATCTGTTGTATCATATGGTGTGAAGGGATGAATATATCTACAGTTGAATTAGCATCTGCTGGTCTCACTCTATGTTTTTTGATACTGTTATATTTCTATGTCAACTGGTTGAAGAGATCAAGAGATTTGTTTGAATGGAACAAGTATTTTCAGTATTGTGATATCTACCTTGGTCGGTCCCATTGGACGAGACTAAGAACCTTTTTATCATCTCGGAACAAGGGCTGAAGAGTGCCTTTAAGGTTTAAAAGATAAATTACTTAAACAAAAGGTAAATACCAAAAGAAGGTCGAGTGCTTTATGAAATGTTTTGTCACCGGAGGAGCCGGGTTCATTGGAAGTCATCTTGTAGATAGTCTCATCAATCAAGGCCATGAGGTCACTGTCTATGATGATCTAAGCAGTGGTAAAAAAGAGTTCATTAGTCATCATTTCGATAATGAACGTTTCTTATTCATCAGAGCAGACCTTGTCAATAAGAAACGATTGGAAAAAGAGATACAGGGTCATGATGTCGTATTCCATATCGCTGCAAACCCTGATGTCCGTAGCGGTGCTGATGACCCATCAAGTGCGGAAAAGGACATACGAGCAACCTATACACTTCTTGATGCTATGAGAAACACGGGTATACATAAGATCGTGTTCTCCTCAAGTAGTGTTATCTACGGAGAGACACCCGAGAAACCATTGCCTGAGGAATATGGTCCATTACTTCCGATATCCGTGTATGGAGCAGCAAAACTTGCTTCAGAAGGTCTCATCAGCTCATTTTCCCATACGTTTGATATGCAGGCTTGGATCTATCGATTCGCTAACGTCGTGGGTATACGTGGAACACATGGGGTCATCGTTGATTTCATCAACAAACTTCGAAACAATCCTCATGAACTTGAGATACTAGGCGATGGTAAACAGAAGAAACCATATCTTTATGTCACCGAATGCGTCGAGGGTATACTCTATGGGTTCAACCATGCAAACGAACAGATAAACGTATTCAACCTTGGTGTTGATTCCACGACAGAGGTGACCCGTATCGGCGAACTTGTCGTAGAAGAAATGGGATTAACAGATGTATCATTTTCATATACCGGCGGCAAACGAGGATGGAAAGGAGACGTACCCCATTTCCAGTTTGATATATCAAAGATCGGAGAACTTGGTTGGAAACCCTCTCTTAGTTCAGATGAAGCGGTAAGAAGAGCAACAAAAGATGTATTAAACCGGATACTCATCAATCATTAACAAAGATGTAGTTAGATCGATTGATGGGGTCATGTATTATTAGATTCTATTATTCATAACCCAGGTCATACATGGTTTAAAATGTATCGATACGCCATCAACAATCGTGGTTTGTTCTACTGATTCAGTAAGAATGAGCCCTTCGTTTAAATCAAATTCTTTTGCACATGATACTAAACCATCAGTTTCTCGTTTGAGTGTATCGTTCTTAGTTAGGTCGGTTGTTACTTGAATGATTTTTTGAACAGTGGTTCCTTGTTTGATAATGAAATCTGTTTCGTCTCCTTTTTTGTTTTTCCAGTAGCATATCTCTTGCTGATCGGGTAAACGGCGTTTTAACTCAAGGAAAACAAGATTTTCATATATTCTGCCTTTATCGTGGGTTCCTTGAATGCTATAAAAAAACCCTGTATCTCCTGCATATGATTTCCGTGGATATTGTGCTTTATCTTTAATGTTGTAGGAAAATATTGGCACAAAAAAGAAAAGGTAAGCCGATTGGGCGTATTGTTCCAGTTGTAATAGTTTCTCTTTTCCAATTTTGAAGCCTATCGATTTGAAGAAGTTTAAACATTTTGACGCAGAAAAATAAGGGCTTTTTAGGACGTATTGGGCGAAGGTTTCAACAAGGGATATGTCTTCATGGGACATTTCTGCGATGTCTAGAGCTATGATGTCTCTATAATACGCGTTGAGAATCCGAATTTTATCAGTTGTGTTTTTGGTGAGTGCTATTTCTGGGAAACCTCCGTATTGTTGGTATGAAGTAAACGCTTTTTCGCATTTTCCGATACCTGATGTAGTTTTTTCAATGGTCATCTGTTTGAAATCAAGGTGTTCTTTGAATGATAAAGGGTAGAGTTCATAGGTGAGTATTCTTCCTCTGAGTGGTTTGGTTGGTTTGGATAGTGTTTTTCTTGAAGAACTGACGATGATATTGAGCCTGCCTTTGAGTAGTTCGTGTGTTCGTGCAAGCCATCCTTCCCAATCTTTTATCACGGTTATCTCATCTAAGAGAAGGTATCCTTGGTCGCCGAACCATTTGATTATTTCATCGAGAATGTTTTCCTGGTTTTTGAGACGGTTGTCTTCAAGATTGATATAGCATACGTTTTCTTTTTTCTTTGAGAGTTGTTGTGCTAGAAGCATGAGTATACTTGTTTTTCCGGATCTTCTTATACCACTGATTGCGATAATCTTAAGTTGAGCATTGGCTAGTATTGATCGAAAGTCAAAATCTCTTGTATGAAGATGCTGTTGCTTAGCATATGTATCCCATTCTTCAAAGATGGAATGAATATTCATATATTGGTCTATAATAAAACGATTTATAACATTTTCTGTTTTTTTATAGAACCATGTTGTTTGATTATTATATGGCTTTTTTTCTCTTTCATAGATATAAGTTCTTAAAACATCCTAAAAGATCACGTATATCCTGATTACTAAGTAATGCTTCATTTCTGTTTTCCTTTACTTCCACCATGGCACACAACGCAACTACTAATTGTCCAGTTGAATGACGTATTCAATAGTGTCGTTACACCTTTGACGCTTATACTATCAATAATAGAATCGTTCTACTTTTCCATTTGTTTGAGGATCATTCTCCCTTAACAGAAGATGATTGATCGAATTTTTCCTTAGGAACTCTTGGAATTTTGAAATCTCAGCGAAATAATAATTACACACCAAAATGCTAATTAGTAATGAAAATATTTAAATATTTATACTAACTACTAATTAGTATGATTTCAAAAGATGATCTACGCCAAATCATCATGCAACAAAAAAACCAAGAGTTTAACATCAAAGAAACAATCCCACGAGAAAAACTCTTAGACATCGAACAATGGATCAATAACGATAACAGGATACTCATTCTAACAGGTCTAAGGCGCAGTGGCAAATCAACGATTTTAAGACAAATGATGCAAAAACATAAGAATTACTGTTACGTCAACTTTGAACATGAACGATTTATCGATTTCAACGCACAAAACTTCGAAATATTACATGAAGTATTAATCGAGATATATGAAAAACCAACCATCTATTTCTTTGATGAAATACAAAACATCGACAAATTTGAAACATTTGTAAGAAGGCTCCATGACCAAGATAAAAAAATAATCTTAACAGGGTCAAATGCAACAATGCTTAGTAAAGAACTAGGTACTCACCTTACCGGAAGATACAAACCATTTGAGATATACCCGTTCTCATTTCGAGAATTCCTCAAATTTAATAAGATACATCTAGACGAAACAACAATCTATCTCACAGAAAAAAAAGTACAAATCATTAAATTATTTCAACAATATCTCTTAAAAGGAGGAATGCCGGAATATCTCAAGAATAATGACATCGATTACATAAAAACAACATATGATAATATCATCTATAGAGATATTATCGTTAGATATAGATTAAAGAACGAAAGGGTTTTTAGAAGGCTTGTAAATCTTCTTTCTACAAACATCTCCTCAAAAATAACATACAACTCCTTAAAGAACACAGTTAATCTCTCTAACGCAATAACAGTAAAGCAATATATCTCATATTTACAGAATTCATATCTTTTCTTTGAACTACAGCAATTTGACTATTCTTTGAAAAAACAATTGAACACCCCTAAAAAGATCTATACAATAGATCCCATGTTTCACACTCTCTGCGGCATGAATTATTCCGAAAACAAGGGAAGGATTCTAGAAAATATCGTCTTTATCGAATTGAAAAGACTCAGTTATGAAATTTATTATTTTTCTAACAAAAATGAATGTGATTTTGTGATAAAAAAAGATAATAAGATAGTTAATGCAATCCAAGTCTGCTATATGCTTAACGAAGAAAACAAGAAAAGAGAGATACAAGGTCTATGCGAGGCAATGGATACATTTCAATTAAAAACAGGTCTTTTGCTCACCAATGAACAAGAGGAAGAGATACTAATAGACAATAAGAAAATAATGATAATACCTGTATGGAAATGGATGATCACAGACAACAAGAGTTGAAGAAGAATTTATGATCCATGTTTTTTTGTAAGAAAACATATACGCCAAACACATGTTTCTTTGAATGATGTCCCTAAAAATAGATAAAACTACCAATATCAAGAATAAAAAAATGATGAAAGAAGGATGCTTCTTTCAATTATTTCTTTGTTTTTTCTTCTCGAACTGGCTCATGGAAAAGATCCTCATTAAACGAGGAAGACACCTTATATCCTGAGGCTCCTTCAATTGCTTTGTTGGCTATGGTGATCACTTGTTTAGACGACGTGTCCAGTTGTTTACTTAATCCTTCTATCTGCATAGCTTGTTTTAGCATGGTGTCCTCAAGATTTTTGATCTTTAATTCATATACCTTCTTATCTCCTTCGATCTCCCGATTCTGTAGTTCCGCTTTCTGCCTTAACTCTCTTTCAACCTGGGTTTTTGTCTCCTGACGTACCTTATCGATCGTCTTAGAGAGTTCAACAG
>JARVGL010000038.1 GCA_029762575.1 Thermoplasmatota archaeon | reverse complement strand
ACGAAATGGTTTTTTACTTTATAATCATTGTGGTAACAAAAAAATTACATCCGTGCTACCATATCTTTAAAATCGGTGTAAGGATTACATTAAGAAAAAATATTGCATAGTCATTTCAAAAGAACACAGATGACAAGGATAAAACAAGATTTTTTAACTCAAAATATTATTCGAGATTGAAGCTAAACTGATCGATCGGAAGGAAAGAGATGACATATTCAAATAAAGAAAATCCGATAGAAGGAACTCCTATCGTTCTCACTGCATCAAGAGCTGAGGCAAATGAATATGACAACAATCCCTTTGCAGCATTCATCTGTACCTTTCCAAAGAAACTTTCAGGTATCGCACTAAAAGATTATCTTAACTCACTTGAAAACAATCCTGATGGAACTGCGAAAAGGACCATCTATGGATTACGAAAAGTTGAATCAATCCTTATCGATGCTTTTGGAGAAGAGAACGTAAAGGTCTCTCATTATGATCAGCTCCATCGATTTGTTGGAAAGAACACAAAGGCAGTCGGTATCGCCTCAATGGATCCCATGGGTCTTGCCTATGTCTCAACAACCTATAACTCCCTAATAGGTTTTGGAGGAGAGGCATTAAACGCATCAGAATTCAAAAAATTACTATCCCATCCATCCATTGTGAAATATCAGCCAAAGATCGTGGTGGGAGGCGCTGGAAGCTGGCAGATAGCTGAAGCAAATGAGCAAGAGAGCCTTGGTATCGACGTTCTTTTCTACGGAGAAGGTGAAAACCAGATAGTATCACTTTTCAATCGAATCCTTTCTAATGAATCTATCCCAAGAATCGTCGAAACGGAGAAAATCGATTATGATCAGGTACCACTCATCAAACATGGTGCTTGTTATGGCATGGTGGAGATAACCCGGGGATGCGGTCGGGGTTGTCAGTTCTGTAGTCCAACGAATCGGAAAAAACATTCATTTCCACTAGACCACATCATGAAAGAGGTTGAGGTAAATATCCGAGATGGAGCTTCCTCCATCTTCACGGTAACAGAGGATCTCTTCCTCTACAAATCAAAACCAGGGTTCATACCCAATAGATCTGAAGTTGTCAAACTGTATAAAAACATTGCAGCATACCCTGGCGTTGAATACATCCTATTATCTCATGGGTCCTTTGCTCCAGTGAAAAATGACCCAAAGCTCTTAGATGAGCTCACTCCCCTACTTATCGAGAAAACAAAATGGAACCCAAAGACAAGCACCCGATATAAGAAACCATTCATATCTATTGAGATGGGGATAGAAACAGGAAGCGTTCGTCTGATGAACAAATACATGAAAGGAAAAGCATTGCCATATACCGTAGATACATGGCCAGAACTTGTTGTTGAGGTAATAGGAATCCTCAATGACTATGACTGGTGGCCATTATGTACCATCATGACCGGACAACCTGACGAAACAGAAGAAGATGTCCAAGCGACCCTTGATCTCATCGATTCGCTACGAGCCCATAACGCTAAGATGTTCTACACACCTATCTTATTCATTCCATTGAAAGATGCTGCATTAAGCGAAGAGAAACGAACGAATCTAGAAAATCTGACTGAACTTCAATGGGATGTGCTTGCACGATGCTGGCGAAATAACATTGATTTCTGGACCCCGGACCTTCAGAAATATCTAGGTCCAACGTTTTTTGCTGCCCATTGGTTCTATGCTCGATGGAAACACGGAAAAAAGACAACCAAGCCTATGATGAGACTTGCAGGGTTCCCATTCTTTGAACAGCTAAACGGAGAGCATATGGACCATATCTCAATGAGATCGTTCAAAGAGAACTTCAACATGATGCTTGATCAGACAAAGGACCGGTTATTCAAACGATGATAAGAGAAAAGAATTAGAAGAATAATGGGAGAATAACAATACTAAAGAATCGGTTCGTGCCATGAAGGACCCATGCTCCAGCAAGATTCTTTGACCGTCGACATATCTCAAGGGTCAATACACCTTGAACGATCGTACTAATAATAAAAGGATTCGTCAGGTTCTGCGGATGCATCAAGATAAAACTCAGTAACGATGTGATATAGGCTATTTTCAGATTTATTTTTGATGATAGATATAAAAAGAGTATACCTCTAAAGAAGAATTCTTCGGTAAATGATTCAACAAAACTTACCACACCAAGGAAAAAATGCGGTTCATTTACTCCACCTATCAGATATTTTGCAATAAAGGTTACAAAGAGCATTAATGGGATAAAAAGAAATCCAAGTTTCAGACTTTTTTCAATACCATTATTTGTGATTCCAAACCTATCAAAGGTAAAATCTTTCTTGTTGTTCAGTAATCTCCAAGAGATGTAAAGAACGATGAGTGGTAATGCAATGAACAATAAGAACTTTGTAATGATATTTGATGATGTAGAGAGAACCATGGTCAAAGGCCAATAAAAAATCACAATAAGAACCATAATGAGAACAATAAGGGCAACATCCAAAATCGATTTTTTCTTATATATCAAAGTGTAAAAGAGAGGTATTATCAATGGTACAAGCATAGGCCAAAGGAAAAAATCAAACTGCATATCTTTTCCACCATTCCAGAATCTAATAATCTGCCAATGTTTTAATACTTTGACATTTCATTCGAATCCTAATTATTGCTCATTTTTTTCCTTTTAATCGCTGTAGATCATGAACCTTACGATACAACTTCCCACGTTGTTTATCCTTCTTACGTTGTTCATACTTGTTTCTTCTCAATTGAAGGTATTCATTTTCTCGTAATAGTTTCCTATAACTATTCAGACGGTCGATGCTTATTCTACCATCCTCTACTGCTTCTTGTACCCTACAACCTGGCTCATGTTCATGCGTACAATCCCTGAATTTACAGGTTCTAGCAATATTTTTGATATCTTCAAATACTTTTGATACTCCCTCACCTGAGGACCATAATTGAAGCTCTCGTATACCCGGGTTGTCAATCATCATACCACCATTAGGCAACATGATAAGCTCACGAGATGATGTGACATGTCTTCCTTTATCATCATTTCGTGTTTCACCTACTGCCTGCCGTGAATATCCAAATAATTGATTAATCAAGGTAGATTTACCAACACCGGAGGACCCAATAAGAACAATCGTTTTACCCTTTGATATAAACGAATTTATCTCCTCAATATTTCTTCCATTTTTTGCACTGATAGCAACGATTGGCGATTTACATATCTCAGCTATTTTATTCTTATAACTTTCAAAATCCAGGTTCTTATCTATCTTATTTAAAATAATCACAGGTTCCGCTTCTATCTCATATATCATTGCAAGATACCTTTCGAGTCTTCGGAGATTAAACTCCTGATCGGCACTTGTCACGACGAAAACGATATCGATATTTGCCGCGATAATCTGTTCCTCTGATTTTTCACCAACTGTTTTTCTTGATAACTTGTTTTTTCTAGGAAATAATAATCGAATTTGATATCTATTTATCACAGCATCCTTATTGAGTGCTACCCAATCACCTACCGCTGGGATCTCAGATCTATCATTGATATCATTTAGATAAGAGTTGGAGAGGGTTGCAGTGCATTCTCCTTGTTTTGTAATAATCTTATACTGTCTACCACTTTGATGAATAATCCTACCTGGGATGCTCTGCTTATCCAGATTTTTCATCTGAAATTTTGTGTATGCTGGGTTCCAACCAAGGTCTATTAAATCCATTTGAATCAATATCCTTTCAATATTAAGAATTCATTAACAAATATTGTTCATATAATAAAATGCTTGTCTAAACATGTAATACAATCGACGTTAGACGTAAGTAATAGACATTAAGTTTGAACGTAAATTTTTGTCCATATCCCATAAAAAGCAAAATATTAATAAACCTGAAAAGTATATATACGTATTAATACGTATTAAAACGTACTTAGAGGTGCGAATATGAAAATAGGAACAACAATAGGTCTTGCTCTCTTTGGAGGCGGTATTACCCTACTCATTATCTATGGGATAATACAGGGCTTTGAAGAACTGACACAAGCAATGGATAGTATAACCATAGCCATCTCAGGAATCATCATCATTGGATTCCTAGTCTTACTACTGTCAATCGTAATGGAACAACGAAAAGATACCAAAAAAACAATGGAACATATCAAAAAGGAGGATTTGAAACCATGATAATCGTAAACACCGATTTTGTAACAGGAAAACAGATAAAAGAAACTTTAGGGCTTGTGCGAGGTAACACCATTCAAACAAAAAGCATTGGTAAAGATATCAAAGCAGGTTTCCGACATATGGCCGGTGGAGAGATCAAAGAATATACAGAAATGCTTGCAGAATCAAGAGAAATCGCGTTACAACGAATGATAGAAAAAGCAGAAGCACTAGGCGCAGATGCCGTGATAAACGTACGTTTCATGACATCAGCTATCATGGGTGGCGCTGCAGAGATCCTTGCATATGGAACTGCAGTCACTCTAAAGTAGAAACACTTGACGATTATGAACTCGATCATACTACTCATCGTAGGTCTCATACTTGTTGGAATTGGATCTGTATCGCTTCTCAATCCAAATCTCGCACGATGGATCAACCTACCGGGAGACCCACGATTAAAAGCATCGGTTTCAATTATTATTGGAACCATCATCATTAACATTAATTTTACACTATAGAACATAAAAGGAAAGAACATGAAAAAACAAACGATACATATAGGAATCATTATCATAAGTATGTGCCTGTTATCAAGTATTCTCAGCGGTTGTACGGTACAATACGATGACGATAACAAAACACCAAAAGAGATACCATTGGAAACAAAAGCAGAACAAATGGTAGAAAACCTAACAAAAGAAAATTATTCATCAGTATATGAGAATTTCAATGATGAGATGAAAGCAGCATTTCCCATAAAAGATATACAGACCACATGGGACTCCCTTATCAAGAGTTACGGGACCTTTGAGGAAATAGTAAAAACAAGAAAGACAGAGGAACAAGGATATCAAATAATCTATGTTACATGTTCTTTTACAACATTAGGAAAACTAGACCTTCGATTTGTTTTTGACAATGAAAGCAAAGTAGCTGGTTTCCAATTCGTTCAAACTCAAAGTGATGATAAATATACCTCACCTGACTATGTGAACACATCAACTTTTAAAGAAGAGAATGTAACAATTGGAAATAGTCCCTGGCAACTATCTGCAACCCTATCTGTTCCAATGGGAATAGGTCCATTTCCTGCAGTGGTACTTGTTCATGGATCAGGGCCAAATGACCGGGATGAAACAATAGGTCCAAACAAACCATTCAAAGATCTCGCACAAGGTCTTGCATCACAAGGATACGCAGTACTACGCTACGATAAAAGAACAATGGTCTACCCCAATGAATGCGCAACCTTACTCAATTTCACACCACAGGATGAAGTCATAACAGATGCACTTGCGGCAATCACCTATCTACAGAATAATACACAAGTAGATCATGATTCAATCTTTCTTATTGGCCATAGCCTTGGAGCAATGATGGCTCCTGAAATTATCAACCAAACAACTGCTCTCAAAGGAGCTATACTGATGGCAGCACCTGCACGATCCTTTGAGGATCTCTACCTAGCTCAATACACGTATCTAGCTCAACTTGATGGAACCATCGATGAAAACGAACAAGAGCAACTTGACATGGTCGCAGCATTTGTCGAAAGGATCAAAACATTAAACATGAGCACAGATGAATATATCTTTAACACTCCCTATAGCTACTGGCTTTATCTATCAACATATAACCCAATTGATGTTGCCAAGAACATAACCATACCACTTTTCATCCTTCAAGGTAAGCGAGACTATCAAGTAACCTATGAAGATGATTTCATCATTTGGCTATCAACATTTGGAAATACAACAACGATGATCCTGAAAACGTATGATACACTTAATCATCTCTTTATAAGTGGAACAGGCACGCCAACAAATACTGAATACCTTATCCCAGGAAATGTTGATGAACAAGTGATCAATGATATGGTCTCTTGGATGAATAGCATACTATAAATGGATTGAAACTTTATGAAAAAGGTAACGATAACCATCGACGATGATGTTTGGAAATGGTGGAAGAAGAACCCATGGATCAATCTTTCACAACTTGCTGAACGAGAGCTTAGACGTATTAGAGAACTTGAGGAAAGAGAATTAGGAGTATGCCCAAAATGTGGAAATGCAAAACTCCTATTCGATGGGAAAAGGTACCGCTGTGCAACATGCGGATATGAATATAAATAGAGGTATATGAATCATGAAATTCTGTCCTAACTGTGGATCAACAAACATAGACTGGGTCCTGCCTCAGGACTGGTCGAGATGGACTTGTAAGGATTGTGGATATATTGGTCCTTTAATCATTGAAGATGGAAAAATCGGTGAGAAAATCCGAGAGGAATACCTAAAGAAACATCAGAGAAAATAGGAGGAATATATTCCAATGATGATAACGACAACTGAAAATATTCCTGGCAGAGAGGTCAAAGAAGTTCTTGGGGTTGTCTTTGGATGCTGTGTACAAACAAAACACCTTGGCAAAGATCTTCGTGCTGCAGGAAGAACGATCATTGGCGGTGAATCCAAAGCATATACTGAACTCATGGAGGAAGCACGCAGGACTGCGATGCAACGGATGATACAAGATGCAAAAGGATTAGGTGCAGATGCTGTTGTCTGTATGCGTTATGCGACGGCACAAACAATGAAAGGTGCTGCAGAGATCATCGCGTTTGGCACCGCTGTAAAAACCTTTTAGAAAATAGGTGGAAGAACCATGAAAACGGTCGAAGTAACAAATTTTGTGAAATCCTATGGGAAACTTGAGGCAGTGAAAGGAATAAGTTTTTCCATAGATAAAGGTGAGATCTTTGGTTTAATCGGCCCTAATGGTGCTGGGAAGACAACTACTCTGAGGGTCATTTCAACTCTCCTTCAGATCACTTCAGGTACTATACAGGTCTTTGGCATCAACGTAAAACAACAACCTGATCAGATACGAAAGCTCATCAGCTATCTACCGGAGGATGCTGGAGCATATAAGAATCTTACAGGTCGGCAATACCTCCAGTTCATAGCGAATTTTTTCACAAATGATCAACCAAAGCAAATGGTGGAGAAAGGAATCATCATTGCTGACCTAGGTGATCGTATCGATGATAAAGTAGATACCTATAGCAAAGGTATGAAACGACGATTACTTGTAGGCCGGGCCCTGATGAACGAACCAAAACTAGCTATCCTTGATGAACCAACATCAGGTCTTGATGTACGAAATGCTCAAGAGATCCGAGGTATAATCAAAGAGACTGCACAGAATGGAACGACCATTCTTCTCTCATCTCACAACATGCTTGAAGTAGAATATCTCTGTGACCGGATCTCATTGATATCTGATGGACGAATCATCGTAGAAGGTAGACCAAAGGACCTCAAACAGAGATATCATGCAGAAAACATCGAAGAGGTTTTCATGAAGGTGGTACAATGAGCCCATTGCTTAATATGCTAAAAAAGGAAATAAAGGAGCTTCTTACACCAGGAACAATACTTCCGATCATTATTGTCACCCTTATCTTTGGATCCATTGGAAACACTATGGGAAACATTGAACAAGAGATCCAGCAAAAACCTATGATAGCTTTGATCAATGAAGATTCGGGGATCTATGCACCAGTCATCACTAGTATCTTTCAGAATCATTCAACGATCGTGTTCAATAGTTCATCGCGTTCTGAAAAAGAAAACGCGATAGAGACCGTGAAACAGAACAATGGAGCAGCAGTACTTATCATACCAGAGAATTTCAGTAGCAATATCCTTTCAATGAAACCTGGTCCAATAGAAGTGTATTGGATCGTGAAGGGCACCGGCATCATGGATGCTATTCCATCTGCATCTGTTGAAGGTCTTATGTATCATGCACAACGTCAGATATCCGAGATCTTGATATTACAATCAAATGCTTCATCAAATGCAACCCTTGTTCTCAACCCTGTGATAGAAATAGACACAACAAACATCAAAGGATTTGAATATCCTAATATCTCCCCTGGAGCTATCGCACAGATACTTTCAACCCAATCTACAACCACACCAATCGTCATGATGATGATCATCATCATCGCTGGTGGAATGGTCATCTCATCAATGGCTTTAGAAAAAGAGAACAAAACACTTGAGACACTGCTTACGATACCTGTTCGAAGGGTAAGTATCATCACAGGGAAAATCGCTGCAAGTGCCATCGTAGGTCTCTTACTTGCAGTCATCTATATGTTTGGTATCGGGTATTATATGCAGTCTTTGACCTTTGATACAGGAACAGGTCCAACAAGCTTTAGTTTAACGTTATCCACCTTTGACCTACTCCTTGTAGGCATCTCATTATTTGCAGCACTTGTCGCAGGTCTCTCACTCTGTATGCTTTTAGGCACTATGGCTAAGAACTACAAAAGCGCACAAACACTTACCGCACCTGTAACAATGCTAGCTATCTTCCCTATGATACTTACGATGTTCACTGATTTCGATACGCTTCCCCTTGCATTAAAGACACTTGTGTTCGCGATACCATTCTCCCATCCAATGATGGCACAACGAGCGTTACTGTTCGGAGACTATACCCTCGTTATAGGTGGCATTATCTACGTATCCATCTTCTCTATCGTGGTCATTGGTCTTGTGATATGGGTGTTCACAACTGATAGATTGCTTACAGGGACCGTTGTCGGTAAAAAACTAGCTCGATTGAAACGGAAACGATAATCGTTTCCACCTTATTTTTTCTTTATATCTAAAAGAATACGTTTCAATATCTTTTTCGTCTTGTAATCACATATTGTATCTACTTTTTCTAGGGTCAACGGATTGATACCGGTCCAGTACATACAGGTCGAGTGAGTCATAGGTGTAGGAGTGAACAGTTGGAATTGTTCAACATTATCCAACCCTTTTCTTCTAATAGTATCCCTCAAACGTTGGACTTCCTGTAAAGAGTCACCTGGATGACCGATCATGAAATAATACTTCAAATACTGTTTCTTTTGTTTGTTTAATATATGAAAAGATGATACGAACTCGTCAAAGGTTGTATTATCCTTGTTCATAAGATCTGTCACTTTTTCAGAGAAATGCTCAGGGGCTATCTTTAGACAACCAGAGATATGATGGGTGACAAGCTCTTTTATGTATTCTTGACTCTGGACAGCTAGATCATATCGTATACCACTTCGGACAAAGATCTTTTTCACTCCTTCTATCTTTCGAGCTTTTCTAAGAAGAGATATGAGTCTACCATGGCTTGTATCTAGAGAGTCGCAGCTTAGACAATCATTCCTACAGGTGTTATTGTTTTCACAATCCATCCCATACATGTTTGCAGATGGTCCCCCAAGATCATCGATATAGCCTTTGAAATCTGGATGTGTTGTTAGTTTTCGTATCTCTTCTAAGATGTTCTGTTCAGATCTGGAAACGATCCTTTCACCTTGATGTAAGGAGAGTGAGCAGAAATTACAATTCCCGATACATCCACGATGTGTGACAACAGAGAACCGAGCCATTTTTAGTAAAGAGTGTGGATGTAACTTCCTTGTATATGGTAGTGAATAGATCCAGTCAAGATCACAAGTTGTATATGTTGGATATGCGTATTGTAGAAGATAATTATTATCATATTCCTGTGCAAGATTCTTATACATCGAGAAACCTTTTTGCATCTTACAGAATTGTATCGCGTCCGTTTTGACCTCCTGAAAGGATGGGAGCAGTTCAAATGTTTCATCATATTCCTTACTGATGATACAAGTTCCATTGATCCCTCTAAGATCCTCACCATCCTGTAATCTATGGGCAATCGTTAGTATCTGTTTTTCACCATTGCCGTAGACAAGTAAGGTAGCCCGGGAATCATATAGGATACTTCTTCGAATATCGTTATCCCAATAATCATAATGTGCAAATCTTCTAAGAGATGCTTCAATACCACCTATGATCATTGGGCTTGATTTGAAATACTGTTTTATCTTGTTACAATAGACGATGACCGCTCTATTTGGCATCCTAGTGACAGTGTTATATGGATCATCCATCCGTTTTCGTTTCAATGGAGTGTAATTATGAAGCATACTATCCATTGAGCCTGCGGTTACACAAAAACAAAGACGAGGGGCACCTAAACAAGTGAATTGGTCCTTAGTCTCCGGTTTCTCGATAATACCAACGGAAAACCCTTCAGCATCTAGGACCCGTGCTATTATGCCAACAGGTGACAACGGATGGTCATCATAGTATTCTCCTGAAATAAGGATGATATCAAAATCCTTTCCCGACTTTGCAATCATAATCATCAACACATATCTATTATGATATAGAGGAATCAAAGGTAAGAAAGATTCTTTAACTATTAGAATTTCTGCCTCCTGATTGGATATGACCGATATATTACTTACCAACGATGATGGATATCGATCCGCAGGGTTTCTCCCATTACTTAAGCAACTATCAAAGGATTTTTCTATTGTCTCTATTGCACCTGATGAGGAAAGAAGTTGGATCGGGAAAGCAATCACATCAAAAAAAACTCTGAAAGCTAAAAAGATAAACGTACATGGTGTTGAACTCTATACCCTTAATGGTACACCCGCAGATTGTGTCCAGATAGGGTTGTATAATATACTTGATTCATTTCCTAAGATGGTCATCTCCGGTATAAACCAAGGTGTAAATATTGGACATGCTAGGATACTAAGCTCTGGGACAATCGGAGCAGCGATAGAAGCATCGATACAAGGAGTACCATCGCTAGCATCATCGATACTGATACCATCTGATAAAAAGAAAGATCTTGATCTCTTTGATGAAAAGAATTCCATAATATTTGATCATGCTTCTCAGATAACATCTAAAATAGCTACAATACTTGTACAGGATATTATCGAGGAAGATATCGATCTTTTCTCTATAAACATCCCGTTTGATGCAACACTCGGATCAACATTGAAAATAACCAAACCTTTCCGAGAATCATATGGTAGATTGTTCTATGAAAAAGATGAGGGTTATGCCCTTAAAACCCCACAGATCATCTATGAGAACATGCGAGAAAACACTGACCTAAAGGCGTTATATGAAGGTAATATCTCTCTAACTCCTATCAATCTAGATCTAACCAGGGATGATCTACTAAAAAGAGTTGAACAAAGAATCATAAAGCATTGGTAGAAAACCTGATACACTAAAAAACTTTGAATAGAACAATCCTCTGAACCGTGTATGCTATGAAAGAAAAAATAATTGAGAAATGTCCATTATGCTATACTCCTACTGAATCGTCCTTAGATCAGGAATTCTATCATTGTAAGAATTGCTCTGGGTTTTTTCGCCCCAAACATTGTTATCTATCCGCCTGTGAAGAAAAAAAACGGTATGAATTACATAACAATGATGTGAACGATGAACGATATCAGCACTTTGTCTCACCTATCACATCAGCAGTCCTAAAAGAATGTTCTCCTAATGATATTGGGCTTGATTTTGGTGCGGGAACAGGGCCAGTCATATCAAAGATATTAACAGATAATGGATATATTATAGATCAGTATGATCCTTTTTTCCATGATCATCCAGCATTACTAACCAAAACCTATGATTATATCGTGTGTTGTGAGGTCATCGAACATTTTTATAATCCTCAAAAGGAGTTCGGATTGTTAAAGAGACTTTTAAAAACCAAAGGGATCTTGTATTGTATGACCCATATCTATAATCCAGATATTCCTTTTGCTAATTGGTATTATAAAAAAGACCCAACCCATGTCTTTATCTACCAAAAAGAGACATTTAAATGGATCAAACAACGCTATGATTTTTCATCCCTCTCTATTGATGGTAGGTTGATACGATTCGTTAATCAAGAAAAAATGATTTGATAGCTTGTATGAAATGATATTCAAACCATAAGATAGATTTATGTAAAAGAGAGGATGCGATCATATCAACAATTCAATGAGTACAGCGAACCCTAAGATTGTTATAATAAGACCAATGATTCTACCAAGTTTATCCTCATCGATCCTATTAGCACAAAATGATCCTGCTGTGGCACCGATCAAAGCCCCAAATCCAGCAAAAAGGGCAACCGATGTCACAATCTCTCCTTTTAAACCATGGGTAATGGCACCAGATCCAGCAATGAAAAACATAAGCAGAAGAGAGGTGCCTATCGATGTGTGGAGGTCATATCCCATGATAAAGATAAGCAGAAAAGTCATCGCCCCACTGCTACCCATACCAGTGAACCCACTTGCAAAACCAATCAGAGAGCCAAAGAAAATCAATGAAAAGACTCTACGTTTTCGGAACCATTCAAAATTTAACTTTCCGTTCACATACTCAACATTTCGTTTCACCCCTCCACGAAGCAAAGCAATTCCAAGACCGATAAGGACAAAGGCTATAAGGAACTGCAATCCAGATTCCGGTGTGCCTCTTGTAAACATACTTCCAATAACTGAAGCAGCAATACCCGATAACGCAAGGAGGATGACAGGACGAAAGTTCACATTGCCCTTTAAAAGAAATATGACACCGGCTACACCACCAATGATACAGTCAACAACAATACTAGTACCAATCGCTTGATATACAGATTGAGCTAAGATAATGGTAACAAAAGGAATCATAAATGATTCAGCGGTCCCTGATGCAATACCAACTGCAACACCACAGCCACATCCAACAAGAAAGGAAAGAATTGAAGATATAGGTTGTTCAAACACAAATCAGTGGTAATAATGTAATCCATTATATGTATTTAGGAGGGAAAAACATATTTTTCATACTCTCAAAGTTTAAAGAGATCCATGCTTAGATACCGTTCCCCTCTATCTGGTAGAATCGTGATCACCTTATCAAATGCTTTAGCAACCTTTAACGCAGCTAGCATATTTGCTCCAGAACTGATACCAACTAAAAGACCATAGTTCTGGGCAAGCATCCGAGATGTATCCACAGCTTCTTGGCTTCCTACAACAATAACCCTATCAACCTTTTCCATATCGATAAGTTTAGGTATGA
>JARVGL010000037.1 GCA_029762575.1 Thermoplasmatota archaeon | reverse complement strand
TCTTCGTTCACGTTAAGACCCTGCATTCCGAAATTATCTCCCTAGTTAAATGTTTTATCAAAAAAACCATGAAAAAAGTGTTTAACTGATATCTCCTTTTAGATATGATATTGTCTCAGGATACTGAGGATTATTGAATACCATATCAGCTGGCCCTTGTTCGATGACTTTTCCAAAATAGAGGAATATGACATGATCAGCGATACGTTTTGCCTGTCGAAGGGTATGGGTGACTAAAACAACTGTATATTCCGTTTTTAACTGCATGAGTAGTCTTTCGATCTGTGTGGCAGCAATCGGGTCAAGTGCAGACGTAGGCTCGTCACAAAGTAAGATTTCTGGATGGATAGCGATTGCTCGGGCAACGCAGAGCCGTTGTTGTTGACCAACAGAGAGTTTTGAGGCGGGTTCATGCAGTCTATCTTTGACCTCAGACCATATACCTGCTTCTTTCAAATTATATTCAACAGCTTTATCCAGATCATCCTTTGTTAGTTTTTTATGGATGCGAAGACCATAGGCGACATTCTCATAGATGGACATAGGCAATGGATATGGTTTTTGTGAGAGAAGTCCCATTTTTCTTCGGATATCTGGTGCAAATAACTTTGTATTTAATATATCGACACCATCCACTAGAATCTCACCTGATGTCCTTACATTTTCTCTAAGGTCAAGTAAACGATTGAAGGATTTCAATAACGTGGTTTTTCCGCAGCCGGATGGACCAATGATTGCGGTAATCTTTTGAGGAGGGATGTTGATTGTTATATCATTTAGGATGTGATTGCCGTCCAAATATACGTTAAGCTTTTTCGTCTCTATTTGATACGTACTTGTTGTTCTCATATTTGTCCCTCTGATCATTTTATTACAAATTTTGTAAATCTTCTTGTAAGAGTTCTTGAGAGAATGCTAATAACTGTTACGATAACTACAAGGATAAATGCTGCAGCATACGCTTTTTCTCGGACAGCTGGAATTGGTGATGAATACAGATGGTAGATCATTGTTGGAAGCGCTGCGGTGGAATCAAGAAGCGATGAAGGAATTGAGTCTGAGAAACCTGCAGTGAAAAGAATGCTAGCTGCATCTCCAATACCTCGACCTAGGCCAAGCAAGATCCCTGCGATGATACCAGGAAGTGCTTGGCGTCGTACAACCTTTGTCGCGGTCTCAAAAGGTGTGGACCCAAGAGAATATGATCCTTCCTTCAGCCCAATAGGAACCATTTTGATTGATTCATCGATGGATCGGGTGATAATTGGTATCTCAAGAAGGGTTAACGCAATAATACCTGCGATAAGTGATGCGCCAATTCCCAGTGCAACCATGATCATCAGACAGAACACCCCGTAGATAATGGATGGTATGCCCCAGAGGATGTTTAGTGATGTTCGTATGACCAGGGCAATTTTTGGATGGAGGAAATCACGTTGGAGAAATAGTGCGATACATAATCCGATTACATACGCTAGACCTGTTGCTGGTAACGCTAGGAGTAATGATCCAATGATGGCGTTGAGAATGCCGCCACCACGACCTAGATAATATCCACCACTTGATGTTTGAGTGAGCATCTCGATACTAATGGAGTATGCACCATTCACTACGACCGTTCCGATAATGATAGATAAACTCCCTATAACGATGCCAATGGAAAGTACCATAAAACATTTGAACACGTTCTGTTCAATGATCCGTTTGTTCATTACGAATACCTCTGTTTCGATCGGTGGAGGACCCATGCGCCAAGGATGTTGAATCCGACAACGACAACAAACAGGAGCAAAGCGACAAACATCAACGCTGATTCATAGAGAGGAACCGACATTAATTCTCCGTATGCTGATGCAATGAGAGAGGCCAATGTCTGAGCCGGGTCAAACAATGTCGCAGGTATTTTTGGTAGACCACCGACAACCATATTCACCGCAATGGTCTCACCAAATGCTCTTCCAAATCCCAGCAATACTGCTGAGATAATACTAGGGCGGGATGCATTAAATATGACTTTTTTTACAGTCTCCCATCTTGTTGCGCCAACTGATAGCGATGCCTCTTTTAATTCAATGGGGATAGCGCTGAATGCTTCTACGCATAGAGAGATGATGATGGGAAATACCATCACTGCTAGAACTAACGAGGCGGAAAAAACAGATAAACCGGTACTTGGCACACCAAAGAATGGGGCAAGGACATCACGGGTGAATGGTACGATTACAATGAATGCACATAACCCAAATACCACTGAGGGAACGCCAGCAAGTACGTCTAGAAATGGGCGGAGGATTCGTCGGACCTTCTCATGTGCGTATTCAGTGATATAAATAGCGCTGAGAAGTGAGATTGGTATCGCGATGAGTAGCGAGATACAGGTAACCAAAATCGTTCCAAGAAGGATCCCTGCAAGACCAAAGGATCCTTTCTCTGGGTTCCAGAAGGTGGAGAACAATATCTCAGGAAGAGTTGTTTCAGAAAAAAGTGGAAGTGATCTGAAAAGTAGCACAAAGAAGATGATAAAAAAAAGAAAAGATATGATCGTAGTGATGCATAACATGAGTTTTGTTCCGATGAATTCTCGGACAATCCTTTTATTCATTTATTCACACATTTTTCTCTTACATTATGGTTATGTCTGTTCTGGTCTTCTCCCTATTTCTAAATATGTGATTTGTGTGTTAATTTCAATTGTTGAAAGTTGGATATACCCATTATCCGGGATGTACTGTTGCCCTCGGGTTAGTATCCAATAGACAAAATCTTTTGTTACCCCAGTAAAATTCTGTTTTGTCACTAGATACAACGCTCGAGCAGGCGGTGAAGGATATACGTCAGTAGCGATTGCATGAACGATTTCATCCCTTGTATCATAGATTCTCTCAGGGTCATCAAGAATACCGTTCTCATTTAGGTCAATGGGGATCGGTCTGATTCCGCTATGAGGTAGCAAGGTTTTGACATCATAAATGAAATTGATATTATTGAAACCGATACCGTTGATGTCCCCTTGGATCACAGCAGCAAGGTTCGGATCCCCATCTATCGCTGAATCAGATGCATAGGTAAGGTCGTTTTGTGTATAGTCTCCAAGGTATTGTGCCCAGGTCTCTGCAGCTCCACAGGAATCTGATCTCGTGTAGACGTTGATCTTGTTTGTTATCTGTTCATCACCAATAAGTTGACCCCAGGTCGTTATTGACCTATTGATGAAGATATCGATGAATTGTTGATGGGTCACACCAGTGGTCTGAAGTATTTCATATACAGGATTATGTTGATTTATGGTTGCAACAACAGCATCTTTGCAGACGGATACCCAGAATACACCTTGGTCGATCTCTGATTGGTGTATCTCCCTAGAAACCATTCCAATGTCCACAAGTCCTTTAATCGCATCGGACATACCTTTCCCCGCTCCTCCTGCGGACATATCTATCTTAATACCTGGGTTTTCTTCTTGATATTCCTCAGACCATATTCCCATCATAGGGTAGAGTGCAAAGGCACCGGATATCTTGATGGTCCTCTCCTTTTGATCTGTGCAACCACTGATTGCAACAACTGAAAGAAGGATAAGTGATATAAGTAAAGTGATCTTTAAGAGGTGTACAGCCTTTTTTTGAGAGTTGGTTTGTCCTTTTATGCCCCTTAAGGTAATGTGATCATCTCCATTTTTATTGAGATAATGCTAATAGTATATGACATTGAAAATATTTAAAGTTATTGGATATTTGCCAACTGTAATATGTTATTTACCTATATTATACCAATTTTATTATGATACATATTGGCTGATAATGGCATTTCAGTAGCGTTATGCTAAAATAAAGGATTATATTCTTAGAAATGATATGGAACATGCAACGTTTGCCGCAGGCTGCTTTTGGGGTGTGGAAGCAGCATTTCAAAAATTACCTGGTGTGAAACACACAACCGTTGGTTATATGGGCGGAACAACAAGAAACCCCTCCTATGAACAAGTATGCACCGACAGAACAGGACATGCTGAGGTCGTACATATTGAATTCGATCCGACCATTATATCTTATGATAAACTCCTGGATATATTCTGGCAGATCCATGATCCCACACAAAAAAACAAGCAAGGACCCGACGTTGGAACCCAGTATCGCTCCGCTATTTTTTATGAGACACCAAATCAAAAGAGACTTGCAGAGGAATCAAAGAGAAAGCAAGAACAGATAAGAGGACGCTCAAATGAAATAGTTACAGAGATAACCCCTGCTTCGGCATTCTATCCTGCGGAAGATTATCATCAGAAGTATTTCGAAAAAAAGGGTATCGCAGGGTGCCGATTATAGAAAATACGTGATAATTATTCCACAAAAGGAGTTACTCTCCATCTGCTTTCAGAATATCAATCCCGAAACCATATTGATAGTGGGACCACAGTATTAGATAGTATAAGGGATGAAAAGGGGGAATCTGGTGAGGAGGGAGGGGATGGTTTCTTTTAAAAATAATTATTCCCCCTTTTAGGATGGATGCTTATTCTTACAAAATAATCATCAATCTATGTATTATTAAGGATAATCTCAATAAACTATATATTTTATGAATAGGTTGTTTTTAGGACCTATCTGTAAAAATTCCCAAACTGCTCATCGATATCATGAGCTATCTTCATCATATCTTCAAAGATACGTTGAGCATCACGCATGATCTCTTCAATACTTCGCTGCAAACTTGAACTACGTAATCTATAAAGGTTCTTTTCACGGACGACTAGTCCTGCATCTATGAAATCATTGAGATGATAGACGATAGCTCCCCGGGTAAGCTGAAGTCGTTCGGCGATCTCATCACTTGTCAACCCATCTGAATCGTTCGATGCATCCTCCACAAGCAATTGGAATATCTTTCCAGCGGTCCCTTGTTTATCTCTTTGAGAGAAGTATCCAAAGGACCTACATATGAATTCGATATCACCTGATATGTCTCCAGCCGGAGGGATATCCAATCTTCTGAGCCGTATCTTTCTTCCCATACTCATTACATATGGTGTCAACGAATTTATAAATTTTTCTATAAAATTACTTATTTTGTCAATTTTAAATTAACTAAGACAAAAATTATTTATAGTAGTTCTTATACATAGTATAGTGTCAACTTAAAGTTGACCAAAATAAATTGTAATAAACGAAAAGAGGTAATAGATATGGAAAACAAAAGAAATCCATTCAATAGACGCAGAATCAATACAGATGAAGATGACTTCCCTTTCAACGCCTACAACCCATTCACCGAGATCGAAAGATACTTCAACAGAATGACTGAGGAAATAATGAACATGTCAACGAATAGAACACTCCCGTCACCTAAAGAAGGAGGACCTTATATCTACGGATACACCTACCATAGAGGACCAGACGGACAACCACATTACCAAGAATTCACCAATATGCCAAATCACCCTTCACAACACACCCCGGAACTCTCAGGAGAAACAGAACCATTCGTCGATATCATTGACTCAGAAAAAGAGATCTACATCACTGCAGAACTCCCAGGGATTGGAAAAGAGAACATAGATGTAGAGCTTACTAAAGACTCTCTTATCCTTACCGTGAAACACCCTGAACGTGGATTCACAAAAGAGATACAACTACCTTCAGAGATAAACAAAAAACCTATTGAGGCAGCATACAACAACGGCGTGCTCAGCATCACCCTAGAAAAACGAAAAGAAAGGAAAAAAGGGCGAAAGATAGACATACAATAAACACGCCTTTTCTCTTTTATTTTTAATGAAATAAATGGAGGTAGGATATATGAAAAACATAGATAATCAAAACATAAAGGTCAAAGAAGCTAAACCACGAGACAGTGGCCGAGGGATCGGTAGGATAGACCAACATATCCTTGAATCCTTGAGTATCACCCCAGGAGATGCTATAACCATCATCGGAAAGAACAAAACCGCTTGTATCGCATGGCCCGGATACCCAGAAGATACCGATACAGATACCATACGAATAGATAGTACCATACGAAAGAACGCAGGTGTCAGCATCGACGATAAGGTAACCATACAAAAAACAATAGTGAAACCAGCAGAAAAGATAACCCTGTCACCCACAGAAGAACTACAGATAATCGGTGGCGAGGAATACCTTAGTCACATCCTTGAAGGCAGGATAATCACAAAAGGAGACCTCATCGAACTCACCATTATGGGCCGAAAGGTCGATTTGGTCGTTACAAAGCTCTCAAGCCGCACGCAGAGTGCCATTATCCAACAGACCACAACGATACAACTTAGCGAAAAACCAACAAAACCCGGAGAGCAAAAGATACCCCGGATATCCTATGAAGATATAGGTGGCCTTATTGATGAGATAAAGCAAGTCCGTGAGATGATCGAACTTCCTCTTAAACACCCAGAGCTCTTTGAGAAAATGGGCATCGAACCGCCAAAAGGAGTTCTTCTCCATGGCCCACCAGGAACGGGGAAAACACTGATCGCAAAGGCAGTCGCACATGAATCAAATGCTAATTTTTTCACCCTCTCCGGGCCAGAGATAATGAGCAAATATTATGGACAAAGCGAAGAAAATCTTCGAAACATCTTCAACGAGGCCATAGAGAGCGCCCCATCAATTATCTTCATCGATGAGATCGACTCCATTGCATCGAAAAGAGAGGAGACCCATGGAGATGTGGAACGACGGGTGGTTGCTCAGCTCCTTTCCACCATGGATGGGTTAAAGGAACGAGGAAAGGTCATCGTCATCGGAGCCACAAACAGGGTGAATGCTCTTGATCCTGCACTTCGAAGACCTGGGCGATTCGACAGAGAAATTGAGATAGGCATCCCTAATCAAAAAGGACGAAAAGAGATCCTTGAGGTCCATACTAGAGGAATGCCTCTTTCAGAAACCGTTGATCTTGACAGACTCTCTGAGATCACCCATGGGTATTCAGGAGCGGATCTTCAAGCACTCTGTAAAGAAGCTGCAATAAGGACCCTTAGAAAGATACTACCTGAAATCGATCTTGAACTTGAGACGATTCCCGCTGACATCCTCAATCAACTTCAGGTGACTAGTGATGATTTCTACGAAGCGTTCAAACAATTGACACCATCAGCAATGCGAGAGGTCGTCATCGAATCGCCAAATGTCTCCTGGGATGAAGTCGGAGGACTAAAACAGGTCAAAGAGGAACTACAGGAATCCGTCGAATGGCCAATGAAATACCAAGATGTCTTCCAGCATATGGATGCAAGCCCACCAAAAGGGATACTTCTCTATGGACCACCTGGAACAGGAAAGACACTACTTGCCAAAGCAGTGGCATCAGAAAGTGAAGCAAACTTCATCAGTGTCAAAGGACCCGAATTCATGAACAAATGGGTCGGTGAAAGCGAAAGAGCGGTTCGAGAGACATTCCGCAAAGCAAGACAAGCAGCTCCTTGTATCATCTTCTTTGATGAGATCGATGCCATTGCACCAACTAGAAACGAGAGCTGCGGTACAAATCATGTCTCCGAACGGTTGATCAGTCAATTGCTTACAGAACTCGATGGGCTTGAATCCTTAAAGGATGTTACGGTGATAGCTGCGACAAACAGACCAGATATCATCGATGCCGCACTCCTTCGGCCAGGACGATTTGACAAACTCATATCAATACCAACACCCGATAACACTGCTCGAGAAGAAATATTCAAAATCCATACGAAACGCAAACCACTTGCTGCAGATATTTCCCTTAATGAACTGGCAAAGAATGCTGAAGGATATACTGGTGCTGATATCGCAGCTATTTGTAATGAGGCAGTGATGGCAAGCATCAGAGAATACATCGCAACAGGTAATCCGCTTGATAAGAAACATCTTAAGAAACTTAAGGTCCAAAAGAAACACTTTGATCATGCGATGGGAAAAGTCAAACCGCTGTCAAAAAAGATGTTGGAAAAATATACGAGTATCACAGAAACGTTCGGCCAGTGATAGCCGCATCTTTTTTCTTTTAATTTTTTATCTAGGTTTGATCTTTATGATATTTCAATGAAGAGAACACAAGCTTTTCATTTATTTTCTTCATTGATTCATGTAAGGGGATCTTCTGTAGTTTGTCTGGAAGACCAATGGCATCTTCCAATGAATCATCAAACTCTATTCTCCCCAGATACTCTACAGCTTCTCGAGTACAGAAATCTGTTACCATATGATCTTTTTTATGACTCATATTCTCTATGACACCAAGCAGAGTAACTTCAACTTCTTTGAGTATCCGTAATAGTTTTTCCACGGCTCGTAAAGCAACCTTAGACGGAGTTGTAACAACGATAAACCGACTTTGAGGAAGAAGATGGATGACGTCAAGTATCTCATCCCCAATCCCAGGTGGTAGATCAATGATAAGATAATCAAGCTCACCCCACTGGGTGATAGCAAGAAGTTCTAAAATGATATTTGAAATATCTTCCCCTCTAAAGGCACCTGGTTTATCCCTAGTGAAATAGACAACACTCATGAAATTAATACCCTGTACTACTGGTGGGATGATACCATGATGCTCCTCGGGAAAACTATCAGGTTTTATACCTAAGATAACGTGGGTTGATGGCCCGTAGAGATCTAGATCAAGTAGACCAACTTTTTGACCTTTCTTTGAGAGCAGGAGAGCAAGATGGGAGGCCACCATACTTTTTCCGACACCACCTTTACCGCTTGCGATACAGATGATGTGTTGTATGTGTTCAACTCGTTTTTGTATCACACTTGTACGAGCTTCCATTTACTTCTTCACCCCTTTTATGGAGGAGAGTGATACCCCTCTTCCTTTTATGACTCGAAAATCGGGGCTGCCACAGTTGGGACAGCGTGTATGTACAAAAGCAACCTCAGGGATGAAATGGATGGCCTCAGCCTCATCCTCATCTATAGAATCCTTCATTGAATCAAACATCCATGTGTGTTCGCAGTTATTACATTGAAGCTGCGTTCTCTCGATGTTGATATCAATTATCACCTTTGAAAAATGTTCTTTATATAGTTCTGTTAGTTCATCTAAGGCATATCTAAATATCTCTTCATTGATCTGTTGAAGTTCTCCGAGTTGTACAGAAACTTCGGTGATCTTCTGTATCTTCTCTTTTTTTGCAGCATTTATTGCGGTTGTTATGACCGCTTCTGCAAGGGCCCATTCATGCATATGAAAACCTTCATCATAATCTTATGTTTAAATCTTACGAGCATATCAGCGTATGCAAGAATTGCATACGTTAGAATTAACCCACATATTTCCATAATTTTCTTAGACCCAACACGTTTGTATCTTTTATCACACAAGATGGAAGGATTTCTTAAACAAACAAGTTAGTAACAAAAACATTATTATCGTAGCACGAATACAGGGGACGTGTGTCACTATGGAAAATATAAGTCGATTTGGTGTGTCCATCGAATCAAAGCTACTCAAGAAATTCGATATCCATATCAAGAAAGAGGGATATTCTAATCGATCAGAGGCATTAAGAGATCTTATACGAAAGGATTTGATAATTGAACAACAAAAGGACCCAAATGAAGAGTCGATCGGCACCCTTACAATGATCTATGATCATCATACAGGCAATCTCACCAACAAACTGCTTGACATCCAACATGATCACAATGCAGAGATCCTAACGACTACACATGTACATATCGATCATCATAACTGTTTAGAAGTAATTGTCCTAAAAGGAAAAACGGGTAACATACAACGGTTGGCAGATACCATTAGGTCATTGAAGGGAATAAAACATGGTGAACTTGTACTAACCACAAGCACCATTTAGAACGGCGTCAAATTAATTGGTTATGACCGCATTGAGGTCCTTGACAAATGATCTAACATCCGTACCATGAACTGCGGCTATATCACCAATCGTTTCAAAGGATGCAGCGATACAACCAATGCAACCCATATTATATTTTGCAAAAACCGGGATCGTTTCTGGATATTTGTCAATAACTTCTCGTATATTCATTTTCTCAGTGATTTTCTCTTCTTTCATGTACAGCACCTTATGTTGAAGCAGGATAGAATAAACAATCATCCTTAATTAACATTTGCTAATCTATGTAGAAACAGTCAGAAGAAACATTCTTCTAAGCAAGGTTTATACAGTAGGAAAAGATAAAAGGATTAGAGATGAGCTTATGACTGAAACAAAAATATTCGATAACTTTGAAAAGGAAATCAAACAAAAATATGGATATATGGCTGAAGAGATGATCGATTTCTTTTATGATCTGAAAGATTTTTTCGTAAATGAGGAAATCAATATTTCTGATTTAGATGACAAATATTTCGACGAATTATTCGAGGCATATCTTGATTATATGGATCTGAGCGATGCTGAGTTTGCAATGGCATATCAAACTTTCATCGATTTCTGTGACTATTGTACAAGCAAAAACATTGACATCTCCGCATTTAAGGACCATCTACTATCATCAAAGGATCATATTTATGAATATTGGACGGAAGAATCTGAGGATGTCTTTGATGACGACTTTGACAAGTTTTCAGATATCGATCCTAGGGAGTTACTTGAGAATTTTGATAGTTATTATGATGTGATGAAAGTAGCTCTGAAAAACAATCAAAAAGAGATAGCCGAGGTGCAGACACATCTAGAGAACATCTATGAATTCTTAAATGCTGGTTTCACCATCTCCTCAAAATTGCGGGATCAAAACCCAACGATGTCAGAAGAGGAATTACAAGAGGCTGTGGAAAAAGAGTTGGAGAGAAAAGATATCGATTATTTCCCACCAGATGATTTTGGGGCAGGTATGTTCTCGCTACCAAAAAAGCAGAGTAAGAAATTCATGGAATTTATGATCAAGTTTGATGAGAACTTTGAATATGAGCCAGGTACAAAGGAACGACGTAAATCAATAGAAGATACGCTTCAACTTCTTCAAGAATTGATAGATGAGGTGACATCACTTACATCCTCTGAGAAAAAATAATTGATACCGCGGATCGATATGATGCATTTTAAAACTATAAGACTATCTTTTGACTAATCCGTAGATATACATAAAGGTAATCATATAGTTGCGTTAACAACTTTTATATAACTGGATGTTATTACTGTATAGTTGCGTACGCAACTAAATCTGTTATTGTGAGAAATGACCATGATCACACAAAGATCCATAGGAAGACATATCTCATGTATCCACCGAAATTTCCATAAGTTTTTGACCTGCCAACTAGAACAATATAACATAGGGAGCGGGCAATTCCATGTACTCATGATGCTATACAGAAATGATGGAGTCAACCAAGAAACCATTGCAAAAACACTAAACATTGACAAAGCGACAAGCGCCCGAGCGATCAAAAAACTAGAAGAGGAAGGCTACGTCAGAAGAGAAAGAAACGATTACGATAAAAGAAACTACCTCGTCTTTCTCACAGACAAAGCAGAAAAACTCAAACCAACAATCAAAACAATCTTACAAACATGGACAAATCACCTCCTTAAAGATTTATCCAAAGAAGAAGAGGAACAGATCTATTCATTACTTGAAAAGATAGCAAAGAACTCAACGATTGTAAAGAGTGCGGAGTGAAAAGACCTATGCATGATGCACAAACAGAAGGAGTGAAAACGCTTCTCGGAGAACCAAAAAAAGCTATACTGAAACTTGCCATACCAATGATAGCAGCACTTCTCATTCAAACCCTCTACAACCTTGTAGATGCCCTTTGGGTCTCAGGCCTTGGTGCAGATGCACTTGCTGCAGTCGGATTCGTCTTTCCCTTTTTCATGATCATTATGGCCCTTGGAACTGGGATTGGAATGGGTGCAGGATCCGCAATATCAAGAAGAATCGGTGCCAAAGATAAAGTGGGGGCAGATAAAGTAGCAGCACACGCCATAATCCTTCTACTGATAACAACCATTCTTTTCTCAATACCGTTCTTAATATTTTCACAACCGCTCTTTAAGATCATAGGTGCAGGACCAACCCTCCCATTGACCATATCATATGCAGAAGTCATCTTCCTTGGAGCCGGGGTCATCTTGTTCAGCAATATCGCAAACGCCATCCTCCGAGGGGAAGGTGATGCAAAACGATCGATGTATGCACTAGCGGTAGGATCTGTATTAAACATCATCCTTGACCCTATTTTCATTTACACCTTTGATCTAGGGGTCGCAGGTGCCGCATGGGCTACAATCATATCTTTTTCAATCTCATCGATACTGCTTGCCAACTGGTTGTTCTTCAAAAAGAACACGTTTGTACACTTCTCATTCAAAGGTTTCCACTTTGATAGGTTAATTTTAAGTGACATCTTTGGTGTTGGGATCCCCGCCTCTGTATCGCAACTCTCCATGTCTCTCTCCATGCTCATCATAAACTTCCTCATTGTCTTTATCACAAATGGGAGCACTGATGGCGTAGCAATCTACTCAACAGGTTGGCGAGTGGCGATGATAGCAGTGCTACCAGTAATGGGCATCGCTACCGCAGTGATATCGGTTAGTGGAGCGGCATATGGTGCAAAGGCATACGAAAAAGTAAATATTTCACACATGTATTCGATAAAAATCGGCTTTATCTTTGAATTGTTCATCGCCTCCATTATATTCATATTTGCACCACAAATAGCATCTGTTTTCACTCGAACAGCAGAAGCCGCACACCTGGCCGAAGGATTAACCGTATTTCTGAGAATTATGAGCATTTATTATCCAAGTATCTCACTAGGTATGCTCTCCTCATCGCTCTTCCAAGGTGTAGGAAAAGGTATTAACGCATTTATTGCAACAGTCCTACGGACTCTTGTCTTCACTATGTTATTCATTCTTGTTTTCGCAATCACCTTGAATGGAGGGCTCCTTGGCATCTGGTGGGGCATTGTGGTTGCTAACCTAATAAGCTCAGTTATCGTCTTCATTTGGGTAAGAGTATATGTTAAACAACTCATGAGAACCACTGTGCATCTAACAGTAGGATAATAGATACATAATAAAAGGTGTGAGGTGAACCGGACGGAATGGTTTTGGAGCGAGGAAAAAGAAGCCGTCCGGCTTACAGTTACCAAGCAAAGAATACAATTAAATATTTAATAGTGGAAGGGAAACACCATTGAAAGTATTCGGTATCACCACTTCTTTTTTAACAACAATCTCTTG
>JARVGL010000036.1 GCA_029762575.1 Thermoplasmatota archaeon | reverse complement strand
ATGATAAGATTATGGTTGGAAAACACCAAAATAGCTAAGCTATAACCTAAAAATAGTTTTATCGTCCTTTGTAAAAAAACGAATTTGAAGGATAGACCATAAGAAGAAATTCTTTCTTCTCTAGAAGTTTTTCATAATCTTATAGAACATGTCATACATCCTTTAATAAAGGTGATAATTGGAAAGATTTATATCGAGACATATGATATAGTATATATAAATGGGGGTATTTATACGAAAAATAAAATTAAAAAGGGTAAATATGCAGCTATCTTTCTAGTAATCCTGTTAAGTGTCATGTTAGTAACTCCTTCGCTCTCTGCTAACGACATGATCATAAACTCCATAGGTAAAGAAGGAAATGATAGATATCCTGTTGAGGAATATATTGATGATGTGATACATTTTCCCGCTTTACGATATGATACAAACTTTTATCCAATAGAGACCACACAGTTCAATGGACAACAAAATGATATTGGCTATAACACAGATGCAGGTAATGAGCTGCGTCGGGCATTTCCCATTTTTATTGGAGAGCCCATCGATCAACGTATACCTGGGCAGGGACGAATAGGAAGCCTTAACCCAGATGACCGTGATGATGAGGATTGGTATACCTTTACTGTTGCTAACGGACAACAAATAACAACAACTATAACCCCGGGTTTTACTATTGACATCATTGATGCCAATGGAGTCAATGTAGGTTTTTCATATACTGCAGAGACCACCGCAAGACATTTCGTTAAGATCACCACAGATGCAGGTGCAGGGGAATATACCTTTGATATACTACTTACCAATCAGAATGATGCAGGAACCGGTGGTGATGCAGGCAACAGCATCACTACTGCAACACCGATCACCCCTGGGGAATACAGTGGATATCTCAGCTATACCGATGTTGAGGACTGGTATAGTTTTCATGTTGCTTCTGGTTCCGGGATTAAAATCAATTTAGAACCATTGGATAGATCTGATTTTGACATTCATCTGTATAATCCTAATAATGAGCTTGTTCACTCGGCACAATATTATGGAGATGACACGTTAGAGTATCCTGCGGATATGACGGGGATATGGAAGATAAAACTTGATATTTTCCCAGGTTGGGATGAAAGTAAATGGCCTGAGGATTACCTACTCTACGGTTCCGGTGCATACACATTAAGTTTAGAACTCGGTGGATCCTTTGCTGCACCAGCAACACCGATAGCACAACCTACTATTAGTCCAGTAGCGCAGACGTTCATCCTACAAGATGATCCGGATTCGAATAAGGATGAATATAGCTATCTAGCAGCGGTGCCTGCAGCAAATTATCTTTCCAATGGCAAACGATATCTTTCACCGATAGCCTACCAAGGTGTTGATTATATCCCAACTTGGTTTACTACCGTTGATCAAACAACACAATATCTTCTTGATGATTGGAATACCTATCTTGCACGTCACGATATGACCGCTGAAGAATATCTTATCCCAAATACTCCAGTTGTCGCCGCAGCAGACATTGCGGTAAATAAATGGGATTCTTCAGATATGGTCGTGCTTGCTACAGATGGTAGCGTTTTTGAAGATGAGATCGTTACTGTTGTAGATTCACAGAGAAGCTTCTCCTCAATGCCTTCAATCAACCATATCAACCCATCAGATCTAAAGGATATCGGCGGTACCTATGCCAAACCTACGTTCATCGGGAAAAAATGGGGGGCTATTCATTTACGAAGTGTCGGGGATGATTTCAAAGGAGATACTGGGCTTATAACTCCTCGCTATGAAGGAGTGATGGAAGATTGGTGGCCTCATCCTTATGATTCAAATGGGGAAGATTCTGATACATTCTATCCTGTCTCATTACCTGGTTTATGGTTCCCATATGTAACAGACACCAGTGGATTGGATGAACTTCAGGTTATCTTATTTGAAGGTGATAGATTCACTATTCCTGTGGTTGATTCACAGACAAGTATCCAGGTCCGCATATCAACTCAAGATCCATCCTATCTGATAGCGTATCTTATAGACCCTGAAGGAAACGTTCGAAGACCACATATGCCCCATTTTAATGGTGGCGAGATAAAACCACTTCATCAATGGAATGGTGGACATTGGGAACATGACCAGGAAGAATTCAGAAGATGGATAATGGAACCACATACTGAGTTTACTGTTGATGTTCATAATGCTATGAAAGGAAAATGGACCGTTATTGTTGTACCCTATGTCGATGAAAATGGAAACGATGTAGGTTTTTCAGGTTCATATCATGTAACGATTGAGAAGCGCGTCTATAATCAAAAAAGGATCGATGCGATTATGTCAGCATCAAATGCTGCGGTCATTGCATCATTGAACCACGCTCCCCTTCTATATGTCACAGAGACGGAAGTTCCTTCTGAAACAGTTAACGCTATTTCAAAATTAGGTGCAAACAAGATTCTCTATGTCAACATTAACGGTGTCAGTAGTGCAGCTCCTTCTGCTACAGAGACTTTTACAACTGTGCAAAGTGTCTACGATGAGATAAAATCATATGATGCATCTGAGAACTTCATCACATTGATATCTCTAGGAACCGGGGAAGGTTATTTTGCTCCTGCAGCTATGGCGGCTGCATATCATGGTGCACCAGTTGTCAATATCGGTGAGGCTTCAGATGCGTACAATACTATCGATAAGATAGCAGCGTGGAGAGAGTATGCTGGTGATTATTATCATGGTGCACGATCTGTTGGTCATCTTCCTCAGATGGATCATCCTTTTGATTTCAAACAATTTATCCAAGACCTTCTTAATGGAGAATTCCCCCATGCAGGATTTGATCTGAAACTTCGATGGTTTGGTGCTGTAGCAAAAGGTATCCAAACATTGATACGAGGGTATGGGTTGGATCTGGAGGGCCAAGAGGCGTTTCTCTTTGTATCTCCACGAGATACAGACATCAGGGATGTTGCTTGTCGGGCATTGGTGGGAAATGAATCCTTCGCAGGACATATACCTGTAAGAACAGCAGCTTTTTCCTCCGCGGTCGTTTGCAGGAGTATCCTTTATCCAGCAATAATCTACGCGAACCCAGGTAGGGATGTTATCACGTCTCAGATGATGAACTATCCTGATGGATATACTTGGCAGGGTAACGATGGGAATGGGTATCCGAACTATGCGACCCGCTCGATGAAAGAGATATTCTTTTCACGAGGTCGATTCTACGAAGGTCATTGTATCTGGGATAATCTACTAGAGAGATACAACACTGGTGCAGCATTATCCTATTACTCAGGTCATGGAACTGGTGGATCGGGTATCTCCGCACAATACAAGAATGTTCAAGAACAGTTCCCACTTGCAGAACTTAAATATGAATCTTTAAAGGATTTTGACTGGTGGGATTCATGGAGAGGATATAGTTATTATGATAGTACTCAGACGAAAACTGCTCGTTGGGGTGGGGACTCCGGGTATAATTCACAAGAACCAAGTTTGTATGACCTCATCCATTTCAAATGGGTTGATCAACTCTTTGATAATCTCCACAGCGAGATTGATTGTTGGAGTTCTTGTACTACCGGTGAACACCTTGGTCCTATCGTCTATCTTTCTCATGGTTCTGCCTTATGGTATGGTGCAGCGGGTTCTACCTATGGTGTCCAAGATGATCTTCATAATGACTGGATCTTCCATGATGTCTTAATCGGTGGTGATAGCTTTGGTGCATCTGAATCAAGATATCAATGGATATTCAATCGGGATTTCACAACAATGGACCCAACAGCGTTATATGGTCGGTCAACGATGTTTCAGCTCACACAAGGTGGACTGACAAACGTCAAGGTACTTTATGGTGACCCAACAATGACCTGTTATGCTCCTGATTGGATAGAACCAACCCCGATAAACCCATAAAATTCTTTTTTCTTTTTTTCCCTTTTTTTTTAATCAGGTTTCATGATCTTTTCTAAATAGATATCCTTTTTCCTTTCATTGGTTCAATGACCTTTATATCCTCACCTATCTCTTTTATAATGCTAGAAAAAAGTTCTGGTCGTAAGGTATGAACTGGTATGAGTATATCTGGATGGATACGCGAGATTAGTTCTTTAAGTTCAGGTTGTGATGCATGACCGGATACATGTGCTCGTTGCAATCGAAGATGTATCTTTTCACAATACGGATTAAAACAGTTATCCGGAAGAGGGGTCTCATCAAGAGCATAGGATATTCCAAAGGTTTCAAGCCAATGGATGAATCGATCTTCATCAAGCTCCATCTCATCGGAGAAGGGTGCACATTGTGCCTTTATAAAACGGGAATCACGTATCTTTCCAGAGTCATCGGAGAGGTCAAAGAGCTGGTTGAGATCAAAATATGAAAGCATCATCACATAACGATCTGGTTCTTTTTTGATGTCATCTGCAAGGATACCGTTCAAATAATGGGTGTTATCAGGATGCTTTTCTTTAGGGGTAAATCCAAGTTCATGTTTTGTTGTAGAGTAATCCCCGGGGGAATACAGACAACTTCCCTTTCTTTTGAGAAACACTTTGACCTCATCATCAGTAGGGTACATATCCAGTTTGTAGAGTAGATAGGCAAGACGAGCGTTTATCACAAAAACCCTATTTGTTTTTTGACATGCTGTTCTTATGGTCTCATAACGAGTGGTATCTTTCCAACTAAAATCTACAAAGACTAATCCTTTAGATGCTAGTATATCATCTGTAATCTTTTTCAGAACATGATCCTCAGGTACGATGACGTCTGAATCGATCCTTGTTCCTTCGCAGATCATCACATCAATATGACCCCCGACCTTTTTGGAATAATCTTTAATGGTCAGCGGATGAGCTCCATGGAAGCGGATATCACCAGTATAAAGGATTCTTTTATTCTCTGATTCGACGATATAACTTGATGCTCCAGGGATTGAATGATCTTGTTCGATAAGAGTTATTCGTAGATCACCGATGTTTTTACTTTCCATGTCTTTCATATTGATACATGGTCTTTGAAATGATTCGGTCCTCAGTGTTGGGCTCTTTGGGAATGCAGCAGTATCCTTGTAAAATGTAACATGTTTGGATCTGATAGTCAATGCTTCAGAAGTAAAGACGGTCACATCATCTATTGCTCTCACAAGCTTTTCAGTTATTGCTGAACAATACAATGGAATAGATTGATGAAGGTATCCGATAGCACCGGTATGATCAAGATGAGCATGGGTGAGAAGGATGCCATGGACATAAGGTTGTTTATGATCTTGCTTATAATCCTCATAAGGTATCACTGGTGGATGAAGATATGGAGATGATTGTGTGATCAATCTTGGATAGTTCGATGATTCAAGAAGCTCGATTCCAGGTGGTATGAACGCGTTCTTTCTATATATCCCGTTTATCTTAGGGAGGGCACCGATAGTGATTCTATCGTAGAGCGCAGTGTTTACCCTTGGCTGGAGGAAATCTGAAAAGAAATCGGATTCATATCCCATACTTGTTCCAAAATCTAAGAACAACCTGGTGCCATTATGTTCAAGGAGTATCTTATTTCCACCGATCTCATGGACACCACCATATACTGTTAGATTCATTCTATCCCTTGAATCTTGAATAAAACTATGTTCTTTATAGTTTTCATATCCTCTACAGACCCTTTTTTCACTTTCTGAGTCGTATTATGATCTAATTGGGATGGTTCCTTTGATCTTATCAAATAAAGAACGTGAAGTTCATGATAATATATGAGCATGCTACCAAGATGTAAAGTAGTAACCATTTGTTAAAATTCCAATTTTTTACTTCATAACCATCCATTGGTTCGATAGGGGTCATATCGATGAACACGCTCATGATGGCAAACACAAACATCATTTGAAAGATGACTGAGGGGAAGAGGAAATTAAGGATAAATGCTGTCAAAGAGAAAAGATAGAGTGCGAGGAATATATAGAAGTACATCCGTCCGAATTGTTTCATATCCTCTTTGTTCTCATAATAGGTATATGATGCAAGAGAGAACGTGTTCCCTAAGATCGTGCTGCCTAAGGTAAGAGCGGATCCAAAGGGCCAAAATACATGTTTCGTCTTCATTTTCTTCTTCTTAGAGATACGAAGTCGAAGGAGTTCTTTGATAGTGAAGATGATGCTAATGACAATAATATTTGTTATAAATAAATAAATAAACTCTGAGAGGTGGGAGGACCAGGTCCAACTCATGGCAGTTGAAAAAACTAGCACGGCCAGGAAGACACCTGCAAGTTCTTTTAATCGAAGGTTTTTATCACTAGCTTTTTCCTTTTTCTTTTTTATCTTTCTATCCTTTTCACGGTCTTGGATTTTCTCTGATGTGAAATCAAAGAGGAATTCGACAAGCGTGTTACCAAATATGCTCCAGAGATATAATGCGATGATACTTGTCACAGTCGCTGCGATTGGTACATATCTCTTATCGATGATCTCTGAGAGAGGGGATCGTTCTGCAGCCTTATTTTCCAGATTATATAACTCAGCAGCGGTGAAAATAACGATGATGTCCTTATCTATCGAGTTATCATGACCAAGCAACAGGAGAAATGGCGAGGCATAAAGATTGGATGAAATCTCAATATCATGATACGAAAAGATCTCTTCTGTGTACAAATTCCTTTTTTCACTACCAAGTAAAACGATGACTGAATAATCCTCAATATCTTTCTGAGTGATGTTCGCGGCAGATATCTTTTTAATATTGTCAATGTTTTTTACTTGCGATTGGACGAGAGCTATAAGCAATCTATCCTGTATAGCGACCCTATTTCCTTGTATAGCAAGGATGTCATTTTGTGTATATGGGTCTAAAAAGGATCGAAGAGCATCCCTTGCATTACCTAGTGACGTAACAGTAGGGGAGCGGTGAACGCTACTTTTTTCAGCTCCTATCCGATAATGTTGGTAGATAATATCATGTGTTAATGCAGTATCCCATAAGAGTACATCATCAATGGATCCATTAAAGGATAATCCATAGTCCAAGAGATAATTGCCGATCATGAGATCATTACCCTGTTCAAGGTTGTAACGAATCGAAGTGTTTGCGGATATGTCTTCTCCAATTTGGATGCCATCAACATATAAACGGATAGATGAACCGTCAAATGTTCCTGCGACATGATGCCATTCATTATTCCAGATACCGGTACCTGCGTTTGATGATTTTATTGGTCCTGTTAAACCTGTGATATAAAATGAGAGTCCACCGTTTGAATCAGTATATAATCCATATGATGAGAATTGATTACTTTGCCCACCTTTTGAAACGATGTAGCCAAAGACGCCGGGGTTTGAGGATTTCACCCATGCCTCTACTGTTATATGATCTGGTTCTAATAGATCATTGTTTGGAATAATTATATGATCATATCTATCATTGAACACCACATGTTGTGATCCGATCTTACCAGGAGAAAGATAGGTGGTTCCATTTGCAGAACCATGAAGATTGTTCTCTGAACTATCGATTACTTGATGTAAAACTGTTCCGTGTGAGGCGTTTTCCTCGAATTGCCAATACCCTATAAGTTGTTCCACCCCTGTTATTGACGTTATATCTTCGTTCTTTTCATCAGATTCCTCAATACATCCACACACTATCGTTAGAATAAGCAGGATTATGATCGGTAGGATCATTGCACTTCTTTTTTTTGACATTATTTCTCCCCCAAGGATCAATATGAATGTTTTAACTTTGATTTATCTGTTTAAACAATACTATATAGCGGTAATGGATTCAAAAGGAGTTTATCTTCTTTGCGATAAAATCTTATTAAACTATGGTCAATGGGTTTTAATGATTGGCGGTAGCTTTCTATGGAGCGTTCTTGTTTTTTTAATTTGAACCATATATTTCGTTCAAAAGATAAAAGATATATCCTTTAAAAAAACTTAAGATGGTAAGGTCCTTAACTCCAGTATGGAGGGAGGGAGGGGAGAGGTATTGAAAAAAAGTAAACCGTTAGTATGGTTTGCGATACTCTCCCCGCATATACATAGTATATAATTTCTCATTTATAAATGTTTATGTTTTTTAGGTTTAAATTTGGTAAAATATTGGTAAATAATCCCAATTTAATAATTTTCATATAGGGTAGATTTTTATTTCCTGATGACGATTTTATGAAATTTTTATATGCATCCATATCTCAAAGTGGTTATTCACTAGGAAGAAACCTGTTATCCATGAGATATTTTAGACACTATGATAAATGTCATGAGTAGAGTATCTCATATGGATCCAGCGGTCTCTTTAAGAATGTAATGATAAAATTCAAAAGAAATCATCAAGAATCGATTCGTATCCATTATCTTTAAATCAGTAGTAAAAATACCCATTCAACATAAAATATTGAATTTATATAGGCAAATTATCTTATATGCTAATCCTTATACTGGATAGTAGGTGTCGTTTATATCAAAAAACGTATGGTTATGTAATAATTGTAATTTCAGGTTCATCATTTCATTATATGATATGGGGCCTATGAACAATCGATGTCCCTATTGCAACAGTCAACATATTAGAGAAAAGGAAGAAAAGGATGAGTTCTTTCCAAACATCAATCTCTTTTGATCATCCAATCTATGATGTCCTGATTAAAATCAGAAAGCCAGATATGATTGCCATTTGGATCTAAAAGAAGTGTTGCATTCAATCCATATCGAATCAACTCTTCATAATAATGTATCCCACATGCTGTGGGTACGATTGTGTCTTCTCCGCCATGAACGATTAATGCTGGAGGATGATTGAGGGGAAACTGTAATGGCTTAGTACAATTAAATACTGGTCCCCTATCAGTAAGAATTATTGAATCAGGGTTGGCCCCAGAGTGAATGACGACGCCACTCACCCTTTTACTGAAAACGTGAGCGATGAGACTTGTCATAAAAGCACCTGATGAGAAACCTGCGCAATATATCTCTTCTAGGTTAATGGTGATATCGATTGTCTCTAGCCATTGAAGCATATTCATAAAGAACTGTAGATCAGAAGAATCTGTAATATTCTTAGTGAAAACATCCCAGGCTCTAGGACCCGGTTGGATCGGCCGTTGAGACGATGGAACTATAACAAAAAAACCGTTTGCAATGGCGAGTCTGGTGAATGATGACTGTGTTCTACTCCAAGGATTTAACCTAATGAACCAAGAAAACGGATGTTGCGCTGCACCATGGAACAAAAAAAGGACAGGATACCCGTTCTCTGGAGGCGATGTTGAGGGGAGTCCCCAAAGGAAATATCGATTATCTAAACGCTGATGGCCAAAGCCCTTTTGCAATGGTACGTATGTATTTTGCGTTACAACAGGGACTATCTGCTGATATGGCAAATAAGAGTGTGTTCCTAGATCTTGTCCATCCATCGAGTTTGCCTTTTGGGAAAAAAGAGGATTGATATGTCCTATCAATAATAACGCAAGAATAACAAAGCTATTGATAGTATGTTTCCTCATTATATCCTCTTATATATCTAACCTCTATAATAATATTTTTCTCAAAACACGTTGACCTACAATAACATAGGGGATAAAAAATATTAAATAGCCTGTTACTTTAAAGAGAGATTCACATGGAAAAACTTCTGCATAGCATACAACTCAATGTCTTTGAAAGTTCTGTTGAGAAATTACCTGAGATACATACTGTTTTTCACTATTTGTTGCCACTTGATTTTGAAAAGAATCATTTAAAGATAGATCATCAACAATTACAAGGTTTTTCTGGGATCATTCATTCTTTGACCTTACAGACAATATCCAATCGACATAATTCAATGTTACTCGATGCAATCTTTTCCCATTTATCAAGACAAGAGGTATCTCTCATGGAATTGCAGAAAGAATCACGACTAAACCAGGATGGGGTCTTTTATATCCGTCTTGATAAACAATCACTTCTTCAAAACATATTTCGTTTGACCGATAGTGGTGATTGTTTCCATATAAAAATTAAACTTGCAGCATATCCTGCGACAAAGGATCGATATTTTCAAAATCTTCGAAAGATCCTTGAACCATATCTCTAGAACTTATTACAATTCAAACTCACAAAGACTCATTCAACAAGATATAGTTGATTTGATACCTGGGTAGAATCAATCTACATAAACGTCGGTGGCGAACCGATAGTGATATAGGAAACAGTTTTCTTCGTGGTATTCTTTGCTTTATGTTTCACTGTAGAGACATGCCATAGTACATCCCCCTCTTTAAGGTGATACGTTGTTTCATCGATGATGTAATCCATCTCACCTTTGATCATGTAATGGACCTCTTCACCATCATGCTGGTACCATCTGGATTCTGCATTTGGTTCAAGTTCTGAGATTATTGCCTCCATCACATGGGACTTTATCATCAATTTATACAATTTACCTGGGGCGATTGCTTGCTTTAATTCTGAACCTTTTTTTATAAAAACAGCTTTCTTATCCATTTTCTGTTGCATATCTTCCATACTCTTCCCAAGAATATTGAACAAATATAGGGTTATAAACATTTTTGTAGAAAAAAGCATCCGCTAAAATACATAAGTTAAATATCTGTATACTTTGAGAAAGATAAAGGAAGAGTGGGGGGATATATCAACGTTTAAAATGTTGATACAGATTCCCGTAGCTCTGTAATATTTGTTCGTATATCATTTATTTGTGCAAGTTTTTCTTCTTCAAAGGAATCAATGATCTTATCAAGGGTTACTGTTGGTGAATATACGTGAACTGGTCTTCCCTTCCCTTGTTTTTTCAAATCACGCTTTTCTACCCAATTACGTTTCCGAAGTTCTTGCATCGCGACACTTACCTCTGGCTGACGAAGATCTGCTGCTTGCTCGATATCGGTCGAGCGGCATTCCTCGACTTGGCAGATATACATCAGGGTCTTTGCAATATTCTTCGGCATTCCAAGTTGTGTAAATAGTTCCACAACTCGGTCATCTTTCTCATCAAATACATTGTTTGTTCGCTCTTTCATATCCCATCACCTCATACTGTGATATTACCAACAATGTATAATAATATCCAATATATTAATCATACGGTTTTTTGAAATAATTCCCAAAAAAGATAGATTTTACGAACAAACTTTAATTTTTAAGGAGCCGCCTAAAGATTAGTTGTATTTGAAGACCCATGCGATGTAATCTTCACCATGTTTAACAAATACCGGTGAGACATGTATCTCGTTTTTCCCATCATTGTCACAATCACCAATGTTTAATACTGCAAGATCACCATAGGTTTCATTGATAACTGCTTCTTCGACATACGTTGTTCCGTTCCACTGAAGGATATGCACTTTATCTGTACCAGCACAGACCTCAACAATTCCATCGTCATCAACATCACCGATATTTATCGCTTCGATGAGCATTCCTTCACCTGGCCAGGTCCTATCAAAAACCATAGTATATGATTCTTCATCCCAACCAAATATAGATATCCTTGGTGAAGCATAGCCAAAATGGATCTCATCGATACCATTTCCAGTACTATCAGCACACCATCCACCAAAGGGTGCACCTTCCCATCCTTTTGTCGTATACAAAACTGTTTCATCAAAAGAATGTGTTTGCTTGTTCCATTTAAGAACTAAGAATCTGTTCATATCATCTGGACGATTACCATAATTTGTTATCCCTACAGCGATTTCGTTTTCCCCGTCACCATTTGTATCACCTAAGCCGGCCATGAATGCATATCCATGGGCTGGATCATCATATGTTGCAACCTTCTCTAGCCGATATCCATTCCATTTAAGGATGACGATCTCGGGAACTGGGTTTTCCAGTGTACCTCCGCCACCGCTTATGATCAATTCGTTTAACCCATCATTATCACAATCGCCAATAAAGCAATCCCCACTACCACCATTATTCCGAAAAACCCATGAATTCAATCCGATAAGCCGGTACTCTCCAGCAATATATTTATACACGGCTCCATACCATGTGGCAGCGATCTCGTTTTGGCCATCACCGGTGATATCGCCTATAGCAAACCCCCCTGCATTTGGTGGAGGAAGCTGTTCACCGTACAATCGTTCAGCGATATACTGTCTTACAAGGAACAGTGGATAAAATGGACTATGGAGCACAGCAGCTATTTCATAGGTTTGCATTCCCTCATCCCATTTCATCACATCGATTCTTCCATCTCTCCCCGCGATAAGCAATTCGTTTTGTCCGTCATTATCACAATCTCCAATAGGTTGTGCGCCTTGGTATCGTCCACCTGACCAATCAGATCCATAATTTTTCTGCCATTGAATTATATATGGAGAAGACTTATTCATTGGATGAATGTAATCAGCGGTCACTGTTGTTATGAGTATCAATCCAACGATCAAGATGAAGCCATATCTACTTAGGGATGTAGGTTGCATACTGTATCGCCCCCATTTATATTATATAGGATACAATTACATAAATTTATTCTTTTTACTGTTTGCGGTCCTTTTGGGATCCTTCACCGTTCCTTTGAGTAAGGATACCTGTTCATTTTTCACTATCATTTTAAAGAAACAAAAAACATCATGATCCTATGATGTGATCCCTTGATCATATGAATTATACTTTCTTCATGTGGTCGGTTACGTATTCCCCTATGTTTTTTCTTACTATCATTATATGCTCTTTAAACCATTCCACCATGATACCGGGTCCGTGTGTTCAAGGGCGACAAAAAGCTCTTTTGCAGCATGTGTCCTCAACCGTTTTTTTGTATTCTTCAACCAATCTTCTGCGCCGGGGTATCCTTGATGACCATACTCAATCGCAGTTGCTGCCATCTCAAGAAGGTCCGCATCCTTTGCGATACACCCTTCCGGTGTCGTTAATTCTTCAAGACGATCATACCAACTTATGATGTTCTTCCCGATTTCTTGTAATGGCTGTACTTGATCTGATACCGCAGAGCGCTCATCAGATGTGTTATAGCGTCTTGCAACCTTATGGATATCACCGATACGACATTCTCCAATATCGTGGAATACAAGCATTGTACAGATCAACTCTGGATGTTCATACTGTTCCATGGTTGCAAGGATATATCCGATCTGAGCCGCCCGTAAGCTGTGTTCTGCAACACTTTCAGGATGTGTTATCCCAAGTAACTTCCAACCTTCTCGGCTTATGCGTTTCAGCATTCCCATCTCATAGATGAACC
>JARVGL010000035.1 GCA_029762575.1 Thermoplasmatota archaeon | reverse complement strand
TCTTGTATGGCATGAGCTTTTTATCTGAAGGTCTTGTTTTTTTTCTTGTATTCATGAGCATTAGGAGTTTTGGAGGATGCCTGCTTCATGCATCCGCGACCGCACTTACTGGTTATGGATATGGAAAAACGTTACTCAAACATACATCACTACTAAGGGTGATACCCTATTTTGTCGCTGCGATGCTTATGCATGGGTTGTATAATTTTCTTGTCTCATGGGAAAAGATCGGGGTATTGACAGGACTTTTCCTTGCGTTGTTCCTTGCCTATGTATCCATACGATATGTACGAGGTAAGATTCGGAAACTTGATTCAAAGAACAGATAAGAGTATTTAACTCAAAAAAAAAAGGAGGCAAAGGAAGAAGAGGGGGGAAGAAGGGATAATTATGATCCTCTAAATGATTCTAACCTTCCTTTGATATAGTATTTTCCACATAATTTATATATGTGTCGATAAATGATACGTCATTTAACGTTAATATTGTATGTTTTTCATCCGATCCCCTCAACAACCACTCGAAAGAATTCGTCATACTTTTCAATCGAAAAAAGATGATCCGAAGGGAAAAAAAGTTGTAACAACCACATCGTGGTCTCAGCGTGACTACTTATCGATCTCACTAGGCAAATCGATCTACCTTTCGCAAGAGCAAGATAAAAGAGCAATTGATCAAAAAGATGTTCATCAACGGTCGCCTTACAACTGATATCCTCCATCAACCTAGCAACAGCTTTTACTGCAACGGTCTCTGCAGGAACCCCTTTTTCGCCTAATTCACAACAACCAATAACTCCCCTTCTGTTCTGAGACCAAAGTGTGATACCAGCACCAGAAGAAAGCGTTGACCTCATATCAACAGAGATATCTGATTGAAGATTATTTGTGAGTAATGATCTGACTGCTTGATGTTTCATCCGAGTACTTACATGAGAGGGAAGGTTTCCGATATGAACAATCCCTTTAACATGATCATAGGAAGCAGGTGTATCAAAGCATATGTTTTGGAACCCTTTACAGGGAGAAAATCTAAGAAAGACCTCTCCACCTCCCTTTGGATAGTACCCCCTTTGATTGAGCGTTGCATCCACTTCTACACCACATCGTTGTAACGCTGATAAGAACACAGAACAGAGATAATCCCATGATGGTGACCAGTGTACATCCGTACCTCCTCGCACTATGACCTCAAGGGGGTCTGATATTCGTAAAACACAGGGAAGAATGCTTTGGCAGATAAGAGTGATACTACCCGCAGTTCCAACATCAACGGTATATCGACCGCTTTTGATATCTTGAGGATAAAAAGAGAGCGTTGTGGAACCGATCTCTAGACCCTCGGTTCTTGCTTGGGACAGCTGTTTCAGTAACAATAGCGCGGTATAATGCTGTGGTTTTATCCCTGGATTCGGACGATTCGCACGGATATTAATGATCTTGACCGGTGTCTGAGTGATAACTGAAAGACACACTGCGGTTCGAAGGATCTGTCCACCTCCCTCACCATATGATCCATCAATGGTTATCATCCGATCTACCCTTTAATCTAATACTTCTAGAATCATCATTAGACCTGCCCGACACGTCTGTTTCTTAATGGAAAGACGGGTGCCTTGAAAGATGAAACGATTCACCATCGTTTTAGAACCAGTAGAGACCCCGATATAGACAAGACCAACCGGCTTCTCCTTTGATCCACCGGTCGGACCAGCGATACCAGTTGATGCAACACCGATATCTACCTCTGCACGAGCTCTTATCCCTTCCGCCATAGCTTTAGCAACTTGTTCACTTACCGCCCCATATGTCTGTAAAAGAATCTCAGGGACACCTAACAGCTCCTGTTTTGATCGATTACTATAAGAGACCACGCCTCGGTCGAAATACGAAGAACTACCAGATATATTGGTAAGGCTATGAGCTATAAGACCACCACTACATGATTCAGCGGTTGCAATCCTCAAATTCTTCTCCGTTAGTTTTCGACTAATCAATGAAAGAAGCTGTCTATCACTCATAAAGAATCAACCAGCATATACATGCGCTCTATAGTTAAAAAAGTTAAAGGTTATATAGCATACTATCAATCATGCTTCCCGGATAAAAAAACTAAGAAGACCAGTTTCATTATAGAATTTTAAAGAGTGAACCCATGGCAATAGATGATCTAACTGAAAAAAAGGATTTCATACGAGAGATAATCGATGAAGACATAAAAAACAATACCTATCAGGGTCGTATCCATACTCGATTCCCACCTGAACCAAACGGGTATCTACACATCGGTCATGCAAAATCTATCTGTTTAAACTTTGGGATCGCAAAAGAGTACGGTGGTCTCTGTAATCTTCGATTTGATGATACAAACCCAACTAAAGAAGAAGATGAATATGTTCATTCGATCATTGAAGATGTACGTTGGCTTGGATTCGACTGGGAGGACCGTCTGTTCTTTGCCTCAGATTACTTTCAACAGATGTATGAGTATGCCATTCAGCTGATACAGGCAGGGTATGCATATGTTGATGATCTCAGCGCTAAAGAGATCAGTGAGACCAGGGGAACAATAACCCAACCAGGAACAAACAGCCCATACCGTAATCGATCGGTGGATGAGAACCTCTCGTTGTTTCAAAAAATGAAGGAAGGAGCATTCTTAGATGGGGAAAAGGTCCTTCGTGCAAAGATAGATATGAACCATCCAAATCTGAACATGCGAGACCCAGTCATGTATAGGGTACTTCATGCAACCCATCATCGAACAAAGGATACATGGTGTATATACCCAATGTATGACTGGGCCCATGGCCTGGAAGATTCCATAGAAAACATAACCCATTCCATCTGCACCCTTGAATTCGAGAATCATAGACCACTCTACGACTGGTTCTTAGATAAACTACAGATATATCATCCTCAACAGATAGAGTTCGCTCGATTAAATCTTAGCTATACCATCATGAGCAAACGCATGCTTCTAAACCTTGTCCAGTTACACCATGTCAACGGATGGGACGACCCTCGATTACCAACTATTAGTGGGATGAGACGAAGAGGCTATTCACCTGAATCCATACGAGCCTTCTGCAGCCGTATCGGAGTAGCAAAGGTCAACAGCACCGTTGACTTTGAATTCCTTGAACACTGCGTTCGAGAACACCTCAACCAAACCTGCCCACGATATATGGGTGTGTTACATCCTCTAAAGGTCATCATCGATAATTACCAAGAAGAGACAACAGAAGAACTAGAGGCAATGATAAACCCTGAAAGACCTGAAGAAGGAACTCGGAACATCCATTTCACAAAAGAACTCTATATAGAGAAAACAGATTTTATGAAAGACCCACCAAAAAAATTCTTCAGATTAACTTTAGGAAGAGAGGTTCGATTACGATATGCATATCTCTTGACATGTACTGATGTAATTGAAGAAAATGATGAGATCGTTGAACTACATGGAACCATCGACCCAGCCTCAAAAGGAGGATATGCACCAGACGGCCGAAAGGTGAAATCAACCATTCACTGGGTCTCAGCATCCAATGCAGTAGATGCAGAGATAAGATTATATGATAGATTGTTCACGGTCAAAGAACCAACAGGACAAAAAGATACTGACTTCAAAGAATTCCTCAACCCTGCTTCATTAGAGATCTTACAATCATGCAAGGTGGAACCAACGCTAAAACAGTTAAAACCATTTGAACGATTCCAGTTCGAACGACTCGGTTATTTCTGCATCGACCCAGAGACAAACAAGGATGATCTAGTGATCAACCGAACGGTCAATCTCAAAGACACCTGGGCAAAAGTCCAAGATCAGGGAAAGAACTGACCGCAAAAAAACCAACATTTTTAATATCAGAAACTATGGGGGAATTTCATAGCCCCGTGGTGTAGCGGTCAATCATACCGGCCTTTGGAGCCAGTGACTCTAGTTCGAATCTAGACGGGGCTATTCTATTAAAGATTGAAATCTGTAAATTATAAATAGGATATCCTTGTTTCGGGTGTATCAACACCATTTATATAGAAGTGGATGATAGCCCTGTAGTGTAGCGGTTAACACGCCGGCCTTTGGAGCCAGCGACCCCAGTTCGAATCTGGGCAGGGCTGCTCAAATAAATATTTTCATTTGCTCCCGTAGTGTAGTCCGGCCAATCATTCCAGCCTTTCGAGCTGGGGACTCGGGTTCGAATCCCGACGGGAGCACTAATTTACTATTAAACACCTCCTTAAGAACACTTTTTACAAACGAAAATCTATACAGAGTAAATCAGACAACCCTGTTTGAAATTAATTTTATTATATCACAGCTAATGAACATTAGAGAAGTATATAAAAAAATAGAAGCCACGATATCACGAAAATTGCTTCTAATACCCAGGGGTCCAAGCTTAAATCCCTTGATTATTGGATCTCTATTCTTTTTTCCTCCAAACTGTAAAATAGACTAGAATCAAGATGAGCGCTGCAGGAACACCTGCAATAATCAATAACCATCCAAGTGCCGTGAACCAGGAATAAACCCAAAAAGAATAGGAATGATCACCAAGAGGAGTGTTAATCTTCCCTATAAGATATAAATAAATGGAAAACGCGATGAACATAAAGAGACCGAATCCACCACTTGCAGAAGAACCACGATGTTTCTTTTTATCTCTTGCTTTAAACATCGCTTTATCCTGATCCGATAATTGTTTCCAGAAGATATACCAACCAACACCAAAACCAATCCCTGCAGGGATACCAATGATGACTAATTCCCAAAAAATCAAATATATGAGGAAAAACCAGATCATTGCAACCGACCATTCTCCAATAGTTGCCGTACCCATCGCGCCAATCGTGGAAGTCTCCATAAACCAAAAAAGCACTAATACTGCTCCAGCAAGAGAAGCGCTACATCCAACTACAAAGACAATGAATGCTTTCCAATGACGCGTAATAAAACCTGGCCAAAAATCCTTATCACTATTAATCTCTACAGAATTCATAGGCAGCACTTTAAACAAGCTAGCATACACTGGTTTATATACCTTTTTTTGTCCTGATACCTAACTTATTTCTTCTGTTGATATATCAAGCATTTTATGTTATCCGTGATTATGTGAATTCTTCTTACTTCAATATTCAGATACCTTTAGATGAAAAAACGGTGTATACAATATTTGATTCTTTACTGTTAGAAATAATAAAACGATCTTGTTAGTTCTATTTATACAAATGGTATCTATATGTATGATACATTTTAGTAGTATCTAACCAGTCATCAATAAATTAGAGATAGAAAGCGGTTCCGTAACCTTAAGAGGAAATGGTTGATGAGTTCATATGAATCCTTATAGGGCATACTTACTTGTAACGTTCCCCATTCGCTTTCGATCCCATCCTCTGTATATTTTACTTTTATCGTGAAATTACCGGTGTCCTTCCAGATATGGTTTGCAGAAACCTGTTGGCCTTTGTCATAGGGACCTAACCATCCAGATGTCCCTTGGTCACCCCATTGAAAATACCAGTAGTATTCCTCACCTGAGGCATCAGAAGTTGAAGCGGTATAGGTATGCTGTTTATCGACTTTAGCTTTTGTCGGACCGTTTACATATGGAGCATCCGGTTTTTTTGTGATGAATGATTGTGGTCCTGAACTATGCTGAGCACCATCTTCATCCTCAGAGATAACTTGCCAGATGTAACGGGTATTCTTCTTTAGATCGGTGATCCAATATTTATTTGTTGAAAGATTACTGATAAGAGGTTCTGCATCAAAGTCTATGTGATATCCTTCATTAAGATAGATGGTATAGGTGACCGCACCTCCATCGATATCGATTGATGGAGACCATTCGAAAAGAACTGAGGTCTCTAGGGATCGCTGTCCATGGGCGGGAGTGATATTCTGAGGTTTCGTTGGCTGAATGTTTCCACGTACCTCATCAAAATAATATACCTTACTGTCTATGTTACATGATCGATAGTTTATATTGAAGAACCCAGATTCTCCCCAACCTTTACCCCAACTGTTCTTGCATATCCAATATCCGGGGTCATCGTTGTATCCAACGATAGCAACTGCATGTCCACCAACCAGTTTTCCCCAGACATGTTCATAGATACCACTGGAATAACTACTGAAATCCTCATAGACATAAAAGGTCGTTAACAACGGACCATACGTGAGCAAGGCATCCTTGATATTCTGGTTTTCCTGTGTTGAACCACTACGTTCCACTGAGATGGTCCTTTTTTTCCAATTGGATTGCAACTCGGCACAATCAAGATCTTGAGGTTCATAAGGGAAACAGAGTTCATCAACGACCCCAACAGATAGTATAAAATCTGCAGCTGCATCTGGCCACCAGCCTCCACCACACGTTCCACCACCACAGAAGAATAGATGGGATTCAGAGAGATCGCAATCAAAGATTACACCTGACTCTATTTGTACGACCGCTTCTAATGCGGCTATAGCGCCAAATGCTACACAGCTTCCACAACTGGCTTGGTTCTTGATCGGGGTGATATAATTCAACCCTTCGACATCTCTCCAATCAAAAGCATCTGGCAGTGACGCAGTTGTTGTCCCTGGATCAGTGTCCGGTTGATCAAAGGCTACCTGGTTACAACCAAGGTACTCTTGCATATAATCATATTCCTTTGTAAAAACAGTATTATAATCTGCTATCCATGCTGCTTGGCTCTGGTCAATAGAATCCTGTATAAGACGAAGTCTTTCATAATTTGACCTATACAAGGTCATATGATCATCCTGTTGACTCTGCCCACTTAGGGAAGAAAGAGTTGATACAGTCAACATGGCTATCAGGATAATGATAACTGATTTCTTTCTCATTATTGATACCTTTTTTAATTGTCCCGTATGAATATAGGCACTTATATAATATAAACTTTAGTGTCTAACTCAGAACATTAAAAATTATTTAATTCTTCTATAAAAGTAATCGATTTTCTTGTGATTAAAAGAAATAAAGAAAAAAGACAGGATGCATTAGTGGCATCCAGATCTATTTTTGTATCCAGATCGGGCCACCTAAGGGAAGGATACATCGCCCGGTCATGGTATTAAGAAGTATCGCTGTTGAAGTATAAAACGATAAGACCGAGGTTATCATCAGAAAGATTCCTGCTGGAACTGCAGAGAACCCTGAGAGATAATGTGGGATGAGCAGAATGACTGCTATATCAACTGCAATCAATATGCTGAACAATGCTTTGTTTGTTAATAGTGAGGCGATTGTTGCTATCAGGCTAAAGAAGAGTATGCCAATCAATCCATATGCATAATGACTGATATCTGTTGTTACATCTGTAAACATAGTGATAAACAGTGTGAGTGCTATCGCATACATCGTCATCGCATAGGTTGAAAATACCGTTGCACCAAAAACATTGTTTCTTTTGAATTCAACAAGACCAGCTATCAATTGAGCGGTTGCTCCAAAGAACAATATCCAAGGGATCATCAACGATTTCGAATGCGCCGCCGTCAAACCTAGATCTGCAGACCCTAATAAAAGAGCAGCAACCGCTAGACCGATCAACCCTAAGGCCGCTGGTTCAGCATAGGTGGTCGTCAAAGCATTGGCATGTGTATCTGATTTTGAATTCTTTGTCGGTGTCATATGAATTACCTGAATTTTCCCTTGAAACACAAAAGATGTTCATATAATTTACCTAAAAAAACTTATCAAAACCATCTCTTGTGGTTTTCATATGAACTATTAGTAGTTGGTTTAAGAGAAATATGATTGGAAATAATGCATATCAAGGTTGGACCAGTCATCAAAATCGTTTTTCCCTCTAGATCCATCAGAGTAATCCACAAGATCATGAAGAAACCCGTACATATATCCGTAGTTCATGATACTCTTATATGGTCGGAACTTCCACCATAATGGCTGCCAAGGATAATAGGCAGCCTCGGTATGCCCTCCTAGAAACATCAATCCGAGACTATGTCCAAGTTCATGCATATAAGCTGAGGCGTAAACGACATCTCTACTGCCACAGATAGGGCTTCGAACCTTTTTCTCCATCCCGACAACAGATATCTGGAATGCATCAGGTCTGAAGCAGAACCCACATGCCCATTCAGCATTATAGATGACAAGGCCATGATGAAAGATTCCTCTCCGCCAGTTATTTTCATCGTTATGTAGAAAATAATCTAGATACATTTGATCAATCTGCTCCCAAGTAGAAGTTTCAGCAAAAGGGATCATGTCTGATCCTGATTGGCCTTCCCAGGTACCATCATCAAGATGAAAGACAACGTTTTGTCGATTGAATGAGTCCCTCATTAAGTCCTTTGCCCCCTGGGGAAGTATACTTGGTTGTTGCCCATCTGGGCCTGCTTGCATCTGGTCAAGTTCGACGAATAAATCCTTTCTGAATGGATCTGACCCCCATTGTGAGGTAAGATATTCCTCATAATTTGTTAGACCATCGTTATCGGGGTCAAGATTCATATGATCATCCCATATGAAGGGGTGGTAGAACCATCTATGGATTGGTTTCCATTGTTCGGTTTCTTCATCATACTGCCAATCAAACATATGACCCCACTTATGCTCCCATTCGATAGGGATACCGTCATTGTCATCATCTCGTCCTCTATCATCTACTGTTGGATCTGTATGATATATCTCTGTCTCTGTCCAATATGGTATCCCATCACCATCATAGTCGTTTTGTGTGATATCAAACCATATCTCACAATCATTATCCTTTATGTAAATACTGTTGTCATCACATCCATTGCCACGACCATACCCACTAAGATCCATATACCAAGAATGTGGTATATACACCATATCATCTCCATACCAATGCCCGGTCTTGATGCTATAAAGAACTGTTAGGTCCTTTCTATCTGCGTTACTATTATCGTTTGCCGCGATATCACATAGGGTATCTACGCCTATGTTCCAATCCCAAAGTTGTATGGTTATCCATACGAATTCCTCGTCATCAGGAACATTACTTGTACAGGACCACTGTGGGTCAGTTATATATTTTTGATTCTTCCACACCGGACTAGTGTATTGATCGTCGTTGATGAATATTTTGACATAAAAATCAGGATCACTATGGATATCGATTTCATCGAGTGCATGGATCTCTTTGATGGCGACGGTTACATGAATATCGACCAATGGATCAAGATCGGTAAGGGTTAAACTTGCAATCTTATCTTTATTCTTGGATCTAATATGATCGTGCAGGGTCATTTCGTTCTCAACGCTTGTGACCGACTGAAAGAAGAAAAGGGTTGATACAAGGAGAACAGTTATGAGTATTACTTGTTTTTTTCTTGAGTGAATTGGATTTATAGCTCGAGACATTTTTTCCACCATTGTCACTTTAAGTGGTAGTATATATAGAACAGAGATTTATAATATTAATAGTTTTCTTTCTATGAAATAATAAACCGGACGGTACCATCTGATGACATTAAATGCATGTATAAATGCTTACTTTTATAGACGGTAATGTTTTATCATGGGAACTGTTACAATACGGTCGTATAGGTGAAATGAATGTCTGATGTTTCCATTATTGAGTATAAAAAGATAGATCTATCTAATTGTTTACTGGTTGTCGCTTTTCCAACGGTAGGTTTGATAAGTTCCATTGCTGGTCATCATATCGTTCAATCATTACGATTAAAGGAGATAGGTGCAATCATCTCTTCCCAGTTCATGCCAACCGCTGTAGTCCATGATGGGTATCCCTCGCCTCCTGTACGGATATATGCTGGGAAGAAGATCTGTGGCCCTCAAGATTCTTGCGATCAGATAGCCGTAATAATGTCTGAATTTATGCCCCCTTACGAGATCATCACCTCATTAGTTAATGAAATTCTATCATGGTCCAAAAAGAAAGGATGTCGGATCATTACAGCCCTTGAAGGAACTCATGCTGAAGGTGATATTTCTGAGAAAAACGTACGTGTTTTTGGTGTTGCAAGCACGAAGTTGATGAAGGAGATGTTAAAAAAATATGATATTAAAGAAACAAAAGAAGGTATGATAACTGGTGTTACTGGTGTTCTCTTGTATAATGCGGCTTTGTTGAAACAGGATGCTATCTGTCTTCTTGCTCAGGCTAACGCAGATTATCCGGATTCCCGTGCAGCAGCTAATATCGTCACAAAACTTGATATCATGCTCCCAGGTATCAAAATAGATGCGAAACCTTTGTACGAACAAGCAGATGAAATCGAACAAAAGATTAGAAAATTCTTAGAGCAATCAAAACCAACCGCACCACCACTTCCAAGCAATATGTACCGATAGATCTCATGAGATCATAATATCAAGATAACAGATTTAATATAACAAATATGTTATAATTTTCATATCGAATGTACCAGCGTATTTGTATGGTGGGAATTGATGAATACCCCTGATGAAAAGATTTTGCCCCAGGAAGCAAAAAAGGTCATAAAGGATCGATTCAAAGCTTTAAAAGAAAAGGTTGTTCTCGCAGTATTTACTAGAAAAGATGAAGAAAGTAAGCTAGATCAAATAACCTTATATTTACTGAGTGAACTACAGGAGCTTTCTGATAAGATAGTCGTTAGAGAATATCATATCGGTGATGAAGAATCTAAGAGATATTCAGTGGATAGATCTCCAACGATATTGATACAACCTGATAACTATTCTATTCGATATACGGGAGCCCCTTTAGGAGAGGAGGGTCGTTCATTCATTGATGTAATTCTTTTGGCATCTCAAGAAGATAGTGGAATGAGAGAGAAAAATAGAGAAGCATTGGGTGCTTTGAATGAAAAACGTCATATCCAGGTTTTTGTCACCCTCTCGTGTCCTTATTGTCCCAGTCAAGTCCTCAATGGTTTCAAAGCTGCTATCCAACGACCCGATCTGATCTCAGCTGAATGTATCGATGCAGGAGAACACCCAGATCTTGCAGATAGATTCCTTGTTGGTGCGGTACCCCATACGGTCATCAATAATGTTTCAATTAGTAAAGGATTGGAACCGGAAGATCTATTCATCGATGAACTTCTCCAAATGAAATCATTGCAGCAACAGGTTGTGGACGAGCAGAGTGATGAAGAGGTTATTAGTGCCGATGTCATCATCGTTGGCGCGGGGCCTGCAGGTTTAACCGCAGGGATCTATGCTTCAAGAAGTGGTTTAAAGGTTGTTGTCGTGGAAAAAGGTGTGGTTGGTGGTCAGATCCTTCTAACACCAGTTGTGGAAAACTGGCCTGGTTTCAAGAACATCCCCGGTCAACAGTTGATGGAGATGATCGGTTTGCAAGCTCGGGATTATGTAACGATTTTTGAAAATGAGGCCATCCAAGAGATTAAGATAGGAAAGAACATCGAAGCAGTATCATCAAGACACCGATTCCTTGGAAAAGCGTTGATACTTGCAACCGGTGCATCACACCGAAAGTTAGGGAGCGAAGGAGAAGAACGTTTCGCAGGAAGGGGAGTAAGCTATTGCGCCACATGTGATGGAAATCTGTTCAAAGGAAAAGATGTGGTTGTTATCGGTGGTGGGAATACCGCTCTTACCGATGCATTATATCTTCATACCATCGGTGCAAGGGTCACAATCATCCATAGAGAGGGTCATCTCCAAGCAGAACATATACTGCAGGATTCTGTAAACAGGGAAAGAATCAAGATCGTATTCAATACGAAGATAAAGAAAATATCTGGTACGAACTCTGTACAATCCATTACTATCCACCATACAGTGTCCAAAAAGGAGGAAAAACTACTTGTCGATGGAGTGTTCGTGGCTATCGGTGAAATACCGGCTAATCAACTAGCTGTTGATATAGGTCTCCCTTTGGATGAAGCAGGTTTTATCAAGATAGATAGGGTTGGCCGAACCATCATACCTCGCATCTATGCAGCAGGGGATATAACCGGAGGTATCCGTCAGATAGTAACGGCTGTTGGTGAAGGGGCCGCAGCAGCTATCTCCGTTTTTGATGACATGACCAAACAATCTATGCAAACAAAGGAGTAGGGTCTAGCATATATCGTTATTTTTTAATTAATGTACACATATCGCAGTAAAATGAGAACAATCCACTTTTTCTCATTATTTTGCAAATCCTGCATGTTTCTCCGATGACCGCGCTTTCTCCCTGTTCAATGATCTTTTTTGCTGAAATGTTGATCTCTTTGAGGAGTTTTTCATCGATGATCTTAACTTTACCGCGCTTCCCTGAGATGTATTGTGATATCGCCGCAGGGGTTACGCCAAGTTTTTCTGCAGCTTGTTTTTGGTTGAGTTTGTAATCCTGTATCATACTCTCTGCGATCTCACGTCGAATGACCGGTAGTCCATTCCACATCATGAATTCGCATGGTGTCGCTTTCATATTTTTTTAAATATGCGTTTAACTACTTAATATTAACGGCCGTTATTCTTTTTTACGATTCAAAATTGCTTGCAAATAAACAAAAATCAGTATTTCATATATAAACCATTGACAAAAAATAAAAAATTATATATAGTATTAATTACAATAACAATTGTTAATGATTGGTGATCTTCGGGGACAAGGATCATACAATCAGAAAGGTGAGAGCAAAGAAGAACCATGAAGATAAAATCAATAAAAGGTGAAGAAGTCTTCTAAAGAATAAAGAATGAAAAAAACATCCCTCCTTTCCTCCTTCCTCTTTCATTGCCTTCTTACCCCACCTTACTTCTTTACCTTTTTGCTCTCCAAAATCTAAAAAACTATAGTAACATTGTTAATTGATTCTTGGTTTATTAATAAGAAACGGGAACATGAAATGAATCGTCTCATAACAGATATCAAAAAAATCAAAGAAACAGAGATATCAACACAAATATCTAGGAAGATACAATCATTTCTCTTGTTACAACATGCATCCCCCAATATTCTCTTTCAAGAACTCTGCTACTGTATACTCACCGCTAATTGCCCTGCAAGTCTCTGTTTGAAAATCCAAGAACACCTCTCAGAAGATTTTCTCCTTGCTTCAACAGAGACACTCTCAAAAAAACTCAAACAACACGGCTACCGATTCCCACATATTAGAGCAGAATACATCACAACATCAAGAAAACATCTAGAGAATATTCCAGACGCACTGAGAACAACGGAGGGACAACAACGCCGACTCTGGTTGATACAATCCATAAAAGGAATAGGATATAAAGAAGCAAGTCACTTCCTAAGAAATATTGGATACCTACACTATGCTATCATTGATACCCACATCATGAAGCTCCTAAAAACATATGGTATCATACCACCAACAAAAACCATGACCACAAACACCTATCTTTATCTTGAAAAACAATTGCAATAT
>JARVGL010000034.1:6889-13690 GCA_029762575.1 Thermoplasmatota archaeon | reverse complement strand
GCCCATTCCTGCCATCCACAATATCGATCCAATTGAGCGTGCATGAATTCAACAAATCTCTCTGGATGTTTCTGTACCTCATCAAATAATAAAGATGATAACCCATATGTTTCAAGTTCTTCTGATGGAAAATATCGTCGACCAAGGGAGATATCTTCATCGATATCACGTATGAAATTGATATACTGCATCGCCCGTCCAAGGAATTTCGCATGTTCAAATGAACGCTCAACAAGACCTAGTATGCGAGCCATCATTAAGCCAATGACCTCAGCAGACCCATAGATATATGTTAGGGTCTCATCCATTGTCTCATAGGTTTTTTTTGTAATATCCATCTCCATTGAATAAAGAAATGAATCTATCCATTTTTTTTCAAATCTTCTTTCCTTTGCAAGAAAGACAAATGAATCGACAACAATATCACCGGTTTCATGACCCTCCCAAGACATATCGAATCGTTTTTTGAACTCATAGAAACCCTTTACATCTTGAGGGGTTGAATCAACATAGTTATCCGCTTTTCGTACGAACGCATAAAGAATGAATACATCCTTTCGGATAGACGTGGGAAAGAAGATACTACTGTAAAAATAGGTTCTACTCCCTTGTTTAAAGAGAGTGAATATCGTTTTATCAATCAGCATATATTCTCCCTATGATGTCTGCTAGTATTTGTGAGGATATAATGACCATAGGTACACCGATACCGGGATGATTATAATTACCTGTGTAAAAAAGGTTCTTTACTTTCTTACTCTGATGACGTGGTCTAAATACAGCGGTTTGTTTTAGTGTATGAGCTAGACCCAGCGCAGTTCCTTTATATGCATTGTACCTGCTGCTGAAATCAGTATGAGCAAAGATACGTTTCACGATGATATGGTCTCGAATGTTCTCGCCTGTAAGTTTTTCCATGTGGTCTATCGTTTTGTTGAAATACTCCTCCCGGACCTCTGTGGTATCCTTTAGATCTGGGGCTACAGGGACAAGGACAAAGACATTTTCACACCCTGGCGGTGCGGTATTCTCATCAGTTTTTGATATACAGGATACATAATATGAGAAATTTTTTGGCCATTTGGGTTGTTTGAATATATCATCGAAATGATTGATCCAATGAGGATCAAAATAAAGATTATGATGGATGAAATTCTTAAGCTTTGTATCTAAACCTAGATAAAGAAGATATGCTGATGGTGCTATGTTTCTTTTTTCCCAATATCGTTGATCATAGGTTTGATACTTTTCTTCTAAAAGATTCATCTCGGCCCATGCATTATCTGCATTGACAACTACGATGTTTGCAGGATAGGAATCATTGGTGGTTTGTACTTTGGTTGCTTTTCCTTTTTCTACATGGATCTTTTCCACTGGTTCATTATAGATGAATTCTACTCCTTGTTCTTCTGCAAGTCTCTGCATGGCTTCAACAAGTTTCCCCATACCTCCTTTAGGGAACCAGACACCCATATTGAAGTCTACATGTGACATTAATGAATATAGTGCAGGACTATCATATGGACTTCCTCCAAGAAACACGATAGTATACTCTAGTATTTTTCTGATCTTTTCGCTTTTAAAATAACGTTGTGCATAATCATCAAGTTTTTCGAACATATGAAGTTTTGTTCCTTCGACTATGAGTCGAGGTTTTAGGAAATCTATGATATGTTTATAATCCTTGTAAATGAAATCATTCATTGCGATATCATATTCATAGGTCGATTTATCAAGATACTCTTTCATTTTCTCTTTTGCACCCGGTTCCAAGGTTTCAAAGAGGTCAAGGTTTTTATCTAAATTTGCGGAGATATCAACGCTGTCGTTGATGTCGAAAAAGACTCGGTAGGATGGGTCTAATCGTACAAGGTCCATGTACTCTTCTGGTTTCTTTCCGAATTCTGCAAAGTATTTCTCAAATACATCAGGCATAAGATACCATGAAGGCCCCATATCAAAGATAAAGCCATCTTTTTTCCATATTGATGCACGTCCACCAGATTGTTCGTTCTTTTCAATGACTTTGATGGTATGGCCTTGTTTGGCTAGAAGTGCAGCAGCTGAAAGTCCTCCAAACCCTGCGCCAACGATGATAACCTTCTGTTTATTCATGAGTATCACATCCAATTTTGAAATATCTTTTACTGTTATATTTTCTCCTTTTCCTTTTTTGGGCAATCTCGATATTTTTACTGACTTTTGGAGCTATTCCATCGATTTTTAAAATAGCGATAGACAAGTAGATAGAATGAAAGCATACTGAAATTATAGAAGAAATCCTCAAAAGGAATAGTGATAAATCGCCCATACCATATCTGTTCCACCGTTCCGCCCCATATCGCATTAGGATTGTAAAGAACAATAGGTATGCTTGTGAGAATATAATTAAAAATCAGGAATGCAACAAAGGATATACCGATGTATAGCCAGAAATTCCGTGATTTTAATATATCTTGGAACCAGGTTGCTGCGATAAAAAGAAATGCGCTCACTGATAATAATGCAAGAATCGTATAATCTTGATGGTAGAATATAAGACCCGTGATAAGAAAGATCGCGGCAGCTATATAGTATGCTATTTTGTTAAATGGTATCTCTTTATCTTTAAAGAAAAAGTTAAGATTCTCATAGATGAATATACATGAATACGGGACTACAACAAAGAAAAGAGCTTCTTCAACTGGAATACCTCCAAGGGTGAATCCAAAATCAAAGAGGTATTCATGGTTGAACCACCAATCACCCCTCCAAGTTACTATGATGTCCCAAAAGATATAGACGCCGCCAACAATGACTATCGAGGCAGCTAGGGGTTTATAGTTCTTATAATAGGGAAACATCCATTTAAAAGAGAATATCAAGGGAAAAATAAGTATGAGTATATCCAAGGTTAGATAATTTAATTGCATAGGTATCTACGTCCATATTTTTTTATATTCATTTTAGAATTCATTATTATATATATTTTTGTAATCCTTTTTAGATATTTTATAATATATTCTAATTACTCTTTTACCTCATATTTCTTACTAGCATAGAGAAAGCCGAAACAGATGCCCTCATGAGCTTTACTTTTTTGATGATGGACTGTATGAGCATGAAGGACTCGCTTCATATACCTACTCTTCGGTCGATATTTGATCTTGATTCGACGGTGAAAAAAGACATCGTGAACGAGGAAATATCCAAGCCCATACATCATCACACCAATCCCAAATGCAAATCTGATATCAAACCCGCCTAACCACCCAGTAAAGATGAGAAGAAATGATATAAGGCTAAAAATCAAGCCAAACACATCATTTTTCTCAACATGACCTTTGGTATACCTATGATGATCCTCATGAAGAAACCATCCAAAACCATGCATCACATACTTATGCAAGAACCAAGCAACAAACTCCATAAAAAGGAAAGTAAGTAAAACAACTCCTGCATAAAGGAGAAACGTTGCTGTAAAACCTGTAAATGAAACCATTGTCCAATATTTGGAAGTAGAGAATGTTTTTATATATTTCGATATCTTTATCGGATAGGTAAAAATCATCTATTTATGGAACTGTTGCAATGTCCACCATTCGATTATCTCTTTGAATAATCCATGTCCAAACCCAGCAAAAACCATTTTATTGAACTGAGTTATACCATAGAGATCACCTAGACTGATAACAAGAGGGGATGACCTAGACTCATATCTTCTACATCGTTTTTTATTGTATTGGCAAAGAATATTTCTTGCAATGAATCTAGCATGGATCTCCGCCTTTCTTGCAGTCTTCTCCTCAACAATATTCGTAATATCCCCCCCAGCATAGATATGAGGATGGCCGGGAAGCTGAAAATAATCGTTTACCTTTATTCTTTGATCTTTTGACAGATTATCACCTTTTAAGTCATCTATAAAAAAGGGGTTAGATCTTGTTCCTGTGCACCAAATGGTCACATCTGATCGAATCGACCTTTTCGTATTTGTTAAAAATACATCTTTTTTATGGTCTATCACTTTTTCACCAAAAAGAATTTGAACATGTCGCTTCCGTAAGAAATATTCTGCATACCGTGAAGCAATTACTGAACTTCTTTCAAGAAGTCGTTTTGGAGAATGAACAAGAGTTACCTGGCAATCTTTCATCTTACATGCGATCTCCGCTGAAATCTCAGTTCCGATATAGCCACCTCCGACAATAAGAACACTTGATGCACCTTTGAGGCTCTTATGTATCTTTAGCGCATCTTGGCTACAGGTCATCTTGAAAACATTCTTCGTATTCTTTAGATAAATCGGATAGTCAACACCGGTCGCAATTACTAAAAAATCAAAGGAGATCTCTTTTGATGATGTTACCACACGATCAGAGTGGATGCTAGTAACCCCATCGATGAGTATATGAGTATTTTTAAGAAAAGCGTTGTATGGAACACGAATGTATCCTTGATAGCTTGGATCATTAAGACATTTATGCGCACTGGGGTTATATTCAAAAAATGATGTTTTTGTTATCAACGTAGTCTCTAAACCCTCTACGGCATCAAGGAGTTTTGCTACTGTTGCCCCACAGAACCCACCACCAAGTATTACAACATGCATAGATATGAAAGAGAATAATGGTTTTTATAACTATTACCTTTGTTCAAATAATTATTTAAAGTTTGTTTATTTACTTCTATAAGCTCAAGGAATATAGTGAAATGGAACTATGTATCAGTCTATACAAAAAAAAATAATGATCTGGTGGATGGCAGCAAGATATCATTTCGTACCACCATCTGTGTTTCCTGCGATGATTGGCACAATGGTGAGCTGGGCATCAAACGACCAAGTTCACATTTGGTATTTTTTCTTGATGCTGTTGGGTTTGACATTAAACCATATCGCTTTGAACATGACTGATGATTATTTTGACTTTAAACACGCAGTCGATACGGCAAAGAGTGAAGAAAAAAACCCATATACTGGTGGTAGTGGGACATTAACGAGTGGAAAGATCCAGCCAAGATCGATGCTCAGATTCTTTAGTGTATTATATGTTTTTGTTATTGTGATAGGGATGTATCTCACAATAGAAAGAGGTTTAGTTATCCTGTTTTTTGGTTTATTTGGTGTGCTTTGTTCAATTTTTTATACTGCTCCACCGATTAAATTTTCTCATCATGGATTTGGAGAGATCGGACTATTATTAAATTTTGGACCTATCATAGGTCTTGGCTCATTTTTTGTCCAATCACAAATGATAACCCTAGAAGCATTTTTTGCAACACTACCGTGTGGAGTGATGTTATTTTCGATGATAATCATTAATGAGATACCAGACCTTAACGATGATATTCTCGCAGGAAAAATCACCCTTATCGCAAGAGTAGGGCCAAGAATTGGTTCCTTACTATATATTAGTAGTTGGATTGCTACATATACAATCGTTCTTGTAGGTATTATCACCACAATTTTACCACTCGCCCTCATCTTTTGTTTCATCTCAATACCCTTAGTGATCCGTTCAGTACTAATCCTATCAAGAACATATGAGAATCCTTCACGTATGGCTCCTGCGAATCTTGCTATGATCCAAGCCCATGCTCTCACATCACTAGGTCTTATTGCAGGGTATGGTCTTCATGGAATAACTCAGCAGAGAAATATCAATGATCTTCTGATCATAGTAATTATTTTTCTCTTGTTCTATCTACCTGCAACTATTTCTATCACCCATAGAAAAAAATAGGAATTCAATCTGTTTTTAAGCTACCATCAATAGACCCTAATTGACTATGTTTATTAAAGGTATTACGGCTAATAGTATGAGATAAACGATAGTACCTAAGGTTCATAGTTTCTCCTAGAATTTCATTAATGTGGTTCCTAATAAATGTCTTTATTTCTTGAGAAGAAATCACTTGATCGATTATGTATACAAGATGTGCGTAAATTATTTATAGTAGTAGTAACACATATATAGGTAGGTGTGCAGATAGAGGTGAACGAAGATTACTAATTATGGTCAAAAGAAGGATCATATTCAACATGATTTTCATACAACACACATCCCTCTCATGTGGGGAAGCTTTATCAGTTTTTATAATCCCATCCCTCCCTCAAAATATCAATAGGGCTTCCCCACTGAGCCTCCTCCTACAGATCAAGGAATGGAAACATCAGATGGTACGTACTTAGAATTTTTGAAAAACATCAAAAGAAAGCATATTAAACAATAAAATATGTATCTATATCTAAGATAACGATAGACTGTTAACAGGATTGATGGATATTGTATGGGATATTTTGATACTACAATACGTTATATAAACCTTTGAAAGATATAAACCATAGTTTAATTCGTAAAGCATCTCACATTAAAAAAAAGTTTTTTAAGATTTTCCCCCTAAGAATCATATATATTTGTCACTTATATTGCTTCAAATCAAAAGTATATTAACACACAGTCTTTATTGGATAATATAATGAATAAATATGTGCGGCCAAGGATAATAATTAGTAAATGTATCGAATTTGAAAACTGCCGATACAACGGTCAGATAATTAGAAATGAATTTGTGGCTAGAATCAAAGATTATGTTGATTTTATCCCTATATGTCCCGAATATGAAATAGGACTTGGAATACCACGCAATCCAATTAGAATCATTGAAAAAGATAATATTAGACAACTCATTCAACCAGCCACTGGAAGGGATGTAACAATCGAGATGAATGAATTCTCTGGCAGATATCTCTCAAGTCTTAAGGATATTGATGGTTTTTTACTGAAATCCCAATCACCATCCTGTGGGATAAAGGATGTG
>JARVGL010000034.1:0-6879 GCA_029762575.1 Thermoplasmatota archaeon | reverse complement strand
CCATGTTCAGAGATGCAGGATTATTTGGAAAAAAAGTATATGAAACATATCCATATCTAGCAATCGAGGATGAAGCAAGGCTCAGAAATAGCTCCATAAAAGAACATTTCTTGAAAAAGATATATACCTTTGCTGAATTTAGAAAAATCAATAACACATCGACGATAAAAGATCTTATTGATTTTCATACAAAAAATAAACTATTATTGATGTCCTATAACCAAAGAAATCTAAAAGAAATGGGGAAACTTGTTTCCAATACAATGGAGATGAGCGTCCCTGATCTCGTAAACGAATATAAAAACATCCTCTTTAAGACGTTTCAAAAGGGTCCTCGCTGTACATCAAATATCAATATTTTACAACATGCCTTTGGATATATCTCAAAATATCTAACAAAAGAGGAAAAACAAATGTTCCTAAACTCAATGAATGAGTATAGAAACAAAAAGATATCTCTAGAGATACCAATCGCATACTTGAAATCTTGGATACTTCGATTCGATGAACACTATTTGAGAAATCAAACATTCTTCGAACCTTACCCATCTGAATTACATGATGCTGAATCCATACAGATCTGCCCATCTAAAGATTACTGGTGAACATAAACAGTTAACAATGTAATAGACATTTTCAGGGCAGAGAACATGATAAAATGGAACTGTGAATATATCAAACCATGTTCACATCAATAATATTGACATACTCATATTGAAGAATTCACCTGCATGGATGTAAAAAAAATGATAGATCCCACTCGAATCAAAAAACTCAATGATAAGACCTATCAGGAAAATGGATACATCATCTATTGGATGCAAGCTAGCCAAAGGTCAAAGAACAATCATGCACTCGAACATAGTATCCAATTATCAAACAGATATCAGAAACCTCTTCTTGTCTTCTTTGGATTGACCGAAGGATTTCCAGAAGCAAATCTACGACATTACATGTTCATGCTTCAAGGTCTAAAAGAATTGAAAAAATCGTTAGAACAAAGAGACATACAATGCATCATTAGAAGAACATCTCCTGAAAAAGGTATCGTTTCCTTATCGAAAATCGCTTGCCTTGTTGTAGTAGATAGGGGATATCAACGAATCCAACGATCTTGGAGATCATATGTTGCAAACCATATCAAATGCCCAATGATTCAAGTTGAAAGTGACGTCATAGTCCCAGTTGAAGAAGCATCAGATAAGGAGGAGTTTGCTGCATTCACCCTACGACCAAAACTTATGAAGAAATATATAAAATATGCAAAGGACCTTAAAAACAATGTAGCCTTGAAAGATTCTTTTACCAAAAAATTCCCCTCAGAAGACATCAATGATATTACTAGCTTTGTTTCAAAAACAACGATAGATCCCTTGGTAAAACCAGTTGAAGGATTCATTGGCGGAGAAAAAAACGCAGAAAAACGATTAAATGAATTCTTGAAAAACAAAATTGATAGATACGCTGATCTGAAGAATGACCCCACTCTTGAGTATACCTCTGATCTAAGTCCCTATCTTCATTTTGGTAACATATCCCCCCTACAAATAGCCCTTGAAGTATCAAAAACACCAGTTCATGAAGCATTCATAGAGGAACTGTTCGTTCGAAGGGAGTTAAGCATCAATTTTGTCTATTATAATCCATCATATGATTCATATGAAGGCATACCACAATGGGCAAGGGATACCTTACAAGATCATGCAAATGACAAAAGGGAATATCTGTATGAATTAGAAGAACTTGAACAAGCCAATACCCATGATCCTTATTGGAATGCTGCCCAGAGACAAATGATGACAACGGGCAAAATGCATGGGTATATGCGCATGTATTGGGGAAAAAAGATCATTGAATGGACAAAGAGACCACACGATGCCTATCAGAGAACATTATATCTCAATAATAAATATGAACTAGATGGTCGGGACCCAAATGGCTTCGCAGGGGTCGCATGGTGTTTCGGCAAACATGATAGACCTTGGAAGAAAAGACCCGTCTTTGGAACCATACGCTATATGAATGATGCGGGACTTAAACGAAAATTCGATATCGAGGCATATGCTAAAAGATATGGATAGAAACAGAATGGAAACTATATCGTTCTTGTTTTAACAAAATCATTTGTTTGAGACCTTAAAATGAAAAGAATTGAACAGGAAGTTTAATATTATATGAATTGTATCTAATTGATTATAAAATATTAAACCATTATTAATATAATATATCGATCGGATTCTTTGTTGATGACCATGGGAAAAAAAATTATCCTAGTAATTCTAGCTATTTTCCTAGCAAATATCATTGGTACCATCATATTGATCAGTACAGTTAACTCTATTCAAGCACCAGAGGTCACCATTGATATCACCATCTCCAAGATAACCGAGGACACAATAACTATTGAAGCTAGACTTAGTATCGATAATCCAAACTCATTTCCCATAATACTAGAGAACATGCTCATTAATGCTAGCTCACCAAAAGGAGATAACATCGCATTGATATCGCTACCAAATGCAATCGTTGGTCAGGGTCAACAGAAAACCATAACATCGGTAGGTTCAATGGGATTCAATAGGAAAGAGTTATCCACCTTTCATAGTAGAATCACAGGAGATGTTGGGGTAACGCTCTTTGGTTTTTTCACAAAGACAATACCGATTCGAGTCCTCCTCATAACAAATCCAACTGCTTTTGTAGAAGCTGTACAAGCCCCCTCCATTTATTTTGACGCGGATTTCTCTGATTTCACTGAAGAAGGTGTTCTCTTCAATGGTACAATATGGATAGACAATCAAAATGATTTTTCAATGTCACTGGAACATACAGAGATACAGATCGAACATACCAATGCAATCAACGTCTCAGATTTTTCTTTTTCATCTCAACGTATACCACCAAAAAGTAATATACCCATCTATGTCAATGGAACTGCATATTATACTATCTTTAACCAAGGGATGCTTTCAGCAACGATAAATGGTAACGCATCAGTACTCATTGGTGGGGTAAACATGTCCATTCCTTTCGCCTCAACAGCATCAATGAAGGTTCCTGATCTATCAACATTTCTCTTAAACGGAGAACATCTCATCATCTCGTTGTCCGCTGATTTTGACCTTACGCTCCAAGGGTTAAATGCTACAGTAGGTTTCCGCTTATACAATCCAACAAAGATACCTTTAGCAGCAAATAATCTCACCTTGATCATCTATCGCTTAGATGATACAGTACCTACCGTTCTTGCTCAAGATACTCTTACAGAATGCCCCATTCCACCACTGAACGAAACATGTTTACAATCACAGTTCACTCTCCCATATATTTCTTTTATCCCAAAGATAAACTCAGGATTTCCAGAATGGTTCCAATTAAGTCTCACCGGGGATTTCTTAATAGCAAACACTACACAACGAATACCTGTTACACTTAATGGATATATTAGTCCAAGGATATTCAACATACCTTAACCCTTCGATGAATTGCCATTCAATGATAATCCAAATACTTTCAACAACCACCACCTCCCCTTTTTAGCAAAACATTTGAATAGCAGCTTTTCATGTCACACCAAACGATTATTAACACATCCGATGAATATATTTAACCAGGAGGAATTAATTGAAAGATATTATCATTAAAGGTGCTAGGGAACATAACCTCAAGAACATCGATCTCATCCTACCACGGGATCAATTCATCGTTATCACGGGACTATCGGGAAGTGGGAAATCAACCCTTGCATTTGATACCATCTATGCTGAAGGACAACGACGATATGTTGAATCACTCTCAGCATATGCTCGACAATTCCTTGGTCTTATGAACAAACCTGATGTCGATACCATTGACGGATTATCTCCCGCGATATCCATTGAACAGAAAACAACAAGTAAGAACCCACGAAGTACCGTAGGTACGATCACTGAGATCTATGATTATCTTAGACTGCTCTATGCTCGAGTCGGTACACCCTATTGCCCCATCCATAATACAAAAATCGAATCGCAGACTGCGGAGAACATCTCAGACACCATAGCATCTGATTACAAGACCATGATAACGATCCTTTCTCCTATTATCAGACAAAAGAAAGGGACCTATGAACAGTTATTCAAAGATCTCAATAAACAGGGATATCTTCGTGTAAGGGTAGATAAGGCGATCTATCGGACCGATGATGCCATCATTTTAGATCGATATAAAAAACATGACATTGAAATTGTAATAGATCGGGTGAACCCTAATGATATATCCAGGCTTGTTGAAGCATGTGAACAAGCTCTCTTAAAATCAGATGGTCTGTTGATTGTTTTAACTGATAAAGATCAAGAAAAGTTATTTTCTTCAACAATGGCCTGTCCTATCTGCGGGATGGCTTTTGAAGAACTACAACCAAGGATGTTCTCATTTAACAGTCCTTTTGGAGCCTGTGAAACATGCCATGGATTAGGCATCAACATGGAATTTGACCCAGACCTCATCATACCCGATAAGGATCTATCAATAGCAGATGGAGCGATAAAACTATACAAAGGAATCCATGATCGCTGGCGTATCAACTATCTTGGTGCTATAGCCCATCATTTCGATTTTGATATCTTCACCCCGATCAACTTCCTCAACGAACATCAATTCCATGCACTCATGTATGGAAGTAAAGAATATATCAAATTCAATCTTTCAATGAACAAGGGTACCTCCAATTGGTCAGGCAGAAAACAATGGGAGGGACTCATCCCTCAATCCGAGCGGCTCTACCATCAAACTGAATCAGAATATCGAAGGAGGGATCTTGAGAAATTTATGCGGGTGAATCCATGCCCAACATGTAATGGGAAACGATTGAAACCTAAAGTACTCTCAGTGAAAATCGCTGAAAAATCGATTACAGATATCACCGATATGTCCATTAAAGAAGCTATGAAATTCTTTAAGACACTTCAACTTTCTGAGAAAAAACAAGAGATCGCTTGGCAGATACTCAAAGAGATCAATGCACGGCTCTCATTTCTTGACCGTGTTGGTTTGAACTATCTTACCTTATCACGAAATGCAGGGACCCTTTCAGGAGGAGAGGCTCAACGTATCCGATTAGCGACCCAAATAGGATCCAATCTCATGGGCGTCATCTATATCCTTGATGAACCATCAATTGGTCTTCATCAAAGAGATAACAAGAAACTCATCGATACCCTTCATCACCTCCGAGACCTTGGAAACACCTTAATCGTTGTGGAACATGATGAGGAGACGATCCGAAATGCAGATCATATCATTGATATGGGGCCGGGAGCTGGCGTCCATGGAGGGTATATCGTAGCTCAGGGAACACCTGAAGAGATCCAACAACATCCAACATCACTAACTGGTAAATATCTCACAGGTGAGATGTGTATCGAACTCCCAGAAAAACGAAGGGATCCAAAAGGATTCATTCACATAAGTGGATGCCGAGAACATAACCTTAAAAATATCTCCGTTGACATACCTCTAGGCACCCTTACTCTTATCACAGGTGTCTCAGGAAGCGGTAAATCCACGCTTATCTATGAGATCCTCTACAAAGGTCTTCGACAGAAGCTATACCGAGTTAAAGAAAAACCAGGGGATCATGATGAAATCATCCTTGAGAAACTGATCGATAAAGTGGTTGTCATCGATCAAAGTCCAATAGGAAAAACACCTCGAAGCAATCCCTCCACCTATATAAAGGTCTTTGATGAGATACGAGGTCTCTTTGCACAGACCCAAGAGGCAAAGGCTCGAGGATATAAACCTGGGCGGTTCTCATTCAACGTGAAAGGTGGAAGATGTGAAGCATGTCAAGGAGATGGACTAATAAAGATTGAAATGAATTTCCTACCTGATGTCTATATCGAATGCGAAGAATGTAAAGGGAAACGATATAATAGGGAGACTCTTGAAGTAACCTATAAGGGAAAGACCATCTCAGATGTCCTTGATATGACGGTTGAGGAATCGTTAGCGTTTTTCAAAAACATCCCTTCAATAAAAAGAAAGTTACATACCCTCTCTCGTGTTGGGCTGGATTATATCAAATTAGGACAAAGCTCCACCACTCTCTCAGGAGGAGAAGCTCAACGGATCAAATTGACAAGGGAACTAGCTAAGAAGAGTACAGGAAACACATTATATCTCTTAGATGAACCGACAACTGGGCTTCATTTCCATGATGTGAAAAAACTCATCGAGGTTCTCAACAATCTTGTGGAAAAAGGGAATTCCATCCTTGTCATCGAACATAATCTAGAAGTCATCAAAAACGCTGATTATATCATCGATCTTGGCCCTGAGGGCGGGGATCGTGGTGGTCGTATCGTTGCAGAGGGCACACCTGAAGAAGTTGCTTTGAGCCCTACTAGCTATACAGGAGCTGTACTAGAACCACTTTTAAAAAGAAAAAAGGAACTATGTTTCAAATAAATCATCTCCCTCATCTGCCTGGTTGTTATCTTTTCAAAGACAAACAAGATCACATCATCTATATAGGTAAAGCAAAGGATCTAAGAAAACGGGTCGCTAGTTATCACCATCACCCCATTAAAGATGGGAAAACTCTTGTGATGGTCGATCAGATACGTTCAGTTGATTTTATTGCAACTGATACTGAATGTGAAGCATTGCTCCTTGAGAACACTTTGATCAAACAACACCAGCCGAAATACAATATTAATCTTAAAGATGCAAAAGGTTATGCATATCTACGTATCACAAAAGAACCATACCCTCGAGTGGTGATTGCTAGGAGGAAACAAGGAGATGGTTGGTTCTTTGGTCCTTTTGTTTCAGCACTAGAAAGAAACTATATCCTTGAATTTCTGTTGAGGACATTTCGATTTCGGACCTGCAAGC
>JARVGL010000033.1 GCA_029762575.1 Thermoplasmatota archaeon | reverse complement strand
CAATCGTACAGAAAAGAGAAAAAGATGATATGGCAGCAGTTTATGTCTCTGCCATAATCGATGCGCAAACAACTATTTCGATTACGCTTTCTTAGCTGATTCAAGGATTAATCTCTTACCAGTGATCAACTCATACGCTTCAATATAGCGTTTTTCAGTACCTTCCACAACCTCTCTTGGTAGATGTGGCGGTGATGAATTCTTATCCCACCCAGTACTAGACAAATAATCCCTGACATATTGTTTATCATAACTTGATTGACCCTTTCCTGGCTCATATTCCTCTGCAGACCAGAAACGAGATGAATCCGGGGTAAGCACTTCATCTATCACGATGATGGTATCACCAATCTTACCAAATTCGAATTTTGTATCCGCGATGATGATACCTCGCTTTCGAGCATATTCCGCAGCGGTCATATACATCTTCAAAGAAATATCCTTTAAAACCTCTGCATCATTTTCACCTATCAACTTTGCCATATCCTCAAAACTAATATTCTCATCATGACCTGTATCTGCCTTTGTTGATGGGGTGAACAATGGTTCATCGAATTGGTCTGATTCTTTCAGGCCATCTGGTAATCTAATACCACAAACGGTCCTATCTTCTTTATATGATTTCCATGCTGATCCAGAGATATACCCACGAACGATACATTCAACAGGAAACGCTTGTGCTTTTTTCACAAGCATGCTCCGACCAAAAAGAACATCTTCATAGACCTTAAAGTCCTCAGGAAACATATCAACATCTGCTGATATCATATGGTTTGGTATAAGGTCCTTAAAGTAATCAAACCAGAAAGCTGAGATCTGTGTAAGACAGATCCCTTTGTTGGGGATTGGTTCATGAAGCACGTAATCAAACGCCGATATCCTATCGGTTACGATTAACAATAGGTTTTCCCCAACATCATAGACATCTCGAACTTTACCTTTTTTAAAAACCGGATATGAAAGATTTGTTTCAGTTACAATACTCATCTTTTTTCCTCCTTATATTCTTTTTTTTCATTTTATTATTGCGTTCTTCTCAACCTTTTTATCTGTTACAATTGGTTCCTGATCAATGTGAACTATCCTTTCCTTATAAATTGCTTGTTGTTTTTCATTGATCAAGAGGTTTATCTGCTTGAACATATCAAAGGAAAGGACCTTTACCGGGTTTTGATGAATCCCCTGTACACCTACTATTGAACCTGGTTTTGCAGTGCCAGGGTTTAAGAGTGACACAACTCCTTTGTTATCTTCTGCGGCTAGTAACATCCCACTGGATTTCACTCCCCGTATTGTTGCTGGTTCTAGATTTGAGACGATTACTATCTTTTTACCTATTAATTCATCGATTGAATAATAGGGTTTCATCCCAGCAACAAGGACTCGTTTGCCTAAAGCTCCTAGATCGATATGCATCACGTAGAGTTTATCGGCGTTAGGATGGTCTTTTACTTCAAGGATCTCAGCAACTCGAAGATCAAGTTGGGAGAACGGATCGTTTTCCTCCATGATATCTTTTAATGCTAATTTCTTAAATAATGGTTTTGGTTTTTCAATGGGTGTTCCAACCAAGAGCGGTTGCATTGCATCGTTCCATGATGCATCATGAATCGATCCATCATTCCCAAGTGTTTTCCAGATATTATCTGATGAGAACGGAAGAAACGGGGCCATGACCATACAGAGAGCCTGAACGATCTCTAAGCAAAGATGTATGGTTGTTTCACACTGTTTCTTATCTGTCTTAATGAGATTCCATGGTTCCTTATCATTAAAATAAATATTGCCGAATTTTGCTAGCCCCATAGCACCTTTTAAACCTTGTTTGAATTTACATTCTTTCAATGAATCCTTAACCAGTTGTAAAGAACGATTAATGGTATCTTGTACTTCGACATCACTAGGTTTTAAATCACCTTTTTGTGGGATGCAATGAAAGTTATTCTCAGTAAATGAAAGTACTCTATGGATAAAGTTACCGTAAGTGCCAACTAGCTCATCATTGTTCTTCACGACGAAATCATCCCACATCCAATTTGCATCTTTATTCTCCGGCATATTCATCGACAGGTAATATCGGATGGTGTCAACGTCAAAAGTCTTTATCACCTCAGGAACCCATATTCCTAACCCTTTACTTTTTGAGAACTGTTCTCCCTGTAAACGGAGGTATTCATTCGCAGGGATATCATATGCTAGATTCAACGCCTCATCGTATCCCATAAGAATCGAAGGCCAAATGATCGAATGAAAAGGGATATTATCCTTTGCAAGGAAATAGTAATGATGACAGTCTATATCCATCCACCATTCCTTCCATTTATCAGGTGACTGTTGCAAGTGTGCCCATTCTTTGCTTGCTGATAGATATCCTATTACTGCGTCGAACCAGACATAGATCCTTTTTTCTTCAAAACCTTCAAGAGGAACTGGGACACCCCAGCTCATGTCTCTTGTGATAGCTCTATCATGTAACCCATCCTTTAGCCAATTCTTTGTGAATTTTAAAACACTAGCTTTCCAATACGTCTTATCTTTCAACCAGTTGAGTAACGGTCGTTCGAAATGACTGAGGGCAAAAAAAAGATGTTCCGTTGTTTGAAGCTTTGGAGTTGAACCACAGATCTTACATCGAACATCAATGAGTTGTTCCGGATCAAGGAGTTGGCCGCATTCATCACATTGATCCCCTCTTGCATGATCATAGTTACATTGGGGGCAGGTACCCTCAAGATATCTATCAGGTAGATACCTGTTACAGGCAGTACAATAGAATGATTGAACACTTTGTTTGAAGATATGGTTCTTATCATATAAGGTCTTAAATATCTCTTGCACAACCATCTTATGGTTCTGTGTCGATGTTCGGGTAAAGAGATCAAAGGAGATACCAAATTGTCTCATGTTCTCAGTATGTTCCTTATTGAATCTATCAACCACATCTTGAGGACTGATTCCTTCTTTATCTGCGGTGATTGTGATAGGGGTTCCATGCTCATCGCTTCCTGAGACCATGAGAACTTGGTTGCCAATGAGTCTGTTAAACCGTGCAAAGATATCTGCGGGTAAATAACACCCTGCGATATGACCAAGATGTAATGACCCGTTAGCATAGGGCCAAGCGACACCGATAAAGATTTTCTTTGACATGGGCTGTCTCCGTTGGTGAATACGGGGATAACATTTAAATATGGCGCAAGACTAATATACACAAAGACTATCACAAGTAGTGTAACTTTGAAAAATGGCACTACCTGTAACATTCATCAATATGTTACTTTCATCATAGGATTGATTTACATTCATCCCCCTGGCCAATGTCCTTTTAATCAAGGGACTTTGAAGAGTGGTTAGGTTTCCCGTCTTCAATTCATCGAAGACTTGAGGGAAGTGCTATTTTTCAGATAAGATTACTTGGAAATAATAACAGATAAGGTGAGATTATGGTAATTGATCCAGCTACAACGAAATACTTGATTAAAGCGACAATTAAAGCCGATGGGGTCATAGAGAAATCAGACGTCGTCGGGGCAATCTTTGGACAAACGGAAGGATTGCTTGGAGATGAACTTGATCTAAGGGAACTGCAACGATCTGCTCGGGTCGGGCGAATCGAAGTGGAGTTAGAATCAAAGAATGGAAAAAGCACGGGGAGTATCACACTTCCAACATCATTAGATAAGGTTGAAACGGTGATCCTTGCTGCAGCATTTGAAAGTATAGATAGAGTAGGTCCTTGTAAGGCAACGATCGCTGCAGACGAAGTGGAAGATGTACGCGTCGTTCGTCGTAAAAAAGTTATAGAACGTGCAAAAGAACTCCTCAACAAGGTTCTTGAAGAAGGAAAGGTTGAAGGGGGAAGTATTGCTGATAATGTTCGACAAGCAGTTCAGATAGAGGAAATCATCAACTATGGACCGGACCATTGTCCAGCAGGCCCTAATGTCGATAAGAGCGACGCTATCATCGTTGTCGAGGGTCGCAGAGATGTACTTAACCTTCTAAGATATGGCATTAAGAACGTTATTGCATGTGGTGGAACCAACATCCCAAAGACCGTTGTCGATCTGACCAAGGAACGGATCACAACTGCCTTTGTAGATGGTGATCGTGGAGGTGAGCTCATCTTACGAGAATTATTACAGACCGCTGATGTCGATTTTGTCTCTCGAGCTCCTCAAACAAGAGAGGTAGAGGAGATACCTCAAAAACTAGTGATGAAAGCGTTAAAAAATAAGATACCTGCTGAACAATACGCTGAGATGTATGATATTGAAATGAAGAAGGATTCTAAGAAAGGAGAATTACTACAACCAATAGCTGATGAAAGCGAAGAGACAAATGATGTTGCAAAGGACGACAAAGACAAACAAAAACAAAAAAGTACACAAGTGAAAAAGACCGAAGAGAAAGAACGAAAGGGTACGGATGAGGATTATTTCAATATTCTTGATGAAGTATCTGGATCATTAAAAGCAGTGTTACTTGATGATAAGGACAAAGAGATCAAAACGATCCCGGTACGAGAATTAACCGATGAGCTAAAGAAAAGTAAAAACATTGAAACCGTCGTCTTTGATGGAATTATCACTCAAAGACTCCTTGACATAGCACATAACAAGAATGTGAAAACAATTGTTGGAATGAAAATGGGAAATGTCGTAAAAAAACCAAAATCCGTTAAAGTGATAACACGGAAGAACGATTAAATCCACTTCCCATTTTTTTCATTTTTTACCTTTTTTGGCTGTTTGATATCGGCCGTTTTTTTTCTCTCATTTAAATGCTTTGTAGAAAATGATAAAAACCCTCTTTATTATCACTAAATGGTATTTTGATGGTGGAATAATATTATGCAGAAAGATGAACTCATACAGCTGCATACGTTCTTGCTACATCTTAAGACATATGTAGAAGAGATGGTGGGAAACGATGGGGTGGAGGAATTTAGAAGATATGAACAATTGGATGTTACTCCCTATCAAGTCTATAAGTCCAAACGTGAACACACTCTTGCGGTTTTTACTTTGAGTAAAGGTATCGCCGATCTCTTGCATCATAACAATTGTCCTGGGATGGAAAAGATATCCTGTCGACTGGATTTGATGGCGGAACGTTTCATGACGGAAAAAGAGAAGCAGTTGATCAATGATATCGGATTCAACTCTGAAATGACGTCCATTGCATGATTAACGCATCATCACCATTTTGATAGAAACTAGGGACATGATCAATAATAGTGAAATGATGTTTTTTATAAAACTCAATAGCATTTTTATTTGATAGAGTTACTTCAAGATGGATATATTTGATTCTTCTGTTTTCGCTTTCCTGTAAGAATTGAGTAAGGAGAAGTGTTGCTATACCCTTTTTTCTATGTTTCTCATGTACACCTAACATGAGCACTCTTCCTTTTCTCTGTGATGTACGAATACCAACAATGAAACCGAGTATCTGTTTGTTTTTCTCTGCGACCCAGAAACCCCAAGGGAATGATTCATAGAAATACAGGAACAACTGGGGAGTATATTTTTCAGTGAGAACATGTGATGCAAGATCGATTATCTGAAAGAGATCATCTGATTGAACCTGACGTATGGTGAACACAAAAAATCTGCAGGCTTCTAGGGTATAAAAAGGTAACAGTATCTTTAATAAACACGGATGGATTCATGGTGGAAATGAGGCTTGATCATGGATATTGACGATATACTAGTTACTAGGACGATATTTAAACGATTTTCAAAAGAATTCCCCGATTATTTCGAGGTTGATGTTGCTATCGCTGGAGCAGGCCCAGCTGGGTTAGTTGCAGCAAAACATCTTGCAGCTGCCGGGAAAAAAGTCGTTCTTTTCGAAAGAAAACTATCAATTGGTGGTGGCATGTGGGGAGGAGGCATGAACTTTCCAGTCATCGTCGTTCAGGACCAATCAACATCCCTCCTTAGAGATGCAGGTGTCCGTGTTATCGATGAAGGAAAAGGGTACTATAGTGCTGATGCCATTGAAGCGGTCACTAAGCTTTGTGCAGCTGCTATCGATGCTGGTGCAAAATTCTATAATGCGATCTCTGTAGAGGATGTATTACTCTCAAAAGGTCGGGTGAATGGATTTGTTATTAACTGGAGTGCTGTGGAGATAGCAGGACTTCATGTTGATCCTCTCACCATACGAGCAAAATATTGTATCGATGCAACAGGGCATCCCGCTGAGGTGTGTAACATCGTTCTAAAGAAGATACGACCCACAGAGGGCCCCTTAAGTTCACCACATGCGTTAGTAGAAGGATCCATGGATGCAGCTATCGGTGAAAAAGCTGTCGTCGAAAACACTATGGAGGTCTATCCAGGATTGTATGTAGCTGGGATGTGTGCAAATGCCGTATTTGGTTCTCATCGAATGGGTCCAATTTTTGGTGGTATGTTACTCTCTGGAAAAAAAGTTTCAGATCTTATCTTAGAACAAGACTAGACTGCTTTCTCTTGTTCACATCTCTTTTACATTAAAAGATAAGATCAAAAAAAGCGATAAGTGCAACAACGATGGGGACGCAGACAAGGGTTGTCCAGGTGACTACGTGAGCAGTTGATTTTTTATCGATACCATAGGGTAAAAGAAACATATTTGTACTTGTAATTGGAAGAAATGCATTGATGATGATCACTGCAAGCCATGCGCTTGAGATGAAACCAAGACTATAAAACCCTAAGAAGAACAACGAAATAAGTACAGGTGTGATGATCACTGTTAGAAAGAAAATACTTCTCACCCATTTCCAATGATCTGAGGTATCTTTTTCCTTATCAAGTCCAAGAAGTTTTTTCAACTCTGATATCTTAAGATCCGTTGGATGGATACCAGCTCCAACATAGTAGAGCGCAGCAGGAATCGTTATCGCAGTATAGAATTTTAATAAAACATCAATATCATATCCTATCAAATCAACTGATTTTTGTCCTGTAAATAGTTGCACGACAATTCCTGCTAGGACAAATATCAAAAGATACCAGGGATATAGTTTTAGGAACCAAGGCAATGCTTTGATGTTCTTACCTGATTGTTTTGTATCTTTTTTATGAAGATAGGAGAGGATGTATGGGATGATTGCAAATAAGGCAATGCCCACGAGTGCCATGAAGATAGCCGCATAAACTCGCCAGGCATCAATTGCTAGCATCATACTTCCGATGAATGCAGAACTTCTCCCTTGGTTCGTCAACATTGTTTTTATGAAAAGATCCTTTTTTTCACTTTTTAGTTTTTGTTTTTTTACTTGATACTTGGCATAACCAAAAGCGAGGAGATACATGAAAAGAATGATACCTGAGACGGTGATAGCAAACTGTATTTCATTGTGTCCAAAAGGTGTGTTGAGAAATATCCTGAAGATGAGAACAGGAACAAAGAAATATAAAAGGATGAGGCCGATCTTTTTCATGATCGTATCTATTTTTTCGCGGCCGGTGAATTTCGCGATTATAATTGTTGCAATGAATCCAACAAGTATCCACGGTAGCGTCCATAACCCTGAGATATAGGGGATGATGACAGTATCAATTGTTTGAAACATAGGTTTTTGACCTTCTATCGTTCTATAACTCGCTTTGCCTTTCCAGTACTACGAGGAATGCTCTTAGGCTCTATTGCTTTGACAGGGACATGAAGATTTAGAATACTATATATCTCATCTTCTGCTTGTTTTTCCAACGTATCAAGATGACCTTCTTTATACCGTTCCTCTGTTGGCTCCACCTCAACAGAGAGCGTGGTCATCTCTCCCTGTTTTGTTTTCACAATCTGATAGTTATCGCTTACTCCGTCTACTTGCATGAGTGCAGCTTCTATCTGAGATGGAAAGACAATGACTCCTTTAACCTTCATCATGTCATCACTTCGACCTTTTATACGAGATTGAATTGGAAGTGTCCTACCACATTCACAGATCTCTTCAGTGATAGTTGCTAGATCCTTTGTTCGGAATCGTATTGCCGGAAACGCTTCTTTTGTAAGAGTAGTAAAAACAAGTTCTCCTTCTTCACCGGGTTCAAGGGTCTCACCAGTTTTCGGATCAATGACCTCGGGATAGAAATGATCAGCGTTTATATGAAGTTTTTTCTTCTCACATTCTGAGACAACCCCGGGTCCAATGATCTCTGTTAATCCATAGTGCTCATGTGCCCGGATCCCCCATCGTTTCTCAATTGTCTCTCGCATCTCATTACTCCAGGCTTCAGCCCCAAAAAGACCAAGGCGAAGGTTAAAATCGTTACAAGGATCCATACCATTTTCTATTGCGACTTCAGCGATATACATCGAATATGATGGCGTACAGGCAAGAGCTGTTGCACCAAAATCCTTCATCACATCGATTTGTCTCTTTGTGTTGCCTGAGCTAATGGTGATAACTAGGGCACCTATCTTTTGTGCTCCCTTCTCAAACCCATGTGCTCCAGTAAAAAGACCATATCCATACGCATTTTGCATCACATCATGTTTTCGAAGACCATTGGCATAGAGCGATCGAGCCATTACCTCGCCCCAGAGGTCCACATCGTTTCTTGTATAGGGGCCAACAACGGGTTTTCCCGTGGTCCCTGAAGATGCATGCACCTCAACGACGTCATCTAGTGAGGTACACACCAATCCATATGGGTAATACTCTCTTAGGTCTTGTTTTGTGAGAAACGGTATCTTTTCGATATCCTTTAAAGATGAAACATCCTCTGGTTTGATGTTTGATTCCTTTAGTTTCTCATGATAATATTTATTGGAATCATACACATATTTAATGAGATGTTTGAAGCGTTTTGTTTGCAGTTTTTTCAATTCTTCTGGTTTCATTGTCTCTATCTTAGGGTCCCATACATCAGCAGCCATTGGCATGCCTCCCTTGTTTCTCCTGGGAATGAACTCATATATTATAACGATTTTGAAAAAATTTCATTATGCGGAACCATTTTATGAGGTTTAAGAGATATCTCCTGCTAAACTTATTGGATAAGAAGTGATGAAATGAACGTTGTAGTACTTGGAGCAGGAATGATGGGGAGAGCCATAACCTATGATCTATCACAACTAAAAACATTTGATCAGGTCACACTTGTTGATAAGAGCACTCAGATGTTACAGGATTCTCTGTCGTTTCTCTCGACTATATCCTTTGAGACAGCACAAAGAGATGTTTCCAAGATAGAATCAATCAAGGATCTTTTTCTTAAAGCCGATATCGTCATCTCTGCAATACCCTATACCTATAACTATGATCTCACTCAACTAGCGATTAAGACAAAAACACACTTCATCGACTTAGGTGGCAACAATGATATCGTCAACAAACAAAGATCGTTACATGAACAAGCAAAAAAACAAGAGGTGACTATTATACCGGATAGTGGTCTTGCACCAGGTCTTGTTTCCGTGATAACTCGAGATATCGTGGATTCTTTATCAGAGGTCGAGGCCGTACAGTTACGTGTTGGTGGACTACCGTTACATCCTCAACCACCATTGGATTATCAGATCGTCTTCTCCCTGAATGGTTTGATAAATGAATATATTGAAGATACATTGATCCTAGAGAATGGATCGATTCTATCGAAACCATCGATGACGGGTCTTGAATCAATCAAGTTTCCAGCACCATTCTCTGAAATGGAAGCATTCTATACCTCCGGAGGCTGTTCAACACTTCCATATACCTATAAAGAAAAAATAAAACATCTAGATTACAAGACAATCCGATATCCAGGTCATTGTAATCGATTCAAAACATTGCTTGATATCGGTCTAGGGAGTATTAAACCAATAGAGGTACAGGGTCAGTTGGTTATGCCTCGTGATATTCTCATTGAATTACTTAATCGATCATTACCCTCTGTAGGGCCTGATGTTGTATTGCTGAAAGTCATCGGCAACGGTATACGAAAGGATACAAGGACGACCGTTGAATATACAATGATTGATACTTATGATGAAAAAAATGATCTATCTGCAATGATGAGGACAACAGGATTCCCTGTATCAATCACTGCGGATTTCATTGCACAAGGAATCATTAGAGATCATGGTGTTTTTTGTCCTGAAGAAATCATTCCACCAACTCAGTTTTTCAAGGAACTGGGGAAAAGAGACATTATCATCAAGAAAACCGAGGTGGAAAAACCATAAAAGAGACAATGATGAAGAGGAATACAAAGAATTCCTTTGAATCATACAAACAAAGGAATCTTCAAAAACTTCAAGAGGCGTTAGAATGCCATACGGTTGATACAGAGGTCATCTCTCTTTTAGAACGAATTAATAGTGATGAACGTTTTGTGACCACAAGTAGTTGTTCTGGAAGAATCGTTCTATTATCACTCCCTCGTTTAGGTGATAAGAAGGAAGCCTTTTTTATTGGATGTTGGCATCATACTCCTACAATTGATGACCTTAAAGCTGCTCTAAAAAAATATTCGATGGGGCAACTATGGTTACTAGCTCAACCTCCTATCTTTCATATCGCAGCTAGAGACCTTGATAGCGCCCGTCTTTTATTAACAATAGGTTTTGAGGCAGGTTTCAAACTCTCAGGCATAAAGACCCTTCAGAAACACTATCTTGTTGAATTGTTAAGCACTGAACGATTAGATATGCCCCTAGGTAAAGACGGCATCATATATACTGATGAGGTTCTCCTACGATTTCTCCTAGAAACTGCAGAAACAGTCATCATTCGTTCAAAAGAGAAACTCCAACGATTGGATCAAAAACTCAGATATTATTTGAAAAACGAAGAAAGAGATTGATTCTTAAGTAGAAACTAGGCGTTGTTTAATCTATGGTGCCAGGCGTTCGATGGAATTTCCTGATAGATCTTATACATGTTCTTTTGTTGTTTTCTCCGTGCTTCTTGTTTGATACGTTGCTTATCAAGTGACCAGTAGAACTTTCTCATTGCCTTTCCTTGTTCTTTCATTTCTTCACGGCGTATCTTTAAAAGGTTTTGCCGTTGGAGTTCATAGAACAAAGAACGAGCATATTTATCAATAGTCATATCCTCAATTTCTTTTTGCCCGTTAAAGATAGTTTCAACGGTTTTAGCTAGTCCTATCGCATCGTCTTGTTCCATATCAAAGGCATTTTTCAATGCTTCGATTAATAGTTTGTTCATGGTCTTCCTCACAAACACTGTTTTTCCATTTTTCCTTATTAAGCAGTTGTGGTACAACCATTGCCTAGTATCTTTACACTTCCCCACACAAGAAAAAAACTAATGGATTAGTGACAGACTGATGTGACAGATACTTCTTGTGTTAGAATGGGGGGAAGTTCCGAATGCTTTAAATGAGCGCTCTTTATACAGCCATTCAATTACATACAGAGGTGTTTTATGATGAAAAGGGTGTATAATTTCTATCCTGGCCCAGCGACGTTACCGCTTGGTGCATTGGAGACAGCTCAAAAGGAACTTTTAGATTACAAAGGGACTGGTATGTCCATCATGGAGCTATCCCATCGTTCAAAACAATATGCAGAGATACATGAGAAAGCATCAAGCCTTGTTAAAGAGCTTATGGGTCTACCAGATGACTATTCAGTGCTCTGGCTGCAAGGTGGGGCCTCTACACAGTTCTATATGGTCCCTGTTAACCTTGGGATACAAGGAAAAAAAATGGAATATGTCCATACAGGCGTCTGGTCGAAGAAAGCAATTAAGGAAGCAAAATTCTATGGTGACGTTGAAATTGTTGCAAGTTCAGAGGATCAAAATTTTTCATATATCCCAAAGGATATAGTTTTTAGTGACAAAGCAGCCTATGCTCATATAACTGGGAATAATACGATTTACGGGACAGAGTTTTTTAATTGGCCTATGACTCATACATCTGTTCCTCTTGTTTGTGATATGTCTTCTAACATCATGGATAAGGTTATCGATCCGAAGAAGTTTGGAGTCATCTATGCAGGAGCTCAAAAGAATATTGGTCCAGCAGGTGTGACCTTGGTCATTGTTCGAGAGGACCTTTTACAGAGAGTATCTGAGAATACTCCAACAATGCAAAAATGGAAGATCCATGCTGAAAAAGATTCGTTGTTCAATACGTGTCCCGTATGGGCTATTTATATGTGTAAGCTCTGTCTGGAACATCTTCAATCAATAGGTGGGGTATCCGCTATTGAGAAAGCCAATAGACAAAAAGCAAAGATGTTATATGATGTCATAGATGGATCCAACGGATTCTACCAGGGACATGCAAGACCAGATTCACGATCTCTTATGAATGTAACATTCAACCTCCCCACTCCAGAACTGGAAGCAGCATGTGTAAAAGAAGCAACGGAACATGATCTCATTGGCTTGAAAGGTCATCGATCCGTTGGTGGTATGCGCGCCTCAATTTATAACGCAATGACTCTAGAAGGCGTACAAAAACTTGCTGAGTTCCTAACAACATTTAAAGAAGAAAACGAATAATCGTTCTTCTTCTCTTCTTTTTTATATTTATCATTTTGTAAAATTTACACTTATGGTTTAAATAATATGTGATAGAGAGGAAAAACCAGAAGAAATGATGGTGGTGACAAAAAAACCATGAGTCAGGAAATCATGATCGTAGATGATGAAAAAGATATTCTTACTGCACTAAAAACATTCTATGAGCGTTATGATGTCCCGGTGACCACTGTAACAAGTGGCAAACAATGTATCAAACTCCTCGAACAAGGATTCAAAGGTATTCTTTTGATAGATATCATGATGCCAGAGATGGATGGATGGGCTACTATTGCTGAGATCGTCAAAAGAGGTCTAACCTCCCAGGTCTCTATAAAGATCATCACCGGTAAAGGATCAAGAGATCACAAAAAGATCGCTATGTTTGCTCCCTATATCTCCGATTACATAAGTAAACCATTTGATGAAACCATTCTTCATTCTCTTGCAGAACAAGCAATGTAGATTAAAAATATATTTCACTGTCTTTTTTCTTTTCTTTATTTTAACATGAAACATGACATTTTTACATAATGACATTTTGACACCTTTTATTTAAATAGTTGAACAATCTTTCCCGCAGATAACTTGTGTCACAATCCGAGAAGGTGTCTTTGGGTCAATAGATCATCAATCCCAATACATGTTGTATTGGCTCATACACCTACTTTTTCTTTTCAATTAAAAATTATCAAGAGTCTTTGTCTTTGCAGATCGTAAAATGGTTTGTGCGGTTTTCCATGAATGGCGGGTATGGGGTGGCAAAGTACCATATCGATGTACCCAGGACTTTAAGAAATTCTGTGTAATTGGATCAGCAGGATAACCACTACCAAGAGGAAGGTTAAGGCGTTTTGTCAATTGGTTCTCGATTTTTCTTACTTCTTCATCACGGCGTGTTTTTGCGATGATTGATGCAGCACTCACAATTGGATAGATATCATCAGCTTTATGTTTCGATATGATCTGGGTTTTTTTTGATAGATACTGTTTGATATTGTTGCCGAACCGTGTGTCATTAACATCTGCAGCGTCAACATAGCATACATCCGGTTTCAGTTTTTTTACTACCTTTGTAAAACCATGGACTTCGATTTCATTGAGCGTCATGACCTTTCGCATATCATCGATATCCGATGCAGTGATTACAACTATTTCGATAGCATCAGCTACTTTAGTGATTTCTCTAGAAAGTATCTCTCTTCTTTGAGGCGTCAGTTTTTTAGAGTCTTTTACACCAATATTGTGTAAACATGACTCATCTAGGATGTTTATTCCAGCGATTACTAGCGGACCAATAACGGGTCCTCGTCCTGCTTCGTCTACACCACAGATCATAAATGTTCCTCAAAAAAGGGTAATGCTATTTTTAGTTAAAAGGGATTCTATGAAAACAGTCAGTTTTTTATCTTATCATTGTATTGCGGGTTAGGATATGCCGACGTAGCTTAGCTGGTGGAGCGGCTGATTCGTAATCAGCAGGTCGGGGGTCCAAATCCCTCCGTCGGCTTGACAAATCATTTTTCTCCTTATACATGCAACAAACAATCCAAAATAATCGGGGGGCTTTTAACCTCG
>JARVGL010000032.1 GCA_029762575.1 Thermoplasmatota archaeon | reverse complement strand
ATGTGTTATCGATTTGTTCATGATGTGGAAGGATTCTTGAGAGAATATTTTCAAAGAAACCAATCTGAAAGCGGATTTGCTGAAGATAAGAAAAGAACAGACTGGCGTCTGGGACAGAAAAGACCTGATAGAGTGAACACCGCCAACATCCTCACAGGGCTATGGCATAATTTGTACTGGCTAGCCGATTAATTCTGTCCCACACCCTCATCTGACGAAAAACTAAAATACTGGGAATTGATGATGTTCTTGATATAATACTTATTGGAGTCGTTGTTATCTATGGCTAAACAAAAGAAGGGCGAAGGGTTTCATTCATCTGCAGGGTTGATCCGATATTACGATGCTGAAGAGAAAACTGCCATAAAAATACCACCATGGTTTGTTATAGTGCTTAGTATCGCAACCATGATCGTTGTAGCTGCGGCCCATATCACCATCAAACTCTGATCTTCAATTTAATTATCAGCCATTGGAATGGTCGATTATTCCTTTTTGAGAAGTTTGATTGTTAGTTCTTTTGCTTTCAGTAATGCTGCATCGACCTGTTCATTGTTTGGTCCTCCACTCTGGGTCATATGGGATCGTCCACCACCACTTCCTCCTAAGATCCGTCCGATCTCCGATGCAACACCCTCTCGTAGATCGATGGGTACATTCTCTGAAGCTGCAGAGGTTATTTTTCGCCCATCATAGATATGAACAATATAACTGGGTCTTTGGGTGAGCGATCCTGCGGTAGCATTGCCATCGGCATCTGTTCTTCCAATGATGACTTTGTAAGAGGTCCCGGGGATGTCTTCGGCGGATCGAATCAGATTCTCCAATTGATCAGTAGAAATGTTTTTCTCTTGTTTTTTCGTTTTCTTCCATTGATCGAAAAGATGGGTACAGGCATCTGAGAGGCTGGATGATCGTGTCGTCCCTTCGAATTTCGCCTCTTCAAGGAAACGAGTGAGTGTCTTTTCGAGTTGGTTGAGGGGAACAGAGAACAATAGAGTTACTTCTTTTAACTGAGATGACACATCGTTAGGTTCCTTGATGATATGATAGGTGGGTTCAAGGATTTTTATGATAGTATCATAATATGCGCGTTCCTCTTGTTGATATCTATCGACCATTGTACCTGCTGCAAATACAATACGATTGACGCCATCTTGTATACGTTCTGATTTCAATATACGTATCTTTTCTATTTCACCGATATTGTTCAGATGGGTTCCACCGCATGCCTCTACATCAACACCAGGTATGTCAAGGACTCGCAAGCTATCACCCGGTGGTACACCTCCCTGGTACAATCGGAAACCATAGGTCTTTTCAGCAGTATTCCTATCAAGAATCTTTTTGTGTACCTCAATATGTTTTTGTATGAGTTCATTTGATCTCTGTTCAACTTTTTGAATATCTTCCTGTGAAAGAGGTTTATAATGTGCATAGTCAAACCGAGCTTCTGTTATCCCCAATTGGGATCCCGCTTGCCAGATATGGCTCCCAAATAGATCTTGCAATGCACCATTGACAACATGGGTGCCTGTATGATGCTTCATCAGTTGGTACCGTCGATCCCAATCGATCCTCCCTCTCACTTTGTCTCCTACATGTAGGATACCATCGATGAGATGAATAATGCTCTCATTTTCCTTATAGACCTTCTGAACAGTATGTACCTTGTCACCTAAAGAGATTGTTCCTTTATCATCGGGTTGACCACCCCCCTCTGGATAAAAAGTGGTCTTATCAAGGATGACTTCTGTACCTTCGCTGATTTGTTTTGTCCAAAGAACATCTGCGTCAAATTCCTTAAGGTAATGATCCTGATAGTACAATGCCTGTGTAACTGGTAGATCTCTTTGGACTTGTTGGACGTTTTCTTCATCTTTTTCTCTTGAATGAAGGGTTGCAAGCATTGAATCGAAGTTTTCAGGGATGACCACTGGTACCTGTTCCTTTTCTGCGATGGATTGCACGATTGCAGGAGGCATCCCATGGGTATCATAGAGTTTTATCAATGTTTCAGGGGTGAACGGTTGGTTATCTTGTATGATCCGACGGACAAGTGTTTCACCTTTTGACAAGGTTTCTTGGTATCGTCTTGTTTCGACTTTGAGCATATCGATGATTGTGTCTTTCTGGGTGATAAGAGAAGGGAACTCCGATTTAAGTTCATGGAGCTGGAAGGTGACGATATCTTCAAGGTTAGCATCAATACGCAATATGTTGATGAAACGAAGTGCTCGTCTAATGAGAAGACGTGCAAGATACCCTGCTTTCACATTAGATGGAACAACACCATCACCAAGCATAAACGAGAGTGCTTTCGAATGATCGGCAAGTGAATAGAATGCCTGTGTATCCGATAGATCTTTTGCATGGTTTTTTATCCAATTAAGCACGTTTGGAAAAACTGCTTCGTAGATATTTTCTGTTCCATGTGTTATCCATGAGATCCGTTCAAGACCATATCCTGTATCCACAATGTTAAGGGGGTTGTTTGTATATGTTTCATTTTCTATTACGTATTCTCCCTTTTTATCTGCTTTCATATTCATAAAAACAAGGGTTGCTATCTCCAAACCTTTGGCTACGACCTCTAAACATGGACCAGCGTTCCCGCCTCCGTTCCACAGTTGCTCTTTATAATTGATCGCTTGTTTAGGTATCCCGATCGTGTCAATGAAAAAATCGTTACAGAAATCTACGGTGTCTTCTTTCCAATAGATCTCATCGGTCTGTTTATTGAACGCATGATGTCCCATCATCTCAAAAGTTGTGAGGTGTCTCCCACTGATACCGACTTGATCAAGATCATTGAGTCGAATACAAGGTTGGGATATAACAAGAGGATTTGCTGGTGCTGGGACCTCACCTGATGTCACATGAGGCTGAAAATCTGCAATCGATGCTATGGTAAGATAGATATCCGATCGCCATCGAGCAATAACAGGGTATCTTTCGTTATATATTGGGTATTGTAATCGTTTATGTCCATGTTTTTCAAAAAACCTTAAGAATCCCTCACGTACTTCTAAAAGACTCAATTTCTTATGTCCGATTGGGTTGTGTATAAAACTAAATGGGATACAGGGTTGATCGCCACACAGCGTGCTCTGCTCATCTAACGTCCAATAGTAACAACCACAATGTTCACATCTTTTCCTTACATAATCATTCTCATGGAAGTAGTGTAAGTCTAATTCTTTTTGAAGGAATTCGTTCATGAACCATCACGATATCTCTGTTTTTCTGATGGTATCATAGATGACTTAATAAGCTTGACCACTGCACCACAAATCTACTTTCAGATCTGTTAGCTCATCGGTCAGTATCTTTACTCTTTAGTTGAAAAAGAGAGTTTATCTTCTCTAGCAAGCCAACCGACCGCTTCGTAGATCTGAGATTTAGGAAGATGTGTTACAGTATTCAGACCATCAATACTGCTCTCGCCTTGTTTATGAAGTGATTCCCAGATGACCCCTGCATTTGTACCAATTGTGTCTGTCAGATTTGTCTGTCCGATTTGATACATATTATTTTCACAGGATATCTTGTCTTCTCTAGCAAGCCAACCTATTGCAATATCTATCTCATACGGTCGTAATTGAGTGTTCATTTGTAGTTGGTCTTTGGAAAGTGATCCATGTTTCTCAAGGATTTGCAATAATCTTCCGGCATTTCTACCAAATTGGCCTGATGTATTTATCATTATCTCATCCTCGGAAACGTAATGATGAGGGAGTATATAAAAAATTTTTTTTAAAACAGAATTATAAAAAAGTTGTATTGCGTTTATGGATCAGCTGGTGCTTCATTTAGAGATGTTTATAGACCTGCTATGCACCTTTGTTAGAGATTAGAATCGAACTCTAGAGAAAAGAGGGACTATATGATGAATGTTAATGTATATGGTAGTACACCGTTTACCATCGCTCTTATTCATGGGGGACCTGGTGCCCCTGGGCAGATGTCCTCAGTTGCAAGAGTACTTTCGGATTCATTTGGTGTTATTGAACCAATACAGACAGCAGATACCATTGATGGACAGATTCAAGAACTAAAAGAGATAGTGGAATACTATTTTCAAGGTCCTGGTATCATCATTGGTTATTCCTGGGGCGCCTGGTTAAGTTATCTTTTTACTGGAAAACATCCAAGATATGTGAAAAAACTGATTCTAATTAGCAGCGGTCCGTTTCAAGAATCATATGTTACAAATATTTATAAACAACGAGCATCCCGTGTGCCAGAAGACCAATTGGAAGATTTAAGGATGTTGTCTACTTTATTGGAAAACCCGTCCACCCTTGATAAAGATAACCTCTTTAAGAAACTGATTTTGCTTTTATCAAAAACGGATTCCTATGCCCCGATACGATCAGAAGATGATACTATATCATTTCAACCTGATATCTTTTTTAAGATCATGCAAGAAGCTTGCCATCTAAGAAAAACCGGGGGGCTCTTATCTATTGGTACACGAATTATATGTCCGGTTGTGGCTATCCATGGTGACTATGATCCTCATCCTTTTCAAGGGGTAAAGAAACCATTGGATGGCATATTAAAGGATTTTCGCTTCATTTGTATACCTCAGTGTGGTCATACACCATGGAATGAACGATATGCAAGAGATCAATTCTATGATATCTTAAGGGCGGAGATAGAGGAAATAGGGTAGAATGATATGATTCATTTTTTTACTCCTTTCTTGAATAAATGGTCTTTCCAAAGGAAAGAAAAATATTTATATGAAAATATTGATAATATTTTTACACTTTTGTTGATAGAGAGGTTATAAACACTATGTTCTTTTATCCTTCGAAATACTTAATAAATACCTTACTTTTACCCTACCCTGAAAAGACACTACATTGAGGAGTCATATGGAAGAATCAATAGAGGCTCAAAAACAACAGCGAGATGAACTTCAGAAAACGGCCAATGAGCTTAAAGACCAGCGAAATAGCCTTCATACTATTTCAAAGAAACTTGCTGAAGAGCGAGATACTCTCAATACCGCCATTCGGAAGATACGTAACGAGATTTCAGAGCATAAACAGAAACGTGATGAGCTCAATGAACGTGTAAAAAATGCAAAAGTACAACGTGATGTCTTTAATGAAAAATGTCAGGAAACAAAAAAAGAGATCAGAACCATCGAACGGAAACAAGCATCATCAACAGGGACGAATCTTGCAGCACTACGAAAACAACTCAATACACTTGAAACCGATCAAATGACCAAACCAATGTCGCCGCAAAAGGAAAAGAAATTGATTGAAACCATCTCTGAACTTCATGCGAAAATAAAAAAACAAGAAGAACTTTTAAATCAGGATCCAAAGCTTAAAAAAGCTCTTGAGGAAGAAAAACAACTCAAACAACAAGCTGAGAAGCAACATGAACATGTCGAATCACTTGCATCACGTGCTCAACAAGAACATGAGCAGATGATAACTCTTATCACCAAATTAGATAACCTTATTAAACGGGTCAATGAGGTCCAGGAAAACATCGTCAACACAAAAATAAAGGCGGATGATGTTCACCGTGAATTTATCACTCATGTGGATAAGATCCATGAATTGGAACGAAGTCTCACATCTGAGTGGGACCAACAGTTCAAAAGGAAAAGAAAATCAGAGGAGTCAAGCTTCCAAAAGGAGGCTAATGACATATTTGAACGATTCAAACGTGGTGAAAAATTAAGTACAGAGGATTTAATGGCCCTTCAAAAGGCAGGGTTGATCTAATACGAGGAGTAAGTAAAAGAAATCATCTGTGAATTCCAAACAGAAAGGGTGGAATCCCATGCAATGTGAACTCTGTGGAAATGATTGTGGAGATAGATGCAGACAAGCAGAGATCGAGGGAGTACGAATGATGCTTTGTCCATCTTGTATGCGGCATGGACATGGCGTCCAAGAAGTACGTGATACTACGGTACAAGTACAACGTTCTCTTATAAGGCGAAGTCGACGTATTGGACATAAAGATGTCTACGAAGGTATGAATCGAGAACTGGTAAATGATTGGGGGGACATCATCAAAAAAGCTAGGGAGAATAAAGGGTTGACAAGGGAACAACTAGGATTCAAGATCGGTGAACGAACAGTAACAATCTCAAAGATCGAGAACGGAGAACTTCGACCATCCGATAAAGTCGCTCAAAAACTTGAAAAAGAACTTTCAATATCACTCTTTGAAGAGGTCAAAGCCATTTCTACCACATCGTCTACCCAATCAGGATCTCAAGGATACACCCTTGGAGATTTCATAAAGTTTAAAGAGTAATCTATGTCCATCCAACTTAAACAAGCGTTAGAAACTCTCAGGAAAGGCCAACTTATTGTCTATCCTACTGATACGTTGTATGCACTTGGAGCAGATGCGTATAATCAGGATGCGATAGAAGCTGTTTTTCGACTGAAGCGCCGTCCTTTTTCACTTCCATTGCCTGTTGCGGTTGGTACCATTGAACAAATCAAAGAGATAGCTGTTCTCACACCATTAGCAAAAAAGATCATCACATATTTTTTACCTGGTTCCCTAACAATCGTTGTTGAAAAGAAATCAGTACTCCCAGACCTACTTACCGGTAATAAAAAAACTGTGGCTATCCGTATACCAAATGATGTGATCGCACTTGAATTAGTCAAGGCGTTTGGTCCTCTCACCGTGACAAGTGCTAACATTCATAAGGAGAAAACACTTTATTCTGTTGATGAGATCCAGACCATATTTTCTTTAGGGGATGTATCATATTATATTGATGATGGTCCTAGATCCGCACAGCCATCAACGATAATTGATTGTACAGAGGATCCTCCAAAAATATTAAGAGAGGGGAGTATTTCTTTAGATGACATCGTATCAAAGGTATGAACCATGGATCCAATAATCTCTGAGAAATATCATACTGCTGGAACAATCGCAGCATATGCAAGGGATGAAGGGGCAAAACGTATCAAGCCTGATGTTTCCCTTCTTGAAGTAGTATCCTTTGTTGAATCATGTATTACGGAGAAAGGAGCCTCTCTAGCGTTTCCGGTCAATATCGCTATCAACGATCTCGCTGCTCATTTCACACCTAAAGATACTGATGATCAAGTATTTCAATCCGGAGATGTGGTAAAACTTGATGTTGGTGCCCATATTGATGGATATATCGCAGATACAGCGGTGACAATTGAAATCGAATCCAATAGATACGAATCCTTGCTAAAAGCATCTGAGGAGGCGTTGGAAAAGGCTATACTGTTAATGAAACCCGGAGTCTCGTTATCCACGATAGGTGGCACTGTTCAAGATATCATCCAGAGATATGGTTTCAAACCAATAGAGAACCTGACCGGTCATAGTCTTAATAGATATACATTACATGCGGGGTTATCGATACCTAGTGTTGCATCGATGGGTTTACGGGGAAGACCAAAAGTGGGGGATGTGATTGCTGTTGAACCGTTTGCCACCACCGGTTCAGGTAGAGTGATATCAGGCAATGGAAGTAATATCTATCTTATTAACTCGGGGTTACATCTTAGACATATTAGAGATCAACGTACCAAACAATATCTTTCAAGATTAAAGAAACTCTTCCAAACACTTCCTTTTTCATACCGTTGGTGTCTGCCACATCTCACTAATGCTGACAGTGTATTGCAAAGAATGTCTCATTTGGGTCTCATCCATCATTATCCTCAACTCCTTGAACAGAATCACGGACTTGTTAGTCAAAAGGAACATACGATTATTATCACAAATGAAGGTTGTGAGGTGACAACCTATGGTACGAACGAAGGATGATCAAAAACCTATGACAAAAAAGACTGCTAAGGACAAGAAGAACAATGATTTCTTGGAATTTAAGAAGATGAGCTGGAAACATATCGATGCCCTTGATAGGGACAAAACAATTTTTTTCCTACCCATTAGTCCACTTGAAGAGCATGGCCCGCACCTACCTGTTGGAACAGATCTACTCACTGCAAAGGACACAGCGATAGAGGCGATGAAACGAATTGGGACACAATATGAAGATATCACCTGTGTTCTTTTACCCTCTGTCCCTGTTGGATTCTGTAAATTCAATAGTGATTTCCCTGGCACCGTCTCTGTAAGCTCTAAGGTCGTAAAAGAGATAATCTATAGCTTTGGTTCAGCGTTAGCTCGCCACGGATTCCAAAACATGATCATATGTACGTATCATATGGCTCTATCCCATCTCAAAGGGATCTATTCTGCGATGGATAAACTTCGACAGAGATACAAGATGAATATCTGTGAACCATGGTCGCCTGTTTTCTATGATGGCCGCATTACAGAGAATGAACCAAAACTTGGATTTGATACAAGTAAGGAGGTCCACGCAGGATTTAGAGAAACCTCCCTTATAAAGTATCAATATCCTTATCTTTTAGATCCGATCTATTCGTCACTTCAAAGTATCTATCGAGATGTAAGTTCACCAAAATTTGTTGGAAAGACGTTCAAAGAGATCGGTCTATCTGACGGATATATCGGAAGTCCTGCGAAAGCCGATGCTGATTATGGTCGTTGGTTCTTTCATTTCACTGTTGACACCTATGTGGCTGCAACAAAAGATCTGATACATAAAAGGCCATTGCCTGATCTCCCAAAGAAGGTCCGATCAAGGATGAAACTCTTATTTTGGGAGTAGGCGATCAAAAAGAGCACTTGTCATCAACGGAAGAAGCACCGTTGCATCGCCTTCAATGGTTACTTCATCAGAATGTTCTTTGATTTTTCCCCAGGAAACTGCTTCTCTAGTTTGCGCACCACTGAGACTTCCATCATATTCCACCGCTGTAGTGATATAGACCGTATAATCAAGGCCATCCTTATATTGATTCCACCAGATGGTATGATGTTTACTGATACCTCCTCCAATGATACAGGCACCGCTTTTCTTCGCGTCAAACACCATATCTGATAGGTCTTGTTCATCTTTTAATAGATCGATAGTAAAATCCCTGTGATCCTGATAATACATCCACAGTTGAGAACCAAAGGAACCATCAGTGATACCAGGTACAAAGATCGGTATCTTATTCTTCCAAGCCCAGTAGATGATGGATTCTTCTTTTCGTTTTTCGTTTTCAAGATGACTACCGAACTCCCAAATAAGTTCTTTTGTAGACCATCGTGGACGTTTTTTATAGATGCTCTCTAGAATTGGTTGGATCCTTTCTTCAAGGATGCTGCCATAGCATTCATTTGGAATGAAGATGTTACCAAGGCGATTTATCCCTTGTTGATGAAGCTTTGTATCATCTGCCATAAAGGTACCCTGGTAATACTCTTTCCATAGTCTTGCAAGGTCATGGTCCAACGTCCCAGTTGTGGTGATCACAACGTCAAAGTATTTTCTCTTTAAGAGTTCAGTGATGATGCCTCGGGTCCCGGTTGCACATATACAAGCGGGAAATGATAAGAAACGGAGACAATCCTTTTCGTTTATCATCCTTTCAAGGATGTCAACACCGGTTGCAACCTTTTTGGCACTGAACCCTCCTGCGTTAGAAAACGCGTTGATGAGTTGATTTGTTGTCATGTTCTTTGTTACATGGATATCTTGTACTGGTTTCATGGTTCTCAGAATCCTATTGTCATGAAATTATCGAATTGCAAATGCCCCGTACCCTACACAGGCATTACTATCAGGATACAGGTCATAGGAGGTACCATATTTAAGTAATTCCACAGTGGTTTTATCTAAGAATTTTGCTGCTGATAGTAATGCGATGACCGGCCCATATCCACACATGGAAATCTCCTTTTCATTGATCACATCAAAGAGTCCTATGCTATCCATCTGTAAGATCTTTTCGATGGCGTAACTGTCTTGCCTACGGGCGAACTCGTCCACTTGTAGTTCTTTAGGTGGCATCCGTCCATATCCTATACCTTCATGGGAAAAATCAGTACTAGCGATGACACAGATCCTTCTACCATCTTTTTTTATGATCTTTGCGATTTGTTCCCCTGTCTTTTGACTGGTCTGATGATCTTGCATAGCCATAACAATCGGCGCTATCGAAAACGATTGTTCACTATAGATGTATTGGAGAAACGGGAGTTGAACCTCTACGCTGTTTTCTTGATAACGGTACGATAGATCGTCTAACTCGATGATTCCTCCTAGTAGTGATTTCTTGAGGATCGGATCAACAGAGGTCGTTCCCAGTGGCGTCTGCCAGCTATCATGTGGTGAAAGAGCTACTCTTGAACCGATACCATTATGATTCGGTCCAAGTATGATGAACACATCAAAGAGTCCTGCATCCCTGATGGTTTTGTATGCATGTGCTGCAATTCCCCCTGAACAACTGTATCCTGCATGAGGAACGATAACACCAAAAACTGATGATTCATCATCAGAAGGTATAGGTAACTCTAAAGGACCGGGGTTCGTAAGAAAACAGTGTTCGATTTCGTTGATAAGTCCTTTCTTATCCGCCGGGTAAAACATTCCTGCAACAGTAGGTTTTCGTACATATTCCATTATCCTGTTTCCTCAGTATACCATTAATACAAACCCCATCATTAAGTTTATTGCACAAAAACTATAAATAGGAAGGAGGAATACGGCGTAAAAACTCGAATAAGGCCGGGAGAACAAATGGAGACCGTGTGTCATATAGAGATCATTAAGGATGGACGGGATTTTGTAGCTCGAGTACATCTTGCCGATGGATCCACCAAAGAATATCGCCATCGGGTATTTGAAGATGCGTTGACAGAAATGGTTATTGACCTGCAAGAAGAACTAGCAGAGTGACGCAATCTTTCACCTTTTTTTCTGGACCGATTCATAATCATTATTTAGTTACTTGTTAAGATGTAAAGGGTTATGATAACGCCAATGAGAGCATACATTGTGTATATCACGATCTTTCTTTTTTTCATCATCGAAGCATATTTGACCTTACATTCTTCTGAACAAAACATTTCAGAGAAAGGTATAGCTTTTCCACAGATAGAACAATGTGAATGTTGTATGATTTTTTCGTTCATAAACGCACCTTACCAGGTTATACAATACCTGCATCTTATTAAAAACCTTACTTCTCGTTAAGTATCTGAACACCTTTCTCTGAAACATTGATATTTACAAGAGATACTATCGGAACATTTGTTTCTTTACTGATGCTCTCCGATACCTCTCCTTTATCAACTGCGATACATACCCCTTTCACGGTAACGCCCATTGATTGTAACGCATGAAGAATTGCTCGTAGGGTCCCACCTGTGCTTAATACATCATCAACAATGACGACCTCATCTCCTTTTTTAAGACCGTTGATGAATAGATCGTTCTTTGAATACCCTGTCTCTTGTTTCACCTGATATTCTCCTGGGAGATCATACCTACGTTTTCTGATGATGGTAAAAGGAATGTTCAGCGTTAGACTCAACGCTGAAGCAAGAGGTATCCCCATTGCTTCCATGGTGACAATTCTTGTAAACGGCATCCATTTTTTCAATTGTATCTTCATCTCTTCAGTTACCTCTATAAGCAATTCAGGAGCTATCTCCGGGACGCCATCTGTTATAGGATGCACAACATAGAAATATGATTCTTTTTTCACAATCGGTGCTCTTAGTAACGATTCTATCAATATCTTCTTATTCATAGTTCCCCAACCTTTTGACAGACTTTTTGTAATACCGGAATGAACTCATCAATAATCTCTTTTGTTATTTGTGGCATGCACACAATTCTAATACTTGAGAGATGATCGATGATGTTTACTTTCCAACCTTCACTGTCTAATGCCCTCTCTACCTTTAGTGGGTTCTTTAATCGTACGGCGATGACGTTTAACACTGGTTCTGTTATAAGAGAGAGGCCAAGAGAACATATCTGTCCTGCTGCATAGGTGGTTGTTTCCATACATCGAGCAACAACCTGTTGGTAGCCCTCTATGCCTAGGTATCTACTTACTGCATATGCAGCTGCAACAGGTCCTCCCGATCGGGTACCTAATATGCCCGCTTGTTTCTTACTACTTATACATTGAGAGGGAACGCTTATTTCATCAAGCCATTGTTTCTCCCTAAATACGACAACACCTAGTGGTATAGCAGCATATCCCATCTTATGAGCATCAATAGAAAGTGAACTCACTCCTTCTGATAAGAAATCGAATTGAGGAAGTTTGTATCCCGTATTCTTTAGAAATGGGATGATGTATCCTCCAAATGCTGCATCGACATGTAAGAAGATATGTTCATCATGGCAAAGATCAGCGATTTCTTCGATTGGATCAATCGTTCCTAGATCAGTAGAACCTGCGATACCGATAACTGCAGCGGTCTTTGTCTGAAGTTTTCTTTTTACATGGGTTACATCCATGGTATAGGATTTTGTGAGAGGAATTGGCTTTAACTTCATATCCATCAATGAAGCGATTTTCTGAAAGGAGAAGTGTGCAGATGCAGGGATAATGATTTCTTTATTCCCTGAGAGTTGTTTCGCTAGCCACATAGCAGTGATGTTTCCTTCTGTCCCACCACTGACGATATGTCCTGCTGATGAAGGAGGTGCATGAAGTAACGATTGGACAAAGGAGATATATTGCCGTTCTATTTGTTTTGTACCTGGGAACAATCCTGGATCGCCAAGGTTCGTATCCAAGAATTTATTGTATGCATCTCGTGCAATCGGATGGGGCTCTGAGCACATGGAACCAAGGATCCTACCGCTTTGAAAACTGAAATCTTTTTTACGAAAATCCTCTAGTTCCATAAGGATCTCAGTGTATTTTTCCGTTACCTTGTTTTGCATCATGTAGATACCCTCATCGTGATTCACTCAAAATATTTTTCCCTCTTTAAGGAGATACCATCACATTTTAATACCGGTAAATGTATTTTGGTTACATGATGGAAAAAAAGGTTGAGGCGGAGGAGGTTACATCTTTCCTTAAGCTTCCAGTTTATACTCGTGAAGGTCTTTATGTTGGCAATGTCAAGAATGTTTTTCTTGATATGGATGAGAAGAGGGTGAGTAGTTTGCTTGTCACCAACACGAACCCTTTGATGGTCGAGGGCACGGTGGATGTTGCAGTTCCCTATCGATGGGTTAATGCGGTTGGCGATATCATCATACTCTCTTATTTCCCAGATAAGGTTACTACACGGGAAAAAGACGATGATCAGAAGGGACAATCTAACACAGACTCAGATATTGATGTGATTGGATAGATTTTCCGTTATTCTCGATTTGTATTAATATCAAGTATCTTGCTGCGATTGGACTGCAATTTGTTTGGTTGGTAGATATATAATGAAAACCTAGGAATGATTCAGGAACGAAGGCGATATTTTGATGGAGGTACGTGATATTGAAGAGATACTTATATTCCAAATCTGGGGAGCCAGGATGATTGAACCAATGAGGTATTCATACTAAGCTGTAGATTCATACTTGTCGGTTAAGCTTGATATGATACTATTGAATTGCAGAGGAGGCATCACGAATTGATGAACTCTAATATTCTTTCCGGAATCCGGCTTGCTATAGATATTGAATAAGCAATGAGTAGGGTATAATTATTACCTTTAACACCCTTTTGTACTGGATTGTAACAGTTATTTTTTTCGAGTCTTCTCAATTTTTGGAAGGAAATCTGACGATTTCCAATAGGTAGAATTATGAAGAAAAGATTTGAAAATTGTAGTACAAATTAATCATTATTTTTGTTCCAATATTAGTAATCTGAGTTTAGCACTTAATGAAGCAATCGTTTTTATCTTGAAAGAGACTATGTTAGAAAGTTAATTATCATCATGAAAAGTTAGATAATTCTATGATTAATAGGGGTATAGATACAGGGGAGAATAGGTGGTTCTATACTATTATATTTTTTACTCAGTTTGTAACTAGCATGCTTCGTTTTAAGCAAGAATCATTAGATCATATGTCAAAATAATTAATCATGAAAAGTTTGAAGAATTTTGCACTTGCGATCATTATTGATAAAAACGGAGTGAAATGAAGTATGTCTCCCTATTTTTATTGGATCAATAACATTATTTTCTATGAAAAGAACATTTTACGAATGGATTTTCAACCAATATATTGGCTGAAAAAGAGCAAAAAGTATGAAGCGCGAAATTATTTCTAATCAAGA
>JARVGL010000031.1 GCA_029762575.1 Thermoplasmatota archaeon | reverse complement strand
GGCATGACCGTAAAGATGATACCTCGTGCTGCAACATCAGGGTTTCGTCCAACTGCGCTAATGGATGAGGAAGCAACCATTCCTTGGTTGATAGCAGATATACCTGTTAATCCAACGGCTAGACCTATCCATACCGAACCCATTCCTGCTAAAGACCCTACCGTTGTCTCTGATCCACCGCCTAGTAAACCAGCACCCATCATGAGAAGGATGGCGGTTAGAAGACCATAGACTGATTGGGTCATTGGTAACACCTGTAAGACAAGACATTTACCAAATAGATTAGGTTTTTCCGCGGTAACCGCTATCGCTGATGACCCAGCTAAGGCTAAACCGATAGCTGATGAGATACCTGCGATGCTGATTGCTAATGCGCATCCGAGGATGACCATAGCCTTGTTCTGATCGCTCTCCGCCGTCTCCTCTTGAGCGGCTGCTAGTCCTGCTGAGAGGATGATCATGACGATGGCCCCCAGTCCTATTATTGTTATTTTGCTTTTTCTCATATGTTATGTCCTCCTTTTGTAATCTTATCTTTTTTTCTCAACTGTTGTATATATCCGTTTTATTTGAAAAGGTGAGAAGCCGTGACCTCCACCTTCATAGAACCTATTGAAGAATTCCACGTATTGCAATCGTAGGGAATGAACTCCTGCTCCTAGTGCTTGAAGAAGGAGGTTGGCAAGGTGAGCCAGTACGAGAACGATAGGAAGAAGTATGATACCGACATAAGGTATGAGATCAGGGAGAAGTCCTGCGACCACGTTGAATGCAAGGGCCATACCTGATGTTGCTAGACCAAGAGCGAGTAATCGAGCATAGGAAAGCCAATCTCCAACATATCCGGTGATACCAAAAAATCCTACGGGGCCTTGACTTACGAACAATTGGATGATACCAACGATGACTAGGATGATAGCCATATAGAACACAGGTTGAGAAATGGTCCAATCAAGGATGAAATCCCCTATCAATAATCCTCCACCGATTTGTAATGGTATCCAGCAGAATCGTTCTGTGAGGAGTTGTTTATATTCATGTCGCTTCATGGCTTGATAAAGACCTAGAATGATGCCAACGTTCAAATGGATAAGTCCTAAGATGAGAGCTACAGTAAGTATCGTGAGAGGGTCTTTGAGTGGTTCAACAGGAAATTGTATCCCTGCAATGGTTGCCTGGTATAATGGTTGTTCTGGGTTTCCATAGATGAAACGGGAGATGAAATCTCCAAAGAAGCTGTTGGTCATGAGACCTACGATGGTTGTAATAAGACCAAGCCATATCCCCATGAAAGACCAATTCTTTATCATAGGGCTAAAACGTTTGAACCTAAAATAGGCAAAGAGTGAAAGGAGCAAGATAATAGCTCCATATCCTGCATCGCCAAGCATGACACCAAAGAATAAGACAAAGAAGATGCCCATGATGACAGTAGGGTTCACCTCATTATATTTTGGTGTTGCGAAGAGTTCTAGGAGCGTTCTAAAGGATTGAGCCCACGCTGGTGTCTTCATGTATGTTGGTGGGAAATCTGGGTTTGATGAAGGTTTTTTAAAGGAAAAGACAACATGGTCTTTTGTTACCTCTGTTATCTTTTCTTTGATCTCTTTTGTTCTTTCTTCAAGGACCCATCCTTGTATAAGGATCGTTTCTTCTGTTCGTGCAAACGTTGACGGTATCTCTTTTCGTATCCGTTCGATCTGTATCTGTTCTCTGAGGCCTTGAAGAAGAAAAAGATGTTTTTTTGATAGTTTTTGTAGTTGGCTTTGCATGCTTTTTAGTTGTTTTTCATTTTTCTTTTGTTGTGTAAGAAGAGTTTGTATCGCCTCTTTTGGCGTTACTTCTAGTATTGGTAGTTCAGATTCATAAAGATGGTCAGAAAGGGTTCTTTCTACTGTTTTTTGATGGGATATATGAGAGATGACGATGACAGACCAATATTTTTTCTTACCTTTCCCTATTTGTTTTGAGAATACCGCTACTTCTTCTATGGGTTGTAAGGCATTCATTAATTGGGAGAGATCCATGGTCTTTCCTACTTGTATGCTAAGAAGCTCAGTTGTACCGATATCCGAAAGTTTTATATCGAATTCTTTGTAGTCTTTGAGTTCATGAAGATAGGTGGTTGTTTGTTTTTGTTGTTCTTTGATATCAGTAACGTGTTGGTCAAGGGTGAGTATCTCAGTTTCCATTGAGGTCATGACGCCTTCAACATATGAGAAGGTTTCCTCAAGTGTAAGGTCCTCAATATGTTGTATGACCGGTAATTCTGGATTAAGAAGAGCTTTGATCCCACCATTTTTCTGTTGAGCTTGTTTGAGTATCTTTATCAGGGTGGTAAGTCTTGTTTCATACTCTTGGCAGATGGCTGCCTCAGGGTCCATAGCTACTTTTTGGATATTTTCTAATTGTTCTGTTTGTTCTTTTGTTATCGCTGTTATCTGCATAATACCGGTCTCATGGAGACTACGGATGACATCATCTAGATAGTAGTGATGAATGAAAAGCGAACTTTTGATCATTTGTTCAGGGAATAGTATCCGTCATTCCTCCATTGTTAATTTATTAATTATAAGGTCAACAGCTTCATCTGTGTATTTCCGGCCATTTTCCTTGATGCTCTTTACGTCTTGTGTTGCTTTTGTAAGAATAGACTTTGATTCCTTTTCTGCTTCTTTAAGTGCATCTTCTTTCATCGTTTCAACGTGTTTCTTAGCCTCTGTGATCATCTCTTTGTGTCTTTGTTGAATTGATCTCTTTGTGTCTTCAATGATACGTTCGGCTTCCTTTTTCGCATCGTCTCTTGTTTTCTGAGCCGCTTTTTCCGCTTGTTTGATGGTTTTTATTGTTTCGACCGGCATCAGTTACCGGTAATATCAAGGCATATATTAGAGTTTTTATGAATAATTTTCATTCTACTTTGAAATAAATTCAAATTTATATCTAATAATATGATTATTAATTAATACCATGTTATGTTTTTCGTTCAAAAATTAGCAATATAGCGTCTAAATAATGAAAAAAAACCAGAAGAATTCTAGTGAAACACGAAAGGAAATACATTTATTCCAACAATACAAAAAATGGAATGGTCGTGTTAAGATACGAAGTGTTCACATCCCCCAGAATTTCTCTGTTTTCCGTTTGATATCAAATATCTTTTCAAGAAGATCCCGCTCATCAATATTAAGTACATTCATCTCTTTCAATTTCTTTGCATCAGCTTCAGGGATATCTGTGAAGAGCACCTCATCTGATTTCACTTGACGACCAATGGTGACCCCTTCAATAGAGATAGCCACCTCCTCACCTTGTTTTGCCTCATTTACTGATTGATTCTCAGATTGGATACCTTTAATGCGACCGACGACACATCCATCCTCCCTCATCAATCTCATATCCTGATGTATCCGTCCTGTGAGAACACGAACACCAACGATAGCAGGATGACTCACCCTGAACACATATTCAGGGATGAGCTTTATCATACCTGGGTGAACGAATTTTTGCCGTCTGGATTGCTCGAGAAGTGCCTTGGCCTTATCATACCATTCCTCGTAGAGTTCCATAATGGTATAGATGACGTCATGTTTGAACAAAGCGACCTGTGTTTTCTCTAGTTCCTCTTGAGCCTCCGGAAGGATTTTAACATTGAACGCAAAGATGACTTTCTTCAAAGGATCATTTGTTGCATCCGCTTCTGTGATATCCCTTTTTGAGACATTACCGATATCTGCCTTACGTATCTCTATCCCTTTATCCTGGGATTCTTTGATGAGTGCTTCAAGACTACCTATGGTATCTGCTTTTACGATGATCCCTTGTTCATCAAGGTTGAATTCAATGGTTGTCTGTTTCTTTATCTCTTTAACAATAGCCTCACGATCTTCGTTGCACACTCGAAAGGGTGCCCCAGGTACAACATATTCAAGGTTTGGACAACTTATCTTTATCCCACACGCAGCATATACTTCTTTGACACTATCAAAACGTTCCCGAGGATCCCTGATCTCATCCATTGGTTTAGGTTTAAGTAACGCTTTGATAGTGGTCACAACTGGTTCTCCCTTTGTCCCAACCGCTATCAGATCGGTATTCCGAAGAACACCATTATAGATGATGGTATCGATAGTAGTCCCTAGACCCACTTCCTCTTTGACCTCAAGCACTGTACCCTTCGCAGGTCCTTTCTCAATATATAACCGCTCCTCTAGAAATCTCTGAGCTAGGCCTACAAGTGTCATCAGTAGTTCAGGTATCCCCTCACCAGTCTTTGATGATATAGGGACGATACCTAGGGTCTTTCTGAAATCATTTATCTTATAATAGAGGTCAGCTTGGAACCCTTGATCATAGAGTGTGCCGATCATATCATAGAGATATGTATCAAACATATTCTTTACTACAGTGTTCTGTGATTCTATCCGGTTCTTGCCAAAGGTCTCATGTTTCTTCCATCCCGACATCCGATCGATCTTATTAGCAGCGATGATGAACGGCGTCTTATATTGTTTTAAAATGTTTACTGATTCAAACGTCTGGGGTTTGAAACCTTCTGTTATATCAATGATAAGGATGGCGATATCCGCTAATGACCCACCTCGAGATCGTAGAGTAGTGAATGCATGATGCCCAGGTGTATCAATAAACAATAAACCCGGGAGACTGAAGTTCTTTCCTTTTAGTAGATCCCCACAGACTGTTTTTAAAGCATCAAGAGGCACCTCTGTTGCACCGATATGTTGAGTGATAGCACCTGATTCTCGAGCAACAACTGTACTTCCTCTGATATAATCCAGTAATGATGTTTTCCCATGATCGACATGACCAAGAACACTAACAATAGGTTGACGAATATAAGATGACGACATAACAATAACACCGTTCGTTGGTAACAAAGGACCATATTTAAGGGTTATTAAGAAAAAAGAAGGAAGAGAAAAAAAATAGGTTTAGGATAAATAGATGGTTCTTAATGACGGAACTTAAAGATGTTCGAAGTACGTTTACAATGCACACGGCATCCTAGTTTGCTTTTGTTTTCAGCAACCTCTGAATTCGTCGTCGTTAGAACAAAACCATTGGCGGTCTTAATCGTATAGGTCCAGGTGAACATTTTTTTCCTCCAACATTTAAAGGCTAAACTCATAGATTATCTTATTAAGATTAAAGCAAGATGACTGAAAGTATTTTAATAAAACAAATGCTTCAACCTTTTGTTTAAACACAAGGATGTCACTATATGAACAAAGATGATGAATCGTTTGATGAAAACAATCTATATCTCTGGGGAGGCGATTTCGTTAGAGGCGATATAAAAAACTGTGTCGCTGTTGTCCTCTTGAACATAAAATTTCAACCTACTCAAGATGTTGCATTATATGGTTCATTGAAAACAGAGAACATTGGGATAGAGAAGATAGTTGCAAATATCATATCAAACCCCTATATCCGATATGTCATCATCTGCGGTGAAGATATACGAGGTCATAGATCAGGGATGAGTCTACGTGCATTATATGAAAACGGTATCGATGAGAACCATCGGATCATCAATGCACCTGGAGCAATCCCTTACATCGAGAACATCGATATCGATAGTATCATTCGATTCCAGCAACAGGTAGAAATCATCAATCTTATAGATGTAACAGACCCCGTGGTAATCAATAAAACCATTGAAGAACATATCCAAAAGAAACCAGGTTGTTTTGGCAAACCGTTCATCGCGATACGATTGAAAACAGTACAGAAGAAGACTCTTGAGGATACAAGGGCATTACATTCAAGAATAATCCTAACATATATGGGAAAGATACAGAAGAGAAAGTGATAAAATGTTCTCATTTACAAAAGATCAAAAAACAGTTTCAATAGGCGACATCATGTTTGGAGGACAACCAGGATATATTCCTACTGTTCTCTTCGGTGGCCTTTTTTTTAAAGGAATTCCTGACTTAACCGTTGCCAAAGTTCAGATCGAACAAATGTATGATATAAGTAAACAAACTGCGATACCCGCCATACCTGATCTCTTCATACGAAAAGAGACATACATAGAACCTATCATCACCTTCATAAAGGAAAACATCCCAGACCATATGCCGTTCTCCGTAGATTTCACCGATCCTCTGGTAAAGATACGCACCCTTCAACAACTCTCAGACCATGGTCTCTTGCAGCAGACCATCTACAATTCTATCCATGTTGGTATAACACCAGAAGAATATCAAGCCTTACAGAAATGGACACCAGAGATGGCAATTCTTGTCGCCTTCAACCCAAAGGATACATCACCAGATGGAAAGATAGAGGTACTAGAAAACGGTGCTCATCTCACCGAAAAAGGTTTACTATCCATTGCTTCTGATATAGGTATTGAAAAGATATTAATCGATACAGCAGCTCTTGCACCAGGTCAAAATAGTGGCGCAGCGGTCGCTGCTCTACCGGTCATAAAAGAAGAATACGGCCTACCCGTGGGATGCGCTATCCATAATGTTGTGGAGAAATCAACCTGGTTGCAATCATTTCCAAACGAGAAAAAAACAATTGATGCAGCCTCAAACAGTAACATCCCTCTCTTTGGTGGTGATTTTGCATTATATGGCCCAGTTGAACTTTCATCTATATTGTTTCCTCTGATAGCCTGGCAGGATATCCTTATATCAGAGTATACTGAGAACTATTTTGGTATCTCTCCCTCTGAAAGACATCCTCGGAGGATGCTGCAAAGATGAGAGCTGCTCCAACTCTCACTGTCATCGGTTCATATCCGGTCAATATTCAGAACCAGTGTCTCATGCAGACCTATTTTGATACCTTGACGCAGCCATCTTGGCAGACGTATATCGCTAACGCCGTCAACGAAATGGTGGATGCAGGAATTCATCTAATCTCTGATGGACAGACCCGTGATCCTTTTGTGACCATCTTTGCCCGAGGTCTTAAAGGATGTCGTATCAGAGACCGACCTGAGGTCATCGATAGGATAACCTATACGCACCCTATAACCTGTGATGATCTACGGTATGTTCGAACAATCATTCCAAAAGAAACTCAACTCCTTGGTCTCATCGTTGGCCCTCATACGTTTAGTGAAACAGTATCAGACCTCTATTATAATGATAAAGAGAAGCTAGCATTTGACGCGGCAGAGGCATTAGCAAAAGAAGCAAAAGCAATAGCACCTTATGTTGACATCATCAGTATCGATGAACCATATTTTTCAACCTCATTTCCCCCATATGCAAAGGATCTTATCGAAAGGGTCGTCTCAAAAATCGATATCCCCCTTCGTCTTCATGTCTGCGGCGATGTTTCAAAGATCACTTCTGAGTTACTGGATATGCCTGTTGATATTTTATCTCATGAGTTCAAAGCAACACCACGTTTATTTGATTGTTTCAAAGAGTATCCAGAGCCTAACAAAAAATTCTGTATCGGTTGTATCCGTTCAGATACTGATACAATAGAGACAACAGAGGATATCATCATGCATATTGAAAAAGCATATGATGTGTTTGGTGATTCCATAGTACAGCTATCGCCGGATTGTGGTCTGCGATTAGTACCTAAGAATATAGCAAAAGAAAAGCTTAAACAGTTACGATATGCATGGGAGCAGTTGTTCATATGATAAAAGAGATACCGGTTATTGATGCTGATGAAACCTATACCATCCAAAAGAGCCTTGATCCAAATGGATTCTTCGTCATCGAACTTCGAAATGATATGATCTTTGTCGAATACTATAAGAACATCATCAAAAACGAAAAAATCGTTTCAGGTGACCTGCAAAAGATCTTTAGAGGAGTAAACGCTGAACTTCTCTCAAACGCCATCCTTTTAGAAATTGAAGAGCTACAAAAAGACCATTATATGTATCTAGGCAGGGAATTATCAAAAGCGGAATATGCTTTAAGAACCCATACAACCTATGAACAGGATTGTTAACCCTTCTTCTTTTGTAATAATGCTTTTCCATTTGCATGGTACTGGGTTGTTTTTTCATGTATCCGAATATCTACATGTGCTATAGTGATAGTATCCCCTTCTTTGAAATCCTTGAGTTGTTTCACCTGATCATCCCAGATGGATACTTCTTTTATACCATCACTAGTCTTTAGCATTAATATTGCTACAAAACCATAGCTTCCATCATCTTTAAAGAATACTTGGGTTGGTTCAATGGATTGTATCACACCACAGAGCTTCATCGTAGATCTATTATCAGCGCTAGGATCTATAGAAGTTGGTAGAGGGCTATTCACCTGTTCCAAGGTACTCCATGTCCCCATATGTATCTCAACACCTTGATATCCTTTCTTTGTATATCCATTGATAATCTTTACGGTGGAGCCTGGTTGCATCCAAGTTGACTTCAATAGATTTGTATCTTGATTCCATAGGATAAGGATACAATTCCCTGTTTTATCTGAGAGACCAATACGGACATATTGCCCACTTTTCCCATTTTTTCTTTGAAAGGTATGAACTGGTTCAATATAGGAGATAGTACCAATGATAGTTGCTTCGATACCAGGATGAAGATCTAAAATAGAGAGTACATGATCTGTGTTCTTCCCCATCTCATCAACAAGAAGTAACGCTATAGTATCCTTATCAAGTAGAGTACCAAATTCATTATATCTCTTCTCTATTTCAATATTGAATGCATCCCAACCTATACACATAGATACTTTATCATAGAGTTCTTGTTTTGATTGAACCATTATTTGTACCACCTGTCAAGTATCCACCTATATACCATCTCTAATATCGATAAAAGACAAAGAAGACCTCATCTTTCTTTAGAATCATCGTGAGTGCTCTTCACCACGTTTTGAGCAAGTTTTTCCATTAGATACGTACGGATATCCTCTGGTTTAGTGACATCTAACCCAAAGTACTCCGGGAAATGTTTCGTAAGCGTTATCATTTCTGTCTGTCGATGTTTTTTTGTCTGGATGAGCTTAAGGCTTGAAAGTATATCAACATGTTCATAGATCTTCTCACCGGAAAGCCTTCGAAGATTTGATTGTTTCACCGGTTGATGAAACGCGATAAGGGATAATGTCTTAAGAAGATCAGAGCTAAGTTCCGGTTCAGCTATCATCATAGAAGACTCAGCAAACGCTTCTTTCACCTGCATGACATATTTATCTCCAGCTTTGACTATCTCCATCGCAGTATCCTTCTTCTCAGCATACTCCTTCATGAGCTGTCTAAGGATACCATGGACCTTCTGACCAGATAAACCAGTTGCTATTCCGATCTCTTTACAACTCACTGGATGACCTGCGGAAAAAAGCACGGATTCCACAATCTGCTTCTCATGAGTTCCCACAGTGCTCACCATTCCTATGTACAACCAAGTGTTTTGATAAAAATCTTTCCATAGGGGAATTGTCTTTGGAATACCTTTACTTTTTGTTCATATGCTAAAAAGAGCAGAGATACTAACGTCCGAATTAATTCTTCCTTATCTTTGATATCACAGAGATCAGAAAGAGACATCTGATCAGAAGGAAAAGAATTGATCTTATCCCATACTAGATCAATATCTGCCTCTAAGTTATCCTCATGAGCTGTACCGATCATCCGTTTCCTAGAAGCAACAATAAGTCGTTCCCGTGCTTCCTTTCGAGCTTGTTCCATCTGTTGGAACAAGAGAGATTCCTTTCGAGCCTCATCAAAAGCATCCAATAGTTCGATAAGGGTGACCTTACGTTTCGATTGTCTTCGTAAAGGTTCTCCAATAGGTGGATCTGGAAGATTCAACAATAGATTGGTATAGGAATATTCATCCTCTGATGAAAGCCACATCGATGTATCTAGATCAGACCATTCAAGTTGATCATCAGGTTGTTGTTCATGTTGCAAGGTCACCACAAGATCATCGCTTTGAAGTTTAAGGACCATCCACGCCATATGAATGATCCGACCAGCAGTGATAAGATCGATACGTTCTTCTCTTGCTCGTTTAAGATACATCGTTGAGAAGGATACAAGATCGATATCCCAGGGGTTGAGATGTTGCTGCATGACCAGTTCAAAAGCAATAGCGATGGACCTATCAAAGGGATCTTGCATGTTCACATGGTTTCCCTCATGGGTTTTTTCCAAAAGATCAACATAATAGGTGATACGACTTGCATCATTATAATCATCGATAAGTGATTTATGAAACAACAAATGATGGATGACCTCATTGTCAACGAGTATGCTATCCATACTGTTCTCTAGCCTCCTATCGTGATAAGCTGACCTTGAGGTCCAACACTCTCAGGGTCAACACTACCTATCATATCTGAAATCCCGTTATCATGCATCGTCACCCCATAGACATGATTTGCTTCTTTAAGCGCTATCTTTCGTAAGGATACTAAGATGAACTGGGTATCTTTTGCATTCTGCTTTATCATCCGTGAGACATTCTCCGCGTTCACACCATCAAGGAACATATCAACCTCATCAAGGACATAGAACGGACTGGGATCATATTGCTGGATAGCAAAGATGAGTGCGAGAGAAGCAATGCTTTTCTCACCACCGGAGAGCGCAGAAAGTAAAAGGACTTTTTTGCCTCGAGGTCGTGCTTTTATCGTAAGACCTGAATCAAAGATCTGTTCCTCGTTCTCAAGCTGTAACTCTGCTTCACCGCCTTCTGAGAGTCTTGCATAGATATCTTTGAAGTTCTTATTGATATCATGGAACACACCAAAGAACTTCTCGGTCTTCTTTTTTGTGACCTCATCAACGAGTCGAACAAGGTTCTTCCGTTGTTCTTTGAGATGTTTGACATCCTCATCAAGTTTTTCCTTTCGTTGGGATTGATGATCATATTCCTCTAACGCTCGCATGTTCACTGGTTCAAGTTCTTCCATTGTCTCCTGAATAACCCGTAATGATTCCTTCAACGATTCAACAGGCGGGAGCTTCTGGGATTCTAAGGTGACCTTATAGAGTTTTAATTCCTCATCTATCTCTTTTACCGTATCTTCAAGTGTAGGCAACCGGTATTTGGCTCGAGATACCAGATCGTAATATGATTCAATACGAGTATTGATCGTATCAAGCTCATGTTCAAAGGAGACCGTCTCCTTATAGATGGCATCTCTTTTGCTAGTGACATCCTTTATAGTATCGGTCATCTTATCTTGAACAAGGACAAGGGCTTGGATCTTCTGGTTATATTCCTCTTTTTTCCCATGCGCCTCAGTGATCTGATCCTTGTATTCTTGTATAGCTTGTGTTGTTTGTGTTATCTGTTCGATAAGCTCATCCTTTCGCTCTGTGAGAAGTTCAATGGTCTTAACCATCCCGTCCATATCAGATCTCTTCTCCAAAACCTGTTGTCTCTCAATGGAAAGTTCATCTTGTAGTTGACGAGCTTGTTGAGATATCTGTTTATTTGATCCTTTAAGGAGCCTAGATCCTATTTCATCTTTTTTATTCTCCAAATTGGTTAGTTTCTCTGTGAGATCCATAATGTCCTGTTGATGTTGTTCCAATTGTTTTTGAACAACGATAAGTTCTTGATTCCGGTCAACGATCTGATGAAGGATGTTCTCATGTTTTGAAGTAAATTCTTTTTTGCTTAGGATAAGGTCTTGATGATGTTTTTCTGATGAATCATTCAGAAACGTTGAAGAAAGCTTTTGTTCACAATCAGAGATAGATGCTTTGATTGTTCTAATCTCCGCTTCGATTTGGTCTTGCTGTGAAAAAAGCGTCTGTAACTGTGAAGTGATCTCATCTAGTTTTGTTCGATCGGCATCCCCAAACATAAGAGCGGCCCGAGGAGCACTTCCGCCTACCATCGCACCACTTGCCTCGATAAGACTTCCTTTGAGATCAACTAACCGAACCCCACCCATTAACCGACGTGCATCTTCAAGGGTATCGACAACAATGGTATCGCCGAATACATACCAGAACGCTCCACGATATTCATCTTGAAAATGGACAAGGTCCATTGCAAATCCATGGGCATGGGGATCTTTAACAGTGAGCAATGCTTTCCCCCTAGGTTTACCTGATATCATCTTATTTAAAGGTAAAAAGGTAGCGCGGCCTAATTTCTTCTGCTGGAGGAATCGAATTGCATGGGATGCTGATTCATCATCGTCAACGATGATACTCTGCATACGTCCTCCTGCAGCTATAGCCATAGCGGTCTTATAGGTATCCTCAACGTTTGCTAGCTCAGCTATTGTACCGTGGATGCCTTTTAACGATCCGTTATCCCTTGCCTTCAAAAGTTCTGTGACCGCAGGATGATATTTATGTGCAACTGCGTTCATTGCATCATATTCAGCTTGAAGTTTAGCTTGTTGTTGCTGAAGTCTACGAATCCTTTGATCGATATCATGGAGTTGTTCAGAAAGTTCACTTTCACGTTTTTTATCCTCAAACAAAGCTTTCTCATAGGTCTTCTGTTGTTTTTTCCCTTCTTGTCGAGCAACAGAGAGTTCTTGTATCTGCCAGTCGATATCTTTGATCTCGAACTCATAGGTGTTCTTTGTTTCCTCAAGCTCCGCAAGTGTGTTCTGTAAAGTCTCTTTTTGGATGGTGAGACGTTGGTCTAAAAGTTTTTTCTCATGGATCTGACTATGAAGAAGATCATACTCTTTTTTTAGAGTAGCAAGCTGTTGAGAAAGCTCAATAGAGGTATCATCTGAAGAGGCTAACGTCTCCTTTAAGGTTTGGAACGTCTCCTCTTTTTCTTGTATCTTTTCCTCTAGCTGTATGATAGTTGTATCAAGTGATTCTTTTTGTAGTGTTATCTCTTCGATCTCTTTATCTATAGCATTTCGTCGAGTGGTATGTTTTTCAAGGTCTTTAGAGAGATCCCTTATCTCTTGATTCGAGTAATTTATCCGTTCGTCAAGTTTGATTATCTCTGTTCGTAATTCATCGATCTTATGTTTAATGTCTGTGACCTCATCGCCACCGACATCAGCGATCTCTTGTTCTATCTTTGAGAGGTTTTGCTGTTTATCAACAAGGATCTGTTTCTTTTGATTTGATTTCTCGATGAGATCATGTTGTTCTTTTTCGTAGGATTCTATCTGATGGTGTATCTCTGATATCTGCTGTTGGATCTCCTGTTTCTTTTTCAATGCAATCTTAGCTTTCACCATATAGAGTTGTTGTTTTAGTTCATTGTACCTAACCGCTTCATCTCGATCATTTTTCAATTGTTTTATCTGATAATCTATCTCTTTAAGGATGATAGTGATACGTTCAAGGTTGTTATCAACCTCTTCTTTTTCTTTTTCCGCTTTTTTAATATCGATATCAAACGTACTGATCCCTGATATTTCATCGATGATACGTCTTCTGTCGATCCCACCCATCTCTATGATGGACGTCACATCTCCTTGTTTTACAATATTATATCCATCACCTGAGATACGAGCGTGAAGAAGTGTATTCATAAACTCGGTATAATTTGAAGATGAATTATTGATATAATAATATGAATAATAATTATCAGGGTCATCTTTAAGGGGTGCCCGTTTGATCATCCTTGTAAGGATCACCTCAGCCTCATCGATAGGCATCTTTCGTTCAGTGTTATCAAATACGAGACTAACACGACAATATTTTGCAGGGTTCTTCTGTTTTTTTCCACCATTAAAGATGAGGTCTGTTAGTCTTCCAGCCCTCATGGTCTTACTACTTTTTGGGCCAAGGACAAAAAGGATAGCATCAGCAATATTGCTCTTTCCTGAACCATTAGGACCAGTTATCGCAGTAAATCCGGGGAAGAACGGTACAACCGTTTTCTTTCCGAAGGATTTAAAGTTTTCCATTTGCACTTCTTTGAGGTACAGGTCCATCCCACCCGTGGATGCATAGTATCATGTAATGTTTTTTGCTTTTCTTGCATCCCAGGATACCTTAATCTGATGAGAGTATATAAAATTTTGTAGATTGTTAATATTCCCCTGCGAGAAAACCAAAACAATAACAATGTTTCTTATGATTTTTTTTGATCTTTTGATCTAACAATGTTTTTTCTTTGTTCCGATGCGTTTTTCTCACCATGCATCTCTCACATGTTGGTCTTTTACAAATATGATATTTAAAGGTGTGCTGTTAATGTGACAAAAAAATATACGTTTCATCGTTGGATAAACCAGTTTACATGTTTGTTCCTAAAAAATTCTTCTTTGTTACTAGCGACTATATTGTGTTATAAACAATCTAGGAATTCATCGAAAAACCA
>JARVGL010000030.1 GCA_029762575.1 Thermoplasmatota archaeon | reverse complement strand
CCCGAGGTTATCCTCCACCTAAGGGCAGATTATCCACGTGTTACTGAGCAGTTCGCCGAGGGCCGAACCCTCTCGACTCGCATGGCTTAGTCGGATCCCAATAGCAGTGACCTCCGGCAGGATCAACCGGAATCATGCATACAATTATTGGTTATTTTGAATTGGTGGGTGAATTAAATTTCACCAGCACACGTCAATCGTCAGATTTAAGAGTGCGCAAGCTCCCAGACCATATAAGTATGGTGGGCATTCTTGATTTTCTTAAATCCCCATATTTTTGTGTTTTGTACCCCAGTATTGAAACGATCCAAATCATCGTGATGGGATTTCCCCATTCTCATGGATCAGCCGGTTTTGACTGGGCCCTCACGTTGTGGGTTTAGATGGTATAGAATCATTGTATTTAAAGTTTACATATGGGGTAGTAGGTTTTGATTGTTTAATGGATCCATCACCCTTTGTTGTATTTGTGACAATTTGCTATCTTGCTCCCCATTTGATAACACAACTAGTAATATTAGTAGGATTTTGTATTTATAGTTTTTCGTATCCCTCTCTTAAATATAGAATAAAAAACCATGATACAGCTTTTGTTTGATCATTTCTGCCATAGTAAAAAGATTTTATAAGGACGAAACGATGAGGAGAATAATCGCAGGGGTACCCGAGCGGTCAAAGGGGCAGGGCTTAGGACCCTGTGGCGCAGGCCTTCGAGCGTTCGAATCGCTCCCCCTGCACTATCATTTAGTACAAATAATGATGATGGATGAGGGAACACAAATGAAAGTGATCGTTTTCACCGGATTACCGTGGGCTGGGAAAAGCGAAGCGGTCGCTGTTGCCAAACATATGGATATCCCAGTTGTTCGAATGGGCGATATGGTATGGGCAGAGACAAAGAAACAAGGTCTAGAATTAAATGAGAGTAATGTGGGAACGATTGCAGATAAGTTGCGAAAAGAAGAAGGAATGGATATCTGGGCAAAAAAGACCCTTGAAAAGATAACGGAGATTGAAAATTCAAATGCAAAGATCCTTGTAATTGATGGGGTGAGAAACTATGAAGAGGTCGAAACGTTTAGAAAAGTATTGGGAGATGATTTGTTACTTATTGCTATTCATGTTTCTGAAGAAATCCGTCATAAACGTGCAATAGAGAGAAATAGAAAGGACGACAGTAAGGATCTATCAAAGATCAAAGCAAGAGATAATCGTGAGCGTAGTTGGGGGTTGAACAAGGTCATCGCTTCCGCAGATATATTCATTGAAAATGATGGATCTCTTGAGGAATTACAGAAGAAGGTACAACAGGTTTTTTGTAGCTAAACGATAAACTTATGTAGTGTTTGGATGATGGGTGGCCACAAGGGGTTTGAGTCTTATGTTTGAAGTGAATGTGACGATTGGACTGAAAAAAGGAGTATCTGATCCGGAGGGGGCAAACACATTAAAAGCATTACGATTGCTTGGCTTCGATAAGGTAAAAGAGGCTAAAACCACAAGAACGATTAACCTTTTAATCGATGGTAGTAGTGCAGCAGAGGTAAAAAAGAGCGCGGATCAGATGTGCCAACGATTACTCACCAATCCCATCGTTCATACCTATACTATTAAGGTTAAAGAAAAATAATATATCTGGGGGATTATTGGTGGATATTAAGAGATTGTTCAAGAGAAAAACCCAAAAGTGCGATTGTTTTGAAATCGACGTCTTATCTGCATCTGATGCTGAACTTATCGATATATCGAATACGATGGGGCTTGCCCTCGCCCTTCCTGAGATGAAGAATATCCAGGCATATTTCACTGATAAGAATCGTCTTCCAACAGATATTGAACTACAAGCATTAGGTCAGGCTTGGAGTGAACATTGTTGTTATAAATCTAGTAAAATCCCTTTGAAAAAGTATGTCTTTGGTATCGCTGAAGATAAGATCATCGCTCGTGAAGATGCAGGTGTTGCAGAGTTCGATGAGGATCATTATTATTGTGCAGCATTGGAATCACATAATCATCCAAGTGCGGTGGAACCATATGGTGGAGCAGCAACTGGTGTTGGAGGCATTGTACGAGATGTAGTATGTATGGGCGCACAACCTATTGCCTATATCGATCCGTTGTTCTTTGGCCCACTTGATCTACCGCAAAGCGAACTTCCCAAAGGTGTAAAACATCCACGGTTCTTGTTTAAAGGCGTTGTGGATGGAATTAGAGATTATGGTAACCGTATTGGTATCCCAACGCTTTCAGGTCAAGTCTATTTTCATAAAGGATATACGGGAAATTGTCTTGTGAATGTTGGTTGTATCGGGATAATGAAAAAGGAAGAGCTCATCCATAGTTATGCAAAGGCACCAGGTGATGTCTATGTCTATGTCGGTGGCAAAACAGGGAGGGACGGTATACATGGCGTGACATTTGCCAGTGCAGAACTAAAAGATGATAGTGAAGAGAGTAGTAGATCTGCGGTGCAGGTGGGTGATCCTATCACAAAGGAACCGGTCATTCATGTGACACTTGAATGTAACCGTAAAGGACTTCTAGAGGGACTGAAGGATTTCGGTGGGGGCGGTCTGTCTTGTGTATGTGGAGAACTTGCATATGCAGCTGGTTTTGGTGCAGAGATAAACCTTGATGAGGTCCCTCTTAAAGAAGAAGGGCTTTCTCCTTGGGAGATATGGGTTTCAGAAAGTCAGGAACGAATGATGTTTCTCGTCTCAAAAGAGAATGTGAACAAAGTATTACACATCTGTAAACAATGGGATGTAACAGCAGCAGTTGTCGGACAAGTCATAGAAGAAAAGATCACTCGCGTTCTCTATAATGGTGAGAAGATCCTTGAGATGGATCTTGACTTTTATACTGGTGGTCCCGTATACGATACATGTCAACGTCCTATTATGGTCTACACACAAAAGGAGTATATTGATCCGCCATTGGATATACCTGATCTCAATGACGTTTTAAAAAGACTGCTAGGTAGCCTTAATATCGCTAGTAAGGAATGGGTCGTTCGTCAGTATGACCATGAAGTTCGTGCTAATACGGTCATAAGACCATTACAGGGCAAGATAAATTGCGAAGGTCATGGTGATGCAACGGTTCTTAAACCACTGGAGAAGAGTTTTCGAGGCTTAGCGGTTACAGCAAATATCAACCCTCGGTTCATGGAACGTGATCCATACCATGGTGCATGTGCTGCCATCGATGAAACATGTAGAAACCTTGTATCTGTTGGCGCTAGACCACATTCCCTGCTCGATTGTCTCAATTTCGGCAATCCTGAGAAACCAGAGCGAATGGGAGAATTCTATGAGGCCTGTAGAGGCTTAGGTGATACAGCACGCGAACTGAATCTCCCATTCATGAGCGGGAATGTAAGTTTCTATAATGAATCAACAAAGACCTCTGTCCCACCAACCCCTCAGATACTTGGTGTTGGCATCGTACCGGATGTCCGAAAATGTATAACATCGGATTTCAAAGAAAATGGTAATCTTGTGTATCTTGTTGGCAAAGAAACCAAAAAAGAGATGGGTGGTTCAGAATATTATCATATCATGGGTATCGACGGAGGAATTGTCCCTAAAACAGATATAAACATGTTACAGAACTGTATAAATGGGATACTTACTGCAATAGAAAAGGGACAGATCGTCTCATGTCATGATTGCAGCGAAGGAGGTCTAGGTGTTTGTCTTTCAGAGATGTGTATCGGTGGTGATATCGGTCTCAAGATAGATATTGGTGATATGGGCAAAGATTTACGTGCTGATTATAAACTTTTTTCAGAGAGTAATACACGCTGGGTTGTTGAAGTTAAAAAAGAGAACGAAAAGGATTTTATACATATATTAAAGGAGAATAAGACTCCTTTTGTAAAACTTGGAGAAACGGCAAACGATACAATCTTTATTAAAGACAATGGTGAAACCATTATCGATTTAAAGGTTAAAGATGCAAGGGACATCTGGAGAAAGACTCTATGGAGTTATATGGGGTAGAAAACATTAATCAACCCCTTTCCCTTATTATGTTCATTGTGATGAGCGAACCCTTTCTGAACCATGTATTGGTGATGATGAAGATCTTGAGTGCTGATCATTAAAAAGATTAAAGGTTGCGGATATGCAGTTGTAACATATCTGCAATTCTTTCTAAAAAAACCTTATCTTCTCTTGTGAATGCTTTAGATGTATCTGAATCGATATCTATCTCTCCTATGACGTTTCCCGCCCGTTTTATTGGTACAACTATCTCAGACCGGGTCGAGATGAAACAAGAGAGATATCGTTCATCCTTATGAACATCATCAATTATCTCTGTATTTCCTGTATGTGCAGCCGATCCACAGATACCTTGGCCTATAGGGATAGTGACATGTTCTGTTGGTTGTGGTCCCTTCCAAGGCCCTAAGTATAACATATCTCCTTTTACTAGATAGATTCCTACCCAGGTATACTGTGGAAAATTGTCATGGAGATATTCAACGATATCTTGGAATCCTTGTTGTCCTTTTTCTTTTAATATCCTTTGTATATCCTTTTCAGCGGCATTATACTTTATCAATATCAACACCTTCCTCTGAGGATGAACTGAACTATAATTTATAGTTCTTAACAGTTTCTATCAATGTTGTTTCAGTGACACCAGTAATTCCTGTTCTTCCCATGGGAACGTGATAGATCCATAAAAACCACCTCCTCCAGGATTGAACAAGATATTTGCCTCTCGGAACAGATGAATAGCTTCGGTTATCGAAGGAACAGTTATCTTTGCAATATCCTCTATTGAGACGTCAAGTAAGATACGGATCTCGTTACCAAACGTAGAGATAAGATCATGCCAGTATCTCATAACGATATCAGTAAAAGGATTTTGTTGTTGTAATGCTTTGGTAATGATCTCGTGAAGGGGCAACATGGATAAATATATTGGACGATGGCTAGGATGCTGTGGTTTTATGAATGTCGCATTCTCTTGAATTCTCTCTTGAACTCCTTTCTTAATGGGGGCACCGCAGCGACAACGCCAATGTCGTCGTGATGCCTCTTTTATCGAATAACGAGTATTGCACCGCATACATGCAGATTCGAAATATTTACCTTCTTCGGGAGGGACACCTACATTTAGGATCGGATAGTTCCCATTTTTTCTATATAATGCATCTCGTAGACAATGAAATGTTGGTTTCTTCACATAAAAACGGGTGAATTCCCGCCCCAACCTGATAGGATGAGGGTTATGGGTATCTGAATTAGTTAAAAATGTCAGGCGGTGAAGTTCCTTGATGGTATCAGCATGATACGTGTTGCCACCTAAACCAAGTTCTGCGAAATGGATCGATGGAGTATACTCCCCATAACAACTTTTAAGGGAAGGATAACATGCATATACCCCATGAGATGCATCAAATATATGTGCCGGTCCCACTAATGCATCGGCATCAACGCTGTATTCCGCTATTGTTCTACTATCACACTCAATGAGAGGTTTTCCATCGGTAGATAGATTCTTTGTTTTATGTGAAATTGTATCTTTAAAATCATATACTGCAGTAATATCGGGGAAATAAAGAAGATGATGCACATCATCGTTAGTTTGAACCTCTGCCGAAAGTATAAAATGAACATCATTGAATAAATATGTGCCATCATCTATAACAGAGAGATGTTTGATCTCCTTTAACCATTCCGGATGTAGGCAATCACCCGTTGCAACTATATCAAGGCCCTTCAATCGTGCATTTGTTGCAAGTGTTGCAAAATCTAATCGTGGTTGCCGAGGTTTTGTATAATGTGAATGAATGTGCAGATCGGTGTTAATAATCATATAATATCCTTTTTATTTGAGTTATCGATAAAGGATGATAGAATCTATTAGAACGCCTAAATAAAACTACCAATACCCCGTATTCCTTGTTTCACCCTTCACCTATTCTTTCCTACCATCTCGTATCGAAGTTTGTCTATTAAAGTTGTTCATTTTTTGAAATGATTTAGAGAGAAAAGAGGCTGATTCTTTGGAAAAAATCGATGATGTTCAACAGATATAGCATAAGCGATAGTAATGTTTATTAGTAATTTAACCATACATCTATAAAAAAGGCTCCTTCTGGAGATGGGATTGAAAAAAACGTTTGAATAATATGGTTTAATAAATAATTGTCATGGTTCAATATAATTTTGTGAAGATGTGAATGTGTATGAGCGAAGAAAAGAATAAACCATCTGGAGAATATGATACCGACTCAATCATGGTGCTAGAAGGGTTAAAAGCGGTACAGCAGAACCCTGCCATGTATATTGGAAGTACTGATGAGCGTGGTCTTCACCATCTTGTCTATGAGGTTGTAGATAATTCAATTGATGAGGCCCTTGCCGGATATGCAACAAAGATAACAGTCATGTTAAACAAGGATGCTTCAGTAACCGTTGAGGATGATGGACGAGGTATCCCAGTTAGAGAACATCCGAAATATAAGAAATCAGGATTAGAACTTGTCATGACCACCCTCCATGCAGGTGGTAAATTCGATAATCAAGCATATAAGGTCTCTGGTGGCTTGCATGGAGTTGGTGTTTCCTGCGTCAACGCACTTTCGGAATGGCTTGAGGCACGGGTACGTCGTAATAATAAGGAATATGTGCAAAAATATGATCGTGGTGTCCCCATTTCACCGATAAAGGAGATCGGCGAATCTACCAAAAATGGTACTACCATACGGTTTCTTCCAGACTCAAAGGTCTTTGAGACAACAGAGATACGATTTGATACTATATCCAATCGCCTCAAGGAACTTGCTTTTTTGAATGCTGGACTTCAAATTGAATTGATCGATGAACGATCCGGCAAAGCCGACACATATCGGTTTGATGGTGGTATCCGAGAGTTTGTACTGCATGTCAATCGAAATAAGAACATGCTTCACCCCGATCCTATTTATTTATATGCAGAGAAAGAAGATTTTGAAGTGGAACTTGCGATACAGTACACTGATGGATATAATGAAAATATCTTCACCTTTGCAAATAACATCAACACACATGAAGGTGGTACCCATCTATCAGGTTTCAAAGGTGCCTTGACCCGAGTCCTCAACGATTATGGGAAAAAGAACAAGATGTTTTCAAGTGATGATTTCAGTTTGACTGGAGAGGATTGCCGTGAAGGGATCACCACTATCATCTCTTGTAAGGTACGCCATCCTCAGTTCGAAGGTCAGACAAAGACGAAACTTGGTAACTCGGAAGTAAGAGGAGCCGTTGAAAGTCTTACCAATGAGAAGCTTTCTGAGTTCTTTGAAGAGAACCCTGTTGTCGCAAAGATAATTCTTGAAAAAGCAGTGAACGCCAGTAGAGCCCGTGAGGCGGCAAGAAAAGCAAGAGAACTGACAAGACGTAAAGGACTACTTGAATCTTCCACACTTCCAGGTAAGTTAGCTGATTGCAGTTCAAGAGATCCAAGTAAAACAGAGTTGTATATTGTTGAGGGTGATAGCGCAGGTGGAAGCGCAAAACAAGGACGTAACCGAGAGTTTCAAGCGATTTTACCTTTACGAGGAAAGATCCTTAACGTTGAAAAAGCCCGGTTGGATAAACTTCTAAAGAACAACGAGATCCTTGCATTGATAACCGCTATCGGTACCGGGATCGGTGAAGAGTTCGATATCAGCAAAGCACGGTATCATAAGATCATCATCATGACCGATGCTGATGTGGACGGTGAACATATCCGAACCTTACTTTTAACGTTCTTCTTTAGATATATGAGACCATTGATAGAGGAAGGATATCTCTATATCGCACAACCTCCCTTGTATAAGCTTTCAAAAGGTCGTCAGATAGTATATGCATATACTGATCGTGAACGTCTAGAGAAAGTCAAAGAACTTGGTGAGAGTGGCGTAGGTATGCAGAGATATAAGGGTCTAGGAGAGATGAACCCAGATCAACTGTGGGACACGACAATGGACCCAGATAACAGGATGACTTTGAAAGTGACCGTTGATGATGCGGTCGAAGCAGATGAACTATTTACCATTTTAATGGGTGAAAAAGTTGAACCTCGTCGTGAGTTCATCGAAGCTCATGCAAAAGAGGTGACAAATCTCGATATTTAGGGTGATATGATGACTGATGAAGAACAACCAAAAAAGGAATATGTGCGTACACTTGAATCAGAGATGAAACGGGCGTTTATTGATTATTCAATGAGCGTCATCATGAGCCGTGCATTACCTGATGTACGAGATGGGTTAAAACCAGTTCATCGACGTATTTTGTATGCTATGAACGATATGGGTCTTACAAGCAGAAGCGCGTATAAAAAATCTGCAAGGGTGGTCGGAGAATGTTTTACAAAAGACACGTTGGTCTTAACAAAAAAAGGGTTAATACCAATTCAAGAAATAAAAAAAGGCGATAAGGTTTACACCCAAGATAGCGTTGAAAGAGTGAAAGAACTCTATATAATGCCAAAACGCGAGCTACTAAAGATTACTTTGGAGAATGGACTACAAAATAAAGTTACAAAATCGCAAAAATTTAAGATTCTGACAAAAGACCTTATATTCGATTGGAAAGAAGCAAAAGACCTTGAAAAAGATGATTACATTGTTGTAAAATATGATTACCCCGATATTAAAAAATATGTTAGTTTAAAGAATACAAAAGAATCATTTGATAAATCAGTATTAAATGAAAATATTGGATATTTACTTGGAATTTTTTTATCCGATGGGTGGATTTCGGAAGATTATGGTGTAAAAAAACACTCAAGGATTTGTTTTTATGGCGGGACAAATAAAGAAATCGCAGAAAAGATAGCTAAAATCATAGAAAAAGAATTTTCATATCATCCAAGAATCCAAGAAAAAGAGTACAGCTTGAACGGTATAGAAAAAAAATGCGTATACTCGGTAAGGATCAACAGAAAAGAGATCAACGATTTCTTCATTTTAAATTTCGGACTTAGAAACGTGCATGCTTTAACAAAAAGAATCCCTCAACAGATCTTTTCGTCCCCTCAAAAAGTAATATATTCATTTATCTCTGGAATGATAGATGGAGATGGATCCATCCATAAGAATAGAAACACGATTCATTACGGATCCATCTCAGAGCAAATGATTAATCAGTTAATGATTCTTCTTCAGCATCAAGGAATCTTTAGTTCAAAATACTGTTCAAAAAAATTAGAACATCATTATATCGGTGAAAGAAAGATAGTTGATATGCATCCAATCTTTAATTTGGAGATACATGGAAATGATGCTAAAGAATTGGCAAAAAATCTACATTTGGTGTGTGAAAGGAAAAAAGTTTTAGCGGAACGATTGGCACAAGATGAAGTGACAAAAAGAAAACCGTGGTCAAAGTATGATATCATACCATTTGCAGGAGAGCAGATTTTTGGAGAGTTAAGTTCTCATCATCTTGGTGGTGGATGGTTTAAAGATATAAATGAAGAAAAATTCAGGTGCGGAATAACATATCCAGATGGTTGTAAGATACGATATTCAACTGATCTGAAAGAGAGAGCTTTGCATTTGTCACAAATAAACCAATGGGGCATCAAAGAGAAACTTCAGAGAATTGGTTCTAGCCTAAATGATTTCATTGAATCTATAATAGGTGATAGAATTACTTTCTTAAAAGTATCCTCTATTGAAACAATTCAATCGGAAGAAACATATGATATCCAGGTTGAAAAGAAGCATGAATTTATTGCAAATGGAATGCTTTCACATAACTGTCTTGGTAAATATCATCCACATGGTGATCAGGCAGTCTATGACTCAATGGTTCGTATGGCCCAAGATTTCTCGCTTCGCTATCCTCTTGTAGATGGCCAAGGGAATTTTGGTAGTATCGATGGAGACTCCGCTGCTGCTATGCGTTATTGTGTAACAGGTGACACCCTTCTATTAACTGAAGAAGGTATGCTGGAAATTAGAGATGTTTCTGATGAGATTGAAACCGATATCAATCTAAATATTATGAATTATAAACACGATCTCACTAAAGCATCAAAATTTTTCAATTCAGGAAAACATCCAACAATTCATTTGCAAACATTACAAGGTTATGAGTTAGAAGGATCGTATAATCATCCAGTATTAACATGGGTAAATGATAATGGAGTACCTCATATTAAATGGAAAGCATTGGAAGATATTTCAGAAAATGATTTTGTTATCTTAAACAGAAAAACAAATTTATTTAACATAAAAGATATTGATTTGCAACAATATTTTCCATCTACAAAAAATAATCAGATTAAGTTTGATTTACCTAAGCAATTAAACAAGGATTTAGCATTTTTACTAGGTGCCCTTGTTTCTGAAGGTTGTTTTCATAACGATCAAATTTTGTTTAACAACTCTGATGAAGAATTCTATAATCTTGTTAAAAAATCGATAATAAATCAATTTCAAAATATAAATCTATATGAGAGACAACTTAAAAAAAGCAGGTGTAAGGAATTAAGTATTTATCCAAAACAAATTGTTCAGTTTATCACTAATATTGGTTTAAAGAACGCAAAATCAGATGAAAAAGAAATACCTTTTATAATTTTAAAGGCAAAGAAAGAGCTCATTGCTACGTTTCTAAGAACATTATTTGAAGGCGACGGTTCTGTATCTTTTAAAACTGATAAAAGACACGGAGGAGAATGTATTGAATTAACATATAATTCAAAAAGTAAGAAATTAATTTATCAGTTAAAAACACTCTTGTTAAACTTTGATATTGTCACAACATCACCGTATGTTGATAAAAGGAATGATTGTTATAAGTTGATCATTTCAGATATATCAAACATAAAGAAATTTAGAGCGGAAATTGGGTTTGCATGTTCTAAAAAAACCAAAATTTTAGATAAAGCTGATTTGATTAAAACCAATCGGATGAGTAAAAATGACTACATCCCCTTTTTATCGGAATATCTCCGTAATAAGTATGACCATCAGAGCATTAAAAAATATAATTTTGATAGATATAACAAATTAAAAGAAAAGTATGAGATACTTGCAAACATTGTCGATTCTGTCGATAAAAAACTTCTTGATGAGTTATTACAATATGAATATTTTTTCAATCAAGTAAAATCAATACAACCAACAAATAAAGAAAAGAATGTTTATTCTCTAAGAGTAGACAGTACGTGTCATTCTTATATCGCAAATGGTTTTACAAATCATAATACTGAATCAAGACTTGCAAAGATTTCTGCCTTAATGCTTCAAGATATTGAAAAAGAAACTGTTGACTGGACTGATAATTTTGATGGGAGTTTAAAAGAACCAGTGATGCTTCCTGCGGTGCTTCCTCAGCTTCTAATCAATGGGTCCTCAGGTATCGCAGTTGGTATGGCTACTAACATGGCACCACATAACATAACTGAGGTGATCGATGGAACAATTAGAGTAATCGATAATCCGGAGATAACTACTATCGAATTAATGGAGACGATTCAAGGACCTGATTTTCCAACAGCTGGCATCATATATGGGAAAGGTGGGATCCTTCAAGCATATTCTGAAGGTAAAGGTTTGATCAGGGTGCGTGCTAAGACCCATATAGAGGATGAGGAACGTAAGAGGATCATCATCACTGAACTACCGTATCAGGTCAACAAGGCCAATCTATTGAAGAATATAGCGGAACTTGTGAAAGATAAGAAGATCGAAGGAATAGCAGATCTCAGAGATGAATCAGATAGATCGGGTATGAGGGTGGTCATTGATCTTAAACGGGATGCTATAGAAGATGTCATAGTCTCACAGTTGTTCAAACATACGGAGATGCAGACGACCTTTGGCGTGAACAATCTAGCTATCGTTGATGGGGAACCAAAGATATTACAGTTAAAAGAGTTGATACAGCATTTTATTGATTTTAGGATCCTTACCATCACTAGGAGGACAACGTTTGATCTCAACAAGGCTCAGGAGAAGATGCATATCCTTGAAGGGTTTATGATAGCGTTGAAAAATATTGATGAGGTCATTAGGATCATACGAGCGAGTAAAACGGTTGAAGAAGCGAAAACATCGCTTATGAAACGATTTGATTTTTCAGAGGCACAGGTTAAAGCCATCCTTGATCTAAGGTTACAGAAACTGACAGGTATGGAGATAGAAGCCGTCGAACTAGATTACAATGAGACAAAAAAGCTTATCGAACAACTTGAGTGGCTTTTGTCTGAGAGACAACATATCCTTGATGAAATCAAACGGGAACTCCTTGAGATCAGGGAGAAATTCGGTGATGAGCGTCGTACTACGATTATTGAGGGAGAGATCGATATTGATATGGAGGATCTGATCCCAGTCCAGGATGTTGTGATAACTATTACTGAGACAGGGTATATTAAACGGATACCTTGTGAGACCTATAGAACCCAGAGGCGAGGTGGAAAAGGTCTTGTCGGTATTAAGACAAAGGATGAAGATATCGTGGTTGATTCCTTTGTTACATCAACCCATGATTTCATTATGTTCTTCACCAATCATGGTAAAGCATTCTGGTTGAAGGGTTATAAGATCCCTGAGGGTAGTAGACAGTTCAAGGGGAAAGCTATCATCAATCTACTACCGATGCTTGATGAAGGTGAGGTCGTTCAAACTGCGATTCCTATCCATGAGTTCGATGATCAGCATTACCTTGTCTTTGCAACTAAGAAAGGGACCATCAAGAAAACAGTTCTCTCTGCCTATCAGCATGTCCGGGTCAACGGCATACGCGCCATCCATCTTGAGGAGGATGATGAACTTATCAGTACACAGCTTTCAGATGGTTCACAGACGATCATGCTTGCTACTGCAAAAGGTCAGGCATGCAGGTTCAACGAACCTGAGGTCCGCCCAATGGGTCGTGTGGCTCATGGTGTCCGTGGTGTACGTTTGAACGAGGGTGATTATGTTGTTTCCATGGCAATCGTCGGAGAAGAAGGTGATCTTTTAACGATCACAGAGAATGGGTTTGGGAAACGGACGACGATATCAGAGTATCGAAAAACCCATCGGGGTAGTAAAGGTGTTAAAACGATAGTTACAAATGAACGGAATGGTAACGTTATCTATGTTCGAGAGCTTACAGATGATGACGAGATCATGCTTACAAGTAGAGAAGGTATGATCGTTAGGATCCCTGTAAGAGATATTCGTATACAAGGAAGGAATACGATGGGTGTTCGGGTGATGCGTTTGAACGAAGGAGACACGGTGGTCTCGGTCGCTAAAATCGTTGAATCATCTAATGGGGAAGAATCTATGGATGACGCTTGTGGTCTCTCTGAATGATATTCCGTTGTCTTTATCTACGGGTTCATTGATTGATAGGGGTTGAATGCTGGGTCACCATATAAGGTGAACTCGTGGAAGGCAACATATTTTTTGTCTAGAACCTTTGTTCTTTGGAATGCACCACCTAATGGGTTTGATTGATACTGTTCATCTTGTATCATTTGGTCGATGAAACCAGATCCTGTGGTGAACATCAATGGTGGTGTCCAGAGGAATGTTGAGTTCGCATCCTTTGGTAGATATACATTTTTTGCGTTCCGTAGTGCCATCCCTGTTGTTGCATCCTCTTCGATGAGCTCTTTGACAAAATCTTCTCCGATGACTGCTCCGAAATGAAAATCAGGGTATTGGTTCTTGATGAGCAGATTTAAACTTGCTTTGAGAAAACCAAGTAATCCGATCCCCCATCCGCCTGGAAGTGGTCGTGGTTCAAGGTATCCGGGGTCAGCGGTGACACGGGTGGCTCCGATATATGCGTTGACGCCTGCGTGAAGAAACGCTTGGGAGATCGTGTTCTCTGGTCTTAACCCATCGGTTCGTCCGGTGATACAGCTTACGACAAACACGACCGAAGGACCATACTGCATACTTTCAACACCTCTGACGTCAAAAGCACCTTTTGCGCTTAGTCCACTTCGTATCGGAGGATATATACGGGTCAATGGTGTGATGAATGGGAATCCTCTTGCATCGATAAGGACGTCTCCATGTTCAAAGAGGTTATATGATCCATGGGCGAAACAGAAGATGAGGTTGCTGTTCATCTGGTCTTGCCCACCGGTTACTTTTTTATCACTATTTATTGAGTAGAGGAATAGTTTTGGGAAAAGTAGTCTGTTGAGTAACCCGGTTCTCTTTATAAGAATAAGGTCCTCTTTTGATAATCCCTCTCGTTGTGATTCAAGCAAAAACGTACTCTTTGCAGTAGTATATCCTGTTGCCATGACATCTCGGATCCTCATATTTATAAACGTGCTCTCTCCGGTTGGAAACTTTGTTGGTTCCCCTCGACCCCCATAGAGTATATGACTTAACCG
>JARVGL010000002.1 GCA_029762575.1 Thermoplasmatota archaeon | reverse complement strand
CTATTTGATGCAAATTAAACACTGTTGTGTTAATGTGGAGGAATAATATAGAATCATTTGATACGACAAGTGAATGCATCATATAAATCGATTCCATCACCATCTCAAATGGATAGCGGATCAACAGAAAATCCAAACGATCGACAAGAATAATAGATTTCTTTGTATCTTTTAAGAATCCTTTGATGACGTCTATGAGCTCTTTTGGTGATGATATGATTTGATATGTGTTATTTTTTTCGATACCAAAGACCTTTACCATAATGCCTTGAGAGTATGGTAACCTTTTCATATTCTCATTACTTCCCCGAGTAATAACTAACCCATCATAACCTTTTTCTATTAAAAATTCAAATCTCCGATACATCTCTATTTGTTTTTCGTCAGTAAATAGATAAGCTCTCCCTTTTTTAATAGGTTGCAATATTTCTTTTGTGACCAAACTTCCCAATATAAGAAGACCTATCATTTGATTATTCTCATCCAAAATTGGTGACGTTGAACAATTAAAAACAATGGTGTCGCCTTCCTTTGTGTTCACCATCAGTTCAACATCGTCAGCTCCCTGTTTCCTTTTAAAGGCATTTGTGATCATTGATTCAAGTGATTCAGGGTTTTTGAACAAGGAACTCTTTGTTGGTTTTTTGTGAAGCACAGTACTTTGCTCAAATCCGGTGATCTTTTCTACACTTCTATTCCAGGTAGAAATTCTTCCATCCATATCAAATGTGATAATTATATCCTTAGAATTATCGATAATATTCTGTAGATGGTCCTTTGTTTCAGAGAGTTGAATCTCTGCTTTCTTTTGATCAGTAATATCTCTACCTGCAGCAATAATCTGCATTGACCCGTTCTCTTTGTTTCTAGTAGGATTGAATTTCCATGCTATCCAACACCACCCCGATTTATAGATCATGCGTAATTCTAGATAAAATGTTTCATCTAATGCCCTAATTGATCTAAGAACAGAACTCAACTTTTTTTGATCCTCTCTATGAACATAGACGTGAAGTTTAGTATTGATAAGTTCCGTATCTGATCTGCTAAGAAGCTTTGAAAATGAAGGACTTGCATAGTTAACGTATCCTCTGGAATCTAGTGTAATAATAAAATCCTGTTGATGTTCAACAAGCAAACGATATTGCTCCTGACTCTGTCTTAAACGTTCCTCGATCTCTTTTTTCTCAGTGATATCTTCAACGGTCCCTTCATAACAAATGATACGACCTTCTTTGTCATAGATAGCATGAGCGTTTTCCCTCAGGTAGATAAGAGAACCATCTTTTTTTTTCCATGTTGCCTCAAGGCCAGTGATACGTCCCTGTGCTGCAATATTCTTTTTAAATGATTCTCGATTATAACTCGGATGATATCCGTTTTTTTCTAAATCTCTTTCAGCAAGTTCCTTAAATGAACTGTATCCAAGCATGTTCCATAATGTTGCATTTGAGAGAAGGATCTTACCTTCTGATGTCGTCCGGTAGATACCAATCGGAGCATATTCAAAGATCTCTTTGAACAAACGTTCAGATTCCATTAAAACATTCTCTGTTTGCTTTTGTTTGGTCACGTCTCTAGCAAGAGCTAGTACCTTGTTTGTATCAAAAGGCGCAATCCTTGTTTCAAAGATCAATTGTTTCCCCTTAACTGGTAAAGAATATTCAAAGGTCTCAATCGAATGATTATGTAACGATTGACTGATAATATGCCGTATTTTTTTGATGTCTTCCTGTGAAAACCCAGTTTTTTCGAGAGTACTGCCAATGATCTCTTCTGGTTTTAATGCTAAGGCATCAGGGTCAAACGCATAAAATTCCTCATATACTCCATCCTTCGTAATAATGAACAGTAAGTCAGGTAATGCCTTTAACAGTGCTCTATTCTTCTGTTGGCTCTTATGTAATTCTTGTTCGATTGCTTTAAACTTAGAAAAAGGGTTAAGTATACCGATAACTTGATTTCTATCTGATTCTAATAATCCTCTGTATATGGTTAACTCAACATCGATTAATGATCCGTTTGCATGTTTCATCTGAAATGCATGGACCGTTTGTCTCTTATGTTTTCCAATATCTTTTCTAAGAAACTCCATCGTTTTCTTTAGGTCATCTGGATAAATGAAATCTTTTAAACTTCTTCCAATAAGATCATTTGGTTGATATCCTAATTCTTGAAAGACCGATGAGCTGATGGTTCGGATAATCTCATCCTTTTCAATGATCATTATAATAATCAATGATGGCTCAACAGAAGTTTTTACTAATCCGTTATCTTTATTGTTCTTTGCCTTTGTCTTTTCCATAAATCTATTTCCCTTCCATTAAAATATCCATAGTTCATAAACTTAGGCTCTTTAAGGAGATTTGCATCGATTTTATGCTATTTATGCTATTTGTATATGTTCTTATGGTAGAAATTGTTATGAATCCTTTATACGCTCCACTTGAAATATGAGAAGTATCATAAACTAAATCTCTTATTACTTTTTCATATCGCATGATACCTAAACCATCGATAATCGTGTTTATTGCAGTCATCAGTGTCTCTGCCGCAGCGGTGATCATCGTATCTATCGAAGCACCTGCATTGCTCATCTCATTGTACCGGATGGTATTTACAACCCTTCTCATCATCCCTTTTATCGTATTTAAACGACGGTACCAACAAGAGATCCTGTCGCTTTCTAAAAAATCGTTGTTCCTCCTGTTCAGTATTGGTTTTATCTTAGCAGTTCATTTCGCTTTATGGGTAACATCACTAAAGCTCACATCAGTTGCAAGCTCGGTCATTCTTGTCACCGCCCATCCTATCTTTGTTGCACCTTTATCCTATTTCTTATTCAAAGAAAAACTATCCAAATTAAATCTTATTGGAATAAGCATATCCTTTTTTGGTGTTATCGTCCTAGTATATGGGAACCATGGTCTCTCAGGGATCAATTCTCTGGAGGGAAATCTTATGGCGTTTCTTGGAGGGATTGCAGCAGGTTTATATATTGTTGGTGGAAGACATTTTCGAAAACAGATCTCTGTTATACCCTATGTTTTTGTCGTGTATGGGGTTTCAACGATTTTTTTATTTACCTTTTGTCTGCTAAGCGCAGTCTCCATCACGCAAATAAGTATTGGGGATCTTACGTTGATTCTTCTCATGGCTTTAATCTCTGGAATCTTTGGCCATACTCTTTATAACTGGTCCCTTGCCCATATAAAGACGACGTTAGCATCGGTGGCACTTCTTGGAGAACCTATCGGTTCAACGATTCTAGCCTTCATCTTACCTTGGATACGCCAAATCCCCTCAAATTATACATTGATTGGAGGGGGAATAATCTTGATAGGTATTTATCTAACATCACGAAATTATGAAAAAAAACCCCTCATCACCCTTTAAGAAACTGTATCAAAGTATCCTGTTGTAGTCTTTTAATGAGGATCAAACACCATCTCAATTTCATTAGTTTTAGATCTCTATCCTTTTTTTCAGGTAGACAATATTTTCCTATCGATCCTTCAAAATCAAAACCGATAAGAGATATCCTTTTTGCATAACAATGCGCAGCTAAATAGACTGCTCTGTCGCCATCAGTGAACCCACCAACATTAAACACATGTGATACCCCTCGTGGATCAATCTGAATACTACCAATCACTGCTCCCTCTATTCTTGGAATGATTTTTTCAACAACTTCAATATTATCACCATGCGCGTGAACAACGATTATACTACCCATCTTATTTGCGTGTAACTGATCAGCAATATTTCCATCCAGATCGGTTACAATGATGTGAGGAACTATGTTATTATTTATGAGAGCAGTTGTCGCACCATCTGCAGCAATCAGTATACAATCCTTAAAAAGATCATTATATCGATGTATCCCTCTTTCCAACGAGGGACCCGCTCCAAAGACGATGACCTTGCTATTAATCAATAATTCTTCCAAATATGAAAAAGAAATCAGATGAGATGAATCATCAAGTAAACTACTTAGTATCTGAGCTGCTTTTTCATCTGAATCCCATGATACCTTTATGTCTGCTCTAATTGCATCTAACAAAGGATACCAGGTTTCATAGTTCATCTATCACACCAAAAACCTAAAAAAAATTTCATGATGTTTGTTTCTTTGCGGCCATATCGTTATTTTTTGGTCTGTACATGTCTTTTACATAATGATAAGTGACCGCACCAACAATTGTGATCATAATACCCGTGATTGTATTACCAATGAAAAAAGGAGTATAGAATGGTTCGATATAGAATGTCTCAGGCCAATTCAACAACGCTTTGTGAAGTGATGTAAAGATTGCTGATGAGATAAATCCAAAAGCAAGAAGAGAGAACGGATAGATCCAATAACGCCATGCTGCTTGTTTATCTTTCACATAGATATCAACAACATGACCAAATATAAACAACAATCCAGCAATGACTATTCCCCATATGATATTAGCCATGAATGATAAGACGGCTAGTAGTTCCAGTTCATAGGGGATATTGGCATTGGTATAAGAGAGAAAGATACTTGCGATGATGATAACGATGGATACCGCGGAGGTATAAATCGATAATCGCCCTGTTAAAAAACCTGATTTCACTTCTTCAACTATCGAAGAAATCGCCCGTTCCCAACGAAAAGCCCTGACCAATAGATAAACCCCAAGGGTCAACAAAATAGCTCCAAAACCACTTGAGGTCATATTAAGGAGAACAAAACAAGCCCACACGATCAATACAAGACCAATAGGTAAGACAAATTGTTTCTGAACCTTCTCATCATCAAGTATCTTTAAGATCCGATAATAGGTATCTTCAAGATGGCGACTTTGTTTTACGGATACACGTTGAATGGAAGTAATCTTTACCCGAGATTGAATGATAGGTATGATATAATCATCCTCAGCGCCATCAGTTACAACGATAACATCTGTTGCTTGGGTCTTTTCTAAAACATCCTCAAGTTGTTTTGAGAGTATCTCATCTGATTTCACACCAACATTGATATGCCCACAGATCGTTGCAATTTCAACAACCTTTTGTTCATTAATCAATTTCCTGTAAAGTGATACCGCATAATATATTGCATTCAAATCCGAGTCTTCTGGATCTGCCTCTCCGAAACGTTGGGCTGCATCAACATTATTCCCAACGCCGATGATGGGACTTTTGATATGAGCTTTCCTCCCAAAATCATCATCTCGATCGACATTTAGAATCAGCGTCGTCATAATATAAATAATAGAATGTCTGTCAATTATTTAAGTATATTGTGAGATAGTTTGTTCTTCTCTATTTCTTTAATTTTTTAGCAACATTCAGTAAAATACGCAAACTATATATAAAAGTATAAGAATTGCATTCTGTAATTTTTCCCTAATTTTGAGGAGATATCATGACATCAGAGAATGTTAAAAAAACTGGAACGACAACTTTAGGTATGGTATGCACAGATGGCGTCGTTATCGCTACAGAACAAAGAGCGACGATGGGAACATTAATTGCGCATAAATCAACAAAGAAGTTATATCGAATCGATAATCATCTAGCTCTTGCAACTGCTGGGCTTGTTGGCGATCTGCAAGTCCTTGCAAGATATCTGAGTGCTGAAGCAAATCTCTATAGGTTGAAACGAGATTCGCCAATCCCCGTTGAAAGTGCAGCAACACTCATGTCAAATATTATGAACCAAAGAAAATTCATGCCATATTATGTCCAGCTTGTCCTTGGTGGTTGGGATCAAACCGGAGGCCATGTCTATTCTCTTGATGCTGCAGGTGGTTCAATACCTGACAATTACACATCTGGTGGCTCAGGGTCACCCTATGTCTTTGGTGTACTTGAGGATCATTATCGTGATGATATGACCTCTGATGAAGGAATTGATTTAGCGATTAGAGCAATCAGTGCTGCGATAAGTAGGGATTCTGCATCTGGTGGTATGATCAGCGTTGCTGTGATATCAAAAGATGGTTTTCATCAGATTGCTGATGAAGACGTTAAAAAGAAAATGCAGCAATTCAAAAAATAGATCAATCAAATCACATCTATACCATTACTCTTTCCATTTGTTTAAGTTCTAATATTATTTAGATAGCGGGTATTAGGCTCATATTGATACAGATATAAAACAAGAAAAATTGTGGGAATTATATGACTGCTGAAGATGTTTTAAGGGAAATGAAAGGAAAAGTTAGGGCAACAGTACCACCAAGTATCGATGTTTCTGATATTGAGTTTGAAGGAGCATTAGTCGTCCTTTACACAAAGCATCCGCATAAATTCGCTGAACAGGATGATCTTATCAAACAATTAGCGAAAATGCTTCAAAAACGTATTGTCGTGCGACCTGACCCAAGTGTCACAACGCAAGAGGAAACCGCTGAAAAGAAAATTAGACAAATCATCCCCGAGGAGGCAGAGATAACCAACATCTATTTTCAACCTGATGTCGGTGAAGTGACCATTGAGGTCATGAAACCTGGTGTCGCTATAGGTAAACAAGGAAAATATCTTAATGAGATCCGTAAAAAAATCAACTGGTCCCCCCGCATCATCCGTACACCACCCTTGCAATCAAAAACAGTTCATGATATCCGTGGTTTCCTTCGGATGATGAGTGATGAACGAAAGGAGATACTTAAAAAAGTTGGTCGACGATTGCACCGGGGAGTATCTGAAGGCGAGAAATATGTTCGAGTCACCGCATTAGGAGGTTACAGACAAGTTGGTCGATCATGTAGTATGCTAAACACACAGGATAGTAAGATCCTTATTGATGTTGGCGTGGATGTCTCTGATGACTGTGGGACCCCTTATTTACATCTCCCTGAAGTGTTACCAATTGAGACAATCGATGCTGTAGTCATAACCCATGCCCATCTTGATCATTCAGGGCTTGTTCCACTTCTTTATAAATATGGATATGATGGACCCGTTTATTGTACACCACCTACACGGGATATGATGACATTGCTGCAGATGGATTACTTAAAGGTTGCTGCCGCAGACGCAAAAAAGATACCATATGCTGGAGAACATGTTCGTGAAGTCATTAAACATTGTATAGCCATGAATTATGGAGATACCACAGATATTACCCCTGATGTTCGCTTAACGTTCCATAATGCAGGACATATCCTTGGGTCATCTATTGCACATTTTCATATCGGTGAAGGTCTCTATAACATCGCGTTTAGTGGCGATATAAAATATGAGAAAACATGGTTATTTAACCCTGCGGTCAATCATTTTCCACGTCTTGAGGCAATGTTCATCGAATCAACCTATGGTGGTAAAGAAGATTTCCAACCAAGCCGTCGAGAAGCAACCGATCATCTTAGAGAGATAACCAGACGATGTTTGGAAAGAAATGGTAAGATCCTAGTCCCCGTATTCGCTGTTGGTCGAAGTCAAGAGGTCATGATCGTCCTTGAACAACTTATAGCAGATAAAGAAATCCCAGAAATACCTGTGTATTTAGATGGAATGATCTGGGAGGCAACAGCGATTCATACAGCATACCCTGAGTATCTCAACAATAAATTACGAGCGCAAGCGTTCCAAAAAGGAAAAAACCCTCTTCTTTCCGACATCTTTGTTCGTGTTGAGGGACAAGAGATGCGTCAGAAGATCATCAATGATCCTGATCCCTGTATCGTTCTTGCAACAAGTGGTATGATGGTTGGTGGACCGGTCATGGAATATTTCAAATCTTGGGCTGAAACTGAGAAGAATATGATTATCTTTGTTGGATACCAAGCAGAAGGGAGTTTTGGAAGACGTGTACAAAAAGGATGGAGAGATGTTTCGATAACATCAGGTGGCAATGTTCAGACCATTAGGGTTAATATGATGATTGAGACCGTTGATGGTTTTTCAGGTCATAGTGATAGACGTCAACTCATGAATTATATTAACAATATGAGTCCAAGACCAGACCGATTACTCTTCGGTCATGGCGAGGAATCAAAATGTCTTGATCTCTCAAGCTCAGTCCATAAAAAATATAACCTAACGACGGTAGCATTGAAGAATATGGAAACAACCCGTTTCGTATAGATATTAACCTTTATACAAAACTTTTCGTCTGAAAAACTACTTCTGTTTATGTGATCATTGAAGTGGTTTTGCTAGATTCCAGAGGCTGTCGAATTTGTTATTAAATACTTTGATATCCTCAACATCTACATATGCAGTACCGATATAGGCCGGTTCATCAGAATGATCTTGCAATATCTTAATACCATTGATAGCAAACTCCTTACCATACACATAATTTCGAAGGGTACCAGATGCACCATCAGGGAAGGACCTAATTTCAAGTTTCTCTGGAAACGAATCATTAAAATGTTGAAGGAGACCTTTGTCAATTTCAGTGTCAATGATGACCTGTAACTTAGTATCAAGCTCAAGGAATCTTTTGAAATAATCGATAAATGGTTCTTTGAAAAATCTTTCACCGCTTATCTGAAGTTTCACATGGTTACCTTTTTCCATACTGTTATACAATGCATTATACAGAACCCAAAGACCGTAATATTCAATGGTGACGTTTCCATTTCTTCGTAGTTTCACACCATATTTATCAAAGTTATCTTTATAGAAATCGTTATATGTTCTAAGATGGTTTTCTATGGAGTGATATGTCTCTGGTGCAATATACTGTTGTAAATCCTTTTTAACCACTTCCCATATCGCACAGGGATGAACCGGCAGATAGCTTTCCCGTCCAAAGTTATCCCGCGTGTCATTTGAGAACAAAACTTTTGCGATAAGACCGTTCTTTAGTAAGCAATTCCGACCTGTTTCAAGGGGTCTACGTGTAAGATTAGCTAATTCTTCTGCGATATGCAAAAAATCAGAGAATTCTTTTGCAGCATCAATGATAAGAATAGCATAATAAACAGCGGCCTCTCGAGGTCGATGGAGCTTCATCCGTTCAAACATCAGTTCAAAATCTTGAATATGGTCTAACTTAACTCGTGTCTTTATCCGACATCCCATCGAATTTCACCAATCCCAATTGTTTTTCAATGGTACAAAAGAGATTGATTTTAAAAACCTTATGGCCGCATACCCACCTGCATATCACGATGCTAGCTGATCGAATCCATCATACGCCATTTGGTGGATATGATTCCCTCTGAAAACCATTGAGCTCCTCCTTAATCACCTCAGCAAGACGTCGCACACCCTCTCGAATGGTTTTCTCATCTGAATACGAAAAATTCAATCTCATGGAATTATAATTTCCACCTTCTGGGTAAAATGCTTCACCAATGACATAGGCAATCTTTTTAGCCATAGCTTTCTTGAACATGAGGCGAGTGTCTATGGTCTTTGGAAGAGTGAGCCATATGAACATACCTCCCTTGGGAATAGTCCATGTTACCCCCTCTGGAAAGTTTTTATCCAATTCTTCGATCATGACATCCCGATTTTTCTTATATAACGCTTTAATCTTCTTAACCTGTTTGTCAAGAAAGCCGCCATTGATATATTCATAGGCGATATATTGAGAAAAGGTGTTTGTGCAAAGATCCGTTGCTTGTTTTGCTAAGATGAATTTATCTAGTATTTCCTTTGATGCAACGACCCATCCAAGTCTAAAACCTGGGGCAAGGATCTTTGAAAACGTGCTGATATAGATGACCCGCCCACGTTTATCGAACGATTTGATTGGTGGAATCGGTTCTCCTTCAAAGACAAGTTCACCGTAGGGATCATCTTCGATGATAAGGAAATCGTATTCCGAAGCGATATCAAGGAGTTCTTTACGATGATGTAAAGACATCGTCTCCCCTGAAGGATTTTGAAAATTCGGTACACAGTACAGAAATTTAGGATGTACTCCAGTACGTCTAAGACGTTCGATATTTCTTCTAAGAGAATCAGTATCTATTCCTTCACTGTTGATTGGTATCGATTCACAATTCGCTTCATAAGCATGAAACGCTTGGACTGCGCCTAAATAGGCTGGTGCACTGGTAAGATATGTGTCACCAGGGTCAAGAAAACATAAAGCGACAAGAGATAATGCTTGTTGAGCACCACTAGTAACGATAACATCATGAAGCTCACAATTGATATCCTTAACTTTCTTCATCCTTTTCGCTAAAGCACAACGTAATTGTGTTACTCCTTCTGTCGTCCCATATTGTAAAGCATCGTTTGGATTGTTCTTTAGTGTCGTATCGATACATTCTCTGATGATATGTATAGGAAAAGCCTTAGGATTGGGTAGACCCCCCGCAAATGAGATCATACCTGGTATCTGTGTAAGTTTTAATAACTCTCTGATCTCTGATGAGCGAAGCCGACCAGCCCTTTTGGAAAACAATCGTTCAATATTTACAACCATATTTCAATCATCAGATAGCAGAAACAAATCAAAATTTATAAACGTTGGTATGAAATAATCATCAACTGTTGAGATTTATCAAACATTTAAATCATATATAGACGAGTTGAATTCAATACATTTACGTTCCTTGATTAACTAAGCTCCAGAGTTTTTTTAAAATTAATTGAAAGGCTGATCTAGGATATTACAAAAAGTATTTAGACATTGTTTGTATTCTCTGGAAAACACGGGGATTCATTTTCATTCAGAGGAGAACCCAATGACTGCCACTGACGCAAAAAACATTCAAACCCTTGAATTGATGGCCGTTAAGATACGAAAACATGTCATTGAAATGTTGTATCATGCTAAATCTGGTCATCCTGGTGGATCGCTTTCTGCGGTTGATGCACTGGTTACCCTGTATTTTTCGCATATGTTCCATGATCCAAAGAAACCAGATAATCCGGACAGAGATCGATTTATCCTTAGTAAAGGACATGCTGCCCCTGCATTGTATGCCGTTCTTGCAGAATCAGGATATTTTTCGGTTAAAGAACTTATAAAATTACGAACGATTAATTGCAGACTTCAAGGCCATCCCGTCTGCCTTTACACCCCTGGTGTCGAAGCAAGCACTGGTTCCCTTGGCCATGGTCTCTCATTTGCATCAGGAGTAGCACTTGCTGGAAAACTCGACAAGAAATCATATCATGTCTATGTTATGCTTGGCGACGGAGAAACCAATGAAGGACAGATTTGGGAAGCAGCTGCTGCCGCATCACATTACAAGTTAGATAATCTCACCGCATTAATAGATAGAAATTTCTTACAGATAGATGGGAATACTGAAGAGGTCCTTCGATTAGAATCAGTGTATGATAGATGGACCGCATTTGGATGGAATGTCGTTGAGATCGACGGTCATGACATTAGAGAGATAGAAGAAGCTTTACAGAATACAGATACTCATCGTAACCAACCATCGGTTATCATCCTTGATACCATTAAAGGGAAAGGTGTTTCATTTATGGAGAACAACGTTGATTTCCACGGGGTTCCACCAAATGAGATGGAATATAAACTAGCTATCGAGGAACTTACACGTATCGAACAAAAACTGAGAGGAAGATAATGACGAAAAAAGAGATGAAAAACCCTCGAACAGCATACGGTGAAACATTAGTTCGGCTTGGTGATATCTATCAGAACTTGGTCGTTCTTGATGCAGATCTCTCAAAATCTACTAAGACGATATTATTTGCAAAAAAATTTCCTCAACGTTTTTTTGAGATGGGTATTGCAGAAGCAAATATGATCTCAACAGCAGCGGGTCTTGCATCAGCCGGGAAACTTCCTTTTTGTAGCACCTTTGCAGTCTTTGCAACTGGACGTGTGTACGATCAGATACGTATGGATCTTGCTTATTCCCAGGCTAATGTAAAAATCTTTGCTACACATGGAGGCATCAGTGTTGGAAAAGATGGAGCAAGTCATCAAATGATCGAAGATATCTCTTTAATGCGTGTCCTTCCTAATATGACGGTTCTTGCACCAAGTGATTATACCCAGACATCTCGAATTGTTGAATTGATGGCTGAACATGTTGGACCAATGTATGCTCGTATAGGGCGAGCAGATGCACCAGTCCTTTATTCTGAAGAATACATTGAACACATAAGCTTAGGAAAGGGAATGCAAGTTGAAGATGGTGATGATGCAACCATCATCGCATGTGGGACAATGGTCGATGCTGCCTTTGATGCACATCATCTGTTAAAGAAGAAAGGTCTTTCAGTTCGCGTAATCGATATGCATACGATTAAACCACTAGACGAACAACTGGTATTGAAATGTGCAAAGCAAACCGGTTGTATCGTGACAGTAGAAGAGCATTCGATAATCGGGGGTCTTGGTTCAGCGGTTGCAGAGGTCCTAGCTGAGAAGAACGTTGGAAAAACCATTCGTTTTAGACGTATGGGTATAAATGATACGTTCTGTGAAAGTGGAGAACCAAAGGATCTCTTAGAGAAATACAGATTAAATGAAAAACATGTTGCAACTCAGATACAATCTATGATCTCAAATTAATGGATGATAATAACTGTGAGAACATCTTCATCACAGAGCGTATGGTCCAACCCAACTTTTTGACCAGGGTATTTCGCTGATCTCCCCCAGACATGAGCATATCTAAACTTTTGTTTAAAGTCCCTATGTATCTTTTTACAGACATCCTCAACGGTATCTTCCTCTCGCAATATCATCGGTTCATTATAATCCGGTTTCTTTCCCTGTGGTTTCATATAGATGCGTATCAGGCGAAGCTGTGAAAAGATAAGGTCTTTGAGTTCTTGTAGTCCGGTTCCATCTATTGCTGAAATCGCATGGACTATCCATCCTTTTTTCCTAATATGCTCTTTATAGTTGTCTAGTTCCTTTTGACTTAGAAGATCTATCTTATTGATAACTGCGATTGCAGGTATATAGGTTCGATTCTTGATGAAAACATCGATTAATTGATCTTCATCGATATCTTCTCTAATGATGACATCTGCATTGACAAGATACTCTGACACGATGGAACGAATGGTCTTTTCACTGATCTTTGTTAGTTTGATTGGGGTATGAATGGTAATACCCCCTTGCATTGAGAGTGTGATAACTACATCTGGTTTCTTCCTATTGAGCCGTAACCCTGCACTATGTAATTCTAGGGTCATGCGATCAAGATGATCTTTATGTGTCCCATCAACCATAAGTAAGATGAGGTCAACGGAGCGTACCGCTGCAAGAATCTCCCTACCTCTCCCTTTACCAAGAGATGCACCAGTAATAAGTCCTGGTAAGTCAAGTATCTGTAGATTTGCACCCTTATGGTGAAGCATCCCGGGGATAACATCAAGAGTAGTAAATTCGTATGCTGCAACCTCGCTTTTTGCATCAGTTAATTGATTTAAAAGAGTGCTTTTTCCAATACTAGGAAAACCAATAAGACCAATGGTTGCATCTCCGTTCTTTTTAACTGCAAATCCTTTTCCTTTAACGCCTTTGCTCTGTTGTTTTTCGATTTGCCCACGTAATCTTGCTATCTTTGCTTTGAGTTTACCGATATGATGCTCAGTAGCCTTGTTCTTCTGGGTATTGAAGATCTCATCTTCAATGTCTTTAATCTGCTTCTCAAGTGGTGTGGTATCCATATGATTTAAAAAAGGAATGAACGATGGGGTTAATAAATATCCTGATTACTCGTTAACAATATGGGTCCCTGTTGTTCCCTGTAAAGCCTCCCACCCCTGATCCACATCTGCTATGATGACCTTTCTTCCACCATGTTCAAGGAATCGGATAGCTGCAAGTATCTTAGGACCCATGCTCCCCTGAGGAAATTGCTCTTGTTGATAATACTTCTTTATCTCATTAAGGGTCACGGTGTTGAGAGGGCGACTGTTCTCCGTGTTGAAATCTATATAGACTTTGTCAACGTTTGTAAGAATTAAAAGGAGATCAGCTTTGATCTCTTCAGCGAGCCGTTCACTAGCAAGGTCCTTGTCAACCACCGCTTCGACCCCATCAAGACCCCATCCTTCCTTTTTGATGACAGGCATACCACCTCCGCCAGCTGCGATTACGATAACATCCTCATCAAGGAGTCTTTTAATGATATCTGCTTCAACGATGGCTTTTGGATCTGGAGATGGTACAACGATACGCCATCCCTGCGGCTGCATCGTGATCTGATATCCATCTTTGAGGAGTTTCTGAGCATCATCTTCATTATAATAGGGGCCAATTGGTTTTGTAGGATCTTTGAGAGAAAGATCCTTTTCGTCGATAAGAACCTGAGTGATGATGGTTGCAATCTTTTTTGAGATATTCTCCTTATGCAGCTCATTAAAGATACATTGCTGAATCATATATCCAATAAAACCTTGACTTTCTGCGACACAGATACCTAGAGGCATAGGCGGAATGATATCACGTGTTGCATTGTTTTGAAGGAATATTGATCCAACCTGAGGACCATTCCCATGGGTGACGACAAGTTTATACCCTGCTTTTACCATCTTTACAATAGATGATGAAACCTTACGGGTATTTGCGAATTGCTCATGAATATCTCCTATCTGTCCTTTTTTTATTAGTGCGTTGCCACCAAGGGCAACAATAGCTACCTTATCCATATTGATGTTGGGTGAAACACATAGTATTATAAAAAGGATGATGATGAAACAACGGATATGACCGGATACAAATACCATATCTTCAAAATATGAAAGTGCAATAGTCCGAAGGATAGATGATTATGGAATTTGCTATGGAAAAAGAAAAATTGGTCTTGAGATTGAAACAGTCTGGATATATACATTCAAAAGAAGTTGAAGATGCATTCTTACGTATTTCTCGAGAATTCTTTGTTCCACCTTCACTTTCTCGGTTCGCCTATGAGGATAGACCATTGGATATTGGGGAAGGGCAAACGATCTCTGCACCTCATATGGTTGCGCTTATGGCAGAAGCCTTAGATGTCAGATCTGGGCTAACGATCTTGGAGGTGGGTTCTGGTTCAGGGTATCATGCAGCAGTGATGTCTGTTCTCATCGGTCCAAATGGACGGTTGTATAGTGTTGAAAGGATCCCAAATCTTGCGGAAAACGCACAAAAGAACCTTGAAAAAGCAGGGATTAACAATGTGATCATCTGTAAAGGTGACGGATCTCTTGGTCTACCGGACCATTCACCATTTGATAGGATCTATGTAACCTGTGCTGCCCCGGATATTCCACAACCATTAATCGATCAACTCGAAGATGGAGGAAAACTACTGATACCAATAGGAAGAGTATATTGTGAACTAACAAGTATAGAGAAAAGAGGTGAAGACATCATCTCAAAGGTTCTTGGTGGATGCGCATTTGTCCCATTGATCGGTAAACATGGTTTTTAAGATAAAACATATTTTTAGCATATACTGAGAAATGAAATAATAATCAAATCAACATTGATGTAATCCACAAAGACCCCTGTGTTTTGTTTTATGTTATTTGTATCGTTTTTAAGGGCAAGCTCTGAGAGGTACTACAACCAAGGTATAGGAAAATCAAGTTTTTCATCAATTAAAAGTTCGCGTGGTAGATGAACACAGGATTCAAAGGAAATAGTTGAATCCTCTTGAGTTAAAGTATGCATCGATAACTATCTATTATGATCACCGAACAACTCTTTTCGCTTTATAAACATACAATAAGGTCAATAGTTTGGTTTGATTATATATAATAGATAACTCCATTAGAGTCTTCTCTTAATACGATAGCACGCTCTTTTTCAGATTTACGTCTACGTATATATCGAAAATGTTTGCAATATATACAGTGACCTTTAGAGTTTGTATCCAATCTCCCGTAAGAAACTCTTTCGCCAGGCGATGTCCTCTTCGTTCTCGATCCCTTTTGGAACATTACCATCAACAACACCAAGTACCCCTCGACCATCCTCATTTCCATTTTTTGTTTCAGCAACGATGACCTTAGTGTTGTTTGCAGTTGCACAGAAGATACTACATACCTCTGGGACCATTTTGATACTGTTTAGGATATGCAAAGGAAAACAATGTTCCATAAAGATAATGAAACTATGACCTGCGCCAATACGTAATAGGTTTTTCTTTGCAAGTTTTTCCAATTGTTCATCATTACCTGTACTTCTCAGCTTGCATGCGCCACTTGCTTCACAGAACGCGATACCAAATCGAGCTTGTGGGACAGAGTTTACAATCGCCTCATAGAGGTCCTCAACCGATTTGATGAAATGTGTTTGTCCAAGAATAAAATTCATCTCATCTGGTTTTTCAATATCAACAAGCTTAAGGGATATACCATCCATATTCTTTTCCTCCAGAGTCCTAAGTTGTGTTGAAATGGAAACGATGGTATTTAAATGTTGCAAGGAAAAAAATGAGGGACTTAAGAAACTAATGGTTTTTCCTCTTTAATCATGAGCCTCATAAAATGAACAATGGTATAGATACCTATAACAAGGCTTACTCCTAGGACAATAAGCTCGATATGGGCTTCACCGTATTGGTTGATATGGGCAGAGAACACATAGTCATTAAAGAAATAGGCATGAAGGAACGTGATATATAACACGATGTTATTTGCAGCTAGTATGAGAAGCCCGAAGAGATACAGTATGAGTCTTTTCTGATTTATTGTCTCTCACCAGGCATTATGTTTTATGTTAATGATTATATAAAAATTATTTTACAAGTCTTACCTATTTTTTATTCTGTCATCTAGTTAAGGAGGTAATCAAAAAAACAAGTGGCATACCATTGAAGATACAATCCAGGATACCAGAAACCTAATGGTTCGTTCATGTGTATATTGATACGTTCATCTCTTAATAGAGAATTTGGAGTAACCGTCATCCATGAATCTTCCAAATGGACTCCCTGATGTTTATACGCCGCCCAGATCAACTCAGAGCAAAACCAATGATCAGATGTTGGGTCGTCTTCATCAAAGGAATCCATATTTCTTGGAAAGATCGTCTCCTGATAGGGTTGCCCAAGTTGATTCTTGGCCCAAGCAACCGCGCCCTTTCGTTGTTCATCAGTGACATTTGTGAGAACACCATAAGAGATATTGGTTGCCCATAGATTAAAGGTCCCAATGTGAGTTGTCACCACACCGATCCATGCTTGTTCCTCCGTATCATAATAATAAGGACAAGCTTCTATGAACATATCATTGCCAATATAGAGAGCGACATGATCATTATATGGACCATATGTTGTAACTGGATCAGGAACATGGATATTGAATGAAGAAGCAAATGATGCGAAATCAGGTCGATAATCACAAAAGAGTAAATCGCCTATCTGTAGATAACTAGGCGTTGAAAGAATGTTTGACTTCGGATAAAAGGAATAAGTACCTAGGATACAAAAAAATAAGAGTATGAATAAAATAAAAATCCGATTGTTCCTTAGCATTTCTTTTATTTTGAATGTCCTTGTTTGAAGATTCATACGATGATAGATAACAAGGAAAAGGGAAATATGAATGTTTGGTTGATCTCTATTGAGTTCTTAATTGTTCTTTGCTCTAGAAATTCATGACATATATTATATACAACTTCTAGATGACGCAAAAGATGGCCTAATAAATCTCCTTCACCAAGGGATCATCCTGTAATCTTTTTTTAAGAAACGCTTTGATTTCTTCTTTTTTCTCTTCAGACAATGAGGTCATAAATTCTATTTTATAGTTCAGTCTATAAAAAAGAGCGGTGGGGAAATATCAAAATGAAAAAAATATTGATCGGTGAAAGATGATACAAATGTAAATGACACGATTATTATGATGATTCAGAGATTTCAACATATGTGGTTGTACCATGGGGAAGTACAAGAACACGTGGATTATCACCTGAATTTTGTATAGCATGGTCCAATGCATCTTGAACAGATGAGAATGGATGAAATGAAAGGAATCTATCTACAAATGATTCATGTAATGAGGAAATCAGGCAGATATGAAATGTTTCAACTGCCTTCCTATGATAATAGGCTTTATGGGCACCTATCTTAAAATTGTCTTCTAATGCTTTTTTTATTTCTGAAGAGGTCGGATACTTTTGTAAACATTCATGATAGAGATCGCTACCTAACCCCTCTTTACACTCAGCAACAAGGATGATCCATCCACCCTCCTTTACCACTTGGGATGCAGTATATAATGCTTTTAAGGCTTGATAGAGATTGATGTCATGGGGTGCACCGTCTGCAGATACTACAACGATATCTGGTTTTTCAGATATCTCTGATTTATACATTATGTCTACTAATTTGATACCGTTGTCCATCACTTTTTCTGGATCTCCGGCCCATACTCCAACAATCTCATGTGTTGAGTTAAGTACACATCCAAGGGCAAAATCACAACCGGCCAGGTTCATTGCTTCCATCATTTCTAAATGGACCGGATTTTTTTTAAGATTCCCAGTGGTTGCATGAACATCAAACATCATTGCATGATTCTGTTGTATGGTCTGTTTTGATGAGATGGCCGGTAGGATACTTTTCCGTATACCCCCATATCCTGCAAAATAATGATATTCTATATCACTAACAAGCATCTTAACATCTGCATCTAGATATTCTTTCAAGACCTCAATCTGATGATGATATGTTGAGAGACCAACAGATACAAACGTTGATGATTGTTGGTCATTGTATATAACGTTATACGCTCTAGCAATCTTATGGCCAAGTATCGATTGTATTGAATCAATAGATGGAGGATGATGAGTCCCTGTTCCAATGATGATGGTGATATCTGTTTCGCTGATGCCACTTTGTTTTAGCTCTTTTAATAATGGAGGAAGAAGTATGTTTGTTGGGCAAGGTCTTGTATAATCATCAACCACAATAGCGATGGTGTCACCTGGTGAGACGATAGTACTCAGATGTTGTGCTCCCAAGGGCGTCCGTAACGCTTGTTCAATAAGTTTATACGGGGAATCCGATCCAATCATCTCGTTAGTTTTGATTATACCGCTTAGGTTCTTATCTGGAATTGATACATTCAAATATTCTACTCCGTATGGTATTGATACTTTCATGATAAATATCTAGATACATACAGTTATTTTTAATATTTCTTAAAATCAGAACCTTATTACGAAAGAATAATTACTTTTCAATGTTCTTGAAATCTTATGAACATATTCTTCACTTTTAGATAGATAACCCTATATCGATAAAAACCGGTTTATATCATCCATCATATATACTATAATATTACGTTTCCTCCGACATAATTTGCAGCTTATTCCATCATATTGTTACTTCTTTCAACTAGCTCAAAAACTATAAATAGACTGCAAATGATTTGAAATAGGGTCTTTATTCAACTATTTGGGGAGAAATTAAAAAAGAGGTGAAAAATCTTGAAAAAATATCTAATTGGATTGATAATCATAACGCTGTTTCTCACTGCTACCGGCATACCTGCACTTAAGACGACACCAATCAATCAGGAACAATTCGTTATCGAGGAAAAACAAACAGATACAACAGATTGGGATTCAGGTGATGACCATAAAATGCATTTTCCACAACTCCCTGACCCATTGGGGTGGGGCGTAGATGCAACATATGTAGAAGGAGTATTCCCTCGCAATTGCCTTGCAGATGACTGGATGTGTTCAGAATCCGGACCTATAACAGATATCCATTTCTGGGGTTCCTGGTTAAATGATACTGTAGGCAACCTTCTTGCATTCACTATTTCAATCGCCGCGGACATACCTGCCAATCCCCCAACTATACCCTATAGTCGACCAGGTGTAACACTATGGGAAAGAACATTTTATCCCACCGAGTGGGTTGTCTCAGGCCCATGGGACGGACTTCAAGGATGGTATGACCCGGGAGAAGGTTTCTATGTTTCTGATGATCATGAGCTCTACTGGCAATATAATATCGAAAATATCGAAAGTCCATTCATCCAAGAAGAAGGAACCATCTATTGGTTAAGTATCTCTGCAATTGTCCACGCGGATTCCCCTCAACAACGATGGGGATGGAAATCATCTTTAAATCACTGGAATGATGATGCCGTTCATAGATACTGGTATGAACTTGATTGGGTTGAACTCTATGAACCACCATCATTTATTACTTCACTAGATCTAGCATTTGTCATTACTGGAGAGAGCGAAATTGAAAACCATCCGCCAAACACTCCAGGAAAACCTGTTGGACCAACCACAGTAACAGAAGGAACATGGAATACCTATACTTTTAGTACAACAGATATCGATGGAGATAACATCAGATATGGCCTTGATTTTAATAATGATGGATTAGTCGACCATTGGACGACCAATTACTATTCCTCAGGGGCACCTTGCTTAATAAATATAAAATTCACAGGCACAGGAACTTTTTATCTCCGTGTCAAAGCAGAAGATGTTCACGGAGCTCAGAGTGGATTCTCACCGGCATTGATCATTACGGTAACTAGTGCCAATAACCCACCAAACAAACCTACGACACCCAGTGGACCAGCAACTGGAAGAATAGGAACAGCCTATACCTATTCCACAAGCACAACTGATCCTGATAGTGACACCATTCGATATGGTTGGGATTGGGATGGTGATGGAACGGTCGATGAATGGAGTGGTCTAATGAGCAGTGGAACAACAGATAGCAGGACCCATACATGGAACACTGCAGGCACCTATCCTGTACAGGTTATGGCAGAGGACTCTAAAGGTGGTCAAAGTCCTTTTTCAACAGCAAAGACCGTTGCAATATCATCAAATAACCCTCCGGTTAAACCTACTATCTCAGGACCTTCAACAGGTAGAACAGGACGATCATATACCTATTCATCAACAACCACTGATCCTGATAATGATAATATTTATTACTGGTTCGACTGGGCTGATGGAACAAACAGTGGATGGGTTGGACCATATGAATCAGGTCAAACCGCTAGTATGTCTCATATTTGGAACACAAAAGGAAGTTATAGTGTCAAAGTCAAGGTAAAAGATACATCTGGATTGGAGAGTGTCTGGTCAGATCCGTTACCTGTCAACATGCCTCAAGTTAAGGGACTTACCCATAGCGGCAATTTCCAAGCAGAACTTGGATTACACAGTGAAAGAGAAGGAAAACTTTCTTTAGATGGATCGTACAGAGATTTTCGAGGAAGACATTTTATCCATGGTACCGTAAGCCCAATAGGTTCAGAGAGAACAAATCAATTCCAAGGTATAGTCTCAAGAAATATGTTTATCATTCAATCAGCAGTCGACAATCGGATTGTAAACATCATCGGTTCATTCAACCGATATGACCAAGATACACAAACCTATTATGGACAATGGAGAGGATTCATTATAGGATATGGATCCACACGAGGTTGGATACAAGCAAGTTTTTACTGATGATAAATAGATTCTCATACAATCGATAAAGGTCAAAAGGGGCCGACATAGCATTGTTTAGTCGTGAACAGCCCTATAGACCTTTTCTTTCTCAAACCCAACCTGTTTATTCTTCTACTTCCATCGTATAACGTAATTATTCAAAAGATTTAAAGAAAAAAAATGTATGAAACAATACCACACTATTGTTTCGCGAAAAACTTACTCCAACGAACTCTTCGAGGCACACGTTTGAGTTTCAACATGTTCTTCTGACATTTGTTTTTGCAGAAATACAACACGGTACCATCTTTTTTTGCATACATTTTTCCTGTTCCAGGTTCAATCTCATTCCCGCAAAATGAACAAATACGTCTTTCAACCATTGATCACCACTTCCTCATTATTATAATTACCGTGGGCCACCAAGGCTTTTCGCCTCACGTTGGGTCTCGTTAAGCATAAGTATATCACCGAGCTGTACTGGTCCAATCACATTTCGGGTAATGATCTTTCCTTTATCCATACCATCAAGTACCCGTAGTTTAACCTGCTGTGCTTCTCCAGCCATACCCGTACGATGAATGATTTCAACAACTTCACAGGGTGTTCCTTCAACCATATTTTATCACTGTTGTTTCAATTCAGCGGTTTTTTTAACCAGTGTTTCAAGAGTGTTCTTGTCCTTTCCTGTATTCGTTATCGCAACGGCTGTTGTTGGAACATGTAATCCAGCAGCGTTTCCGAGTTCATCTTTACTTGGGACATATGCATATGGTATGTTTTTCTCTTCGCAGAGCACAGGCATATGCGCAAGGATCTCCTCAGGGGTAACATCTTCAGCCATTATCACTATCTTTGCTTGTCCACGTTCTACTTGTTTTGTTGCCTCATTTGCACCTTTACTGATTTTGCCGGTATCTCGAGCTTTTTCAACAAGATCATAGGCTAAATCCTGCACTTCTTTGGGTGTTTGGAATTTCACAAATATTGCCATAGTTCTTTTAGCCTCCGTTTGAAGCCTTCATAGATGCAACCCATGTGGGTTGATGAGTGGGAAATGAGGGGGATATATAAAAACCTTTTTCAGGTGTTACCTAGAAAACCATCAGAAAACATCATGTTGTTGCTCTATGGTAACGGGATCCGTTCAACTTCCAATTTATCAGCAGTGGGATATTCCTCGATAATAAAACACTGATGGCCCTTTTTTGTGATATCCTTAGCGATCTTTTCTAGGATATCAAGGTGTAGTTCAATCCTCTTTTGTTTTCTATTAAGATAAAAGGTTTTCTTTGATAGATGATACTTGTGCTGCAACAGTTCTGAAAGATCAAAAAGAGTGGTTCCATGCATCGGTTGGATAATGCCTTTAAGTATTGTTCCCTCATCTGTGATGATATCGGTTTCCCTAGCTATGCTTCTTGCTCGTCTTTTGATGCGGTTCGTTAGTTGGATACCGTCTTTGAATGACGAAGAACAATAGTGAACACCGATCATGTAATCTGTCAGCGCGATATGTTGAAGAACCGCTATCGCAGTTTCTTGACTACCTAGGACCGCTGCAGAGATATCATCTTTTACTTGAAAGCCTCTTTCTTCAAGAGCTAATGAGTTACGTTCAGAGAATTCAAGTTCGTTGAGATTGATCCATTTAATACCTTGTCGTTCAGACCAATCGATGAGAGAAATGATCTGTTTCTGCCAAGATGGAATCGATGGAATCTCTATTGCAACATCGGCTGTTGTATCTAGTGATCTTGCTATTGTTTTGGCTAAGGGACTTACAGCCATATCACTCCAATAATGGGGAGGTGGGTGGAATCGAATTTCATCAAGTCCAGCAGCAACTATGTCGGGGATCGCCTCAGCATGATGCAAACCTGAAGTGTATAGATGGATGTGAAAGGAAGCACCATATTCATTTTTTAACAGCGTAATATAGCGGATGGTCCGCTCCCATTTTGAAAGAGGATCGCCACCGGTGATTCCTGCGCCTTCTGCCTTAATATAGGTGGCTTCTTTAAGCAGGGTTTTCACATCATCTTGATTTTTTAGCTTCCATTCATCCGCATAAATGACATCCTTTCCTCCTTTTTTAAAGCTTAAAGGACAATAATAACATGAGGCAGGGCAAATACCTGTTATGAGGAGAACAAGTTTTGATCCACGAGCACACATCCGACATCCAGGTGATAAAGGTTCGATATATGTGCTTTCATGAAGCCATGATGTAATCTCTCTCATAGTCTATTTCAATCCATCCTGGGCAATCCTGAACTGTGCTTTTTTTCCTTCGGGCTGTGACCGATGTTTCATGATAGTTGCCTCCCGTAATCCAATATCTAGCTTCTCAAGTTTGATGATGGCTTTTACAAGATGTTCCACATCTCTATTCGTAAATGGTCTTATGCCACCATTTTTATCAGTATATACTTGTTCTGTTGCAATAACGAAAAGGTTTTTCTCTCTAGCGTTTTTTTGAAGCATGCCAACTTGTCGAGTAAAGGACCGCATGCAACCTTCTTTATCCTCTTCAAGATTTAATCGATAGAAGAGGTTAAGGGTGTCAACGATGATCAAAGAGAGATCTTTTATCTTCAAAGCATTACCGATCATTTTTTCTTGATTGTCTTGGCTACACGGTGAGAAGATCAGAATATTATTTAGGATTTCTTCTTCATCATATCCTTGGCACATCTGTTTTAATCGCTCAAGTGAAACACCTTCGCTATCGATATATGCTACTTTCTTACCATTATTTGCGCATTCCCTTGCAACTTGAAGGCAGATGTTTGTCTTTCCGGTACCTGCTTCTCCAAATATCTCAGTAATGGTTTTTTCTTCTATTCCTCCACCAAGGAGATCATCAAGCGGTGGACAAGAAATCCTTAATCGGTTCATGATTAAACCAAGTAGAAGGATGGGAGCATAAAAGGTTTTTCTCAAGGTAGGCTGCAACGCTCCATTTATTTATGTAACAAATGTCCAGTATTCAAAGCATATCAAAGGTTACAGATTATATCAAAAGACTTGTTTATTTTGTGGAAAATGTTTTTAATGTGCTTTTTATATCAAATATGGTAGTAGAAGGTAACAATATGGCAAAAAGGAGTAAAACCCAGGTTGAAAAGGATGAACAAAAGATCATAATGGAATTGCAAGCACATGCTAAAGAGAGTATTGACGATATTGCGAAACGTTGTGGTTTCTCTGGACCAAAAGTGCGCCGTATTATCAAGAATCTTGAAGATTCACATACGATATGGGGATATCATGCAGTAACTGACTTTGAGAAATTAGGTCTTCGAGAATATATGCTGCTTGTAAAAAAGGCAAATAAACCATTGGATGAAGCAGCTGAAATGATCATCTCCCGTCACATCGAAAAAAAAGCTAAGACACTAGGAGTTATGATAGGTTCAAGTTATTATTTGCATGGATCCTACGATTGGGTGATCTGTTTCACCGCAAAAGATCTCAAAGATGCAAAGAAATTCGAAAGTGAACTAGTTAAGACATATAGAGCATTTATTTTTGAAACACAGCTTTTAGAAAATATCTTTCCAGTCAAACGTAGCGGTATTCAGAACCCATCTTTAAAGAGGTTAAAGGAATTCCTTTAACTATTTCTTTCTTTTAGAGATTCAGGTTCCTTTACCATTGCTGCATGATGCAATAATCAGTGTAATCATTGGTATCATCAAGTTTTTTGATGAGATCAAGCATCCATATAGCTATTACATTTTAAAAGTGCTAATATGATAGTTTTACTTCATGACATTCGATGATCAACGGTACTTTTGAGGAGAATGAGGAGAGTGAGGATGGTGGTGAGGAGAGAGGTATAAAAATGGTTCATCCCCCATTCTCCCAATGGGAAAATATAATAAGACTATATAAATATTATCCGAAAGCATAATAATATTTTCTCTATCGGACATATTGAAGAAAGGTGTTCAATTATTGATATTTTTGGAATAATATATCTCAAGGGCATCAACAAGGATCCTTTACTAAATCCTGTAATACACATGCCTTACACATCAAATGAGGGGTAGGTTCACCACATCGCTGACAGATATTTAGTGGTGAAGGAGGATAAAGCGCTTCTAGCATCTCTTTTATCGAATCGAAACTTCGGAGAATACTATGACGTGTCCCTGGATTCTTTTCTTCAAGTTCGTATAAAATCTCTTTGAACACTCCTCGTAATGCTTCATGTGAATACGGGCATTCGGCATCATGGAACTCAATATTTTTTAGAAGGGCATATAACGTGTTTTCTTTCTCAGGGATCTGTCGCAACGGCATCAATCGAGGAATCAAACCTGGTTGAATCTTTCTATGAGGCCCAAGACGAGCTAATTTCTCGATATCCGCATTCACAAAGTTCATGAGAACTGATTGAGAGATATCATCAAGATTATGACCTGTTGCTAATTTATTGACCCCTACTTTTTTTGCTAGTGTATTCAAACAAAATCTTCTGAAAACACCACAAAAACTACAAGCACCTATCTGAGAAGGTTTTTTGATAAAGATCTCATCCATCGTAGCCCCAAAAACGTCTTTAAATGAAATGATATGAGATTCCACATCCAAGAGTTCGCAATTTCTCTTTACAACGGGTATACTCTTATCTCGATATCCTTTTATCCCCTCATCGACTGTTAGTGAAATAATCTTAATATCAGATCTTTTTGAAAATAGTTCCTTTAATAGATGAAGTGTAACAAGACTGTCTTTGCCGCCTGACACCGCAACACCGATTTTTTCATTCGGTGGTATCTTACCCTGTCGACGCATCTCTTTTTTCACTCGGCGAATCACATACATAAGAAAATGTTCATTACAGAGATGGGTTCCGTTATAACGAATGAACGTTACCGCAGGTTTTGAGCATTTACTACATGTTTTAACCATACTCTTTCCCCATATAAAACTATGAGCAGGTTCATAAGAAAGAATGTAGATAAAAATATATGTATGATGTTTTTTAACAAAATGACTTGAAAAAATCCTTGTGTTGTGTGATGGTTCGTCTCACTATTATATCTTGTTATTCACTAGTATAGTATTCTCATTTGAGTTCTCAAAAAAAGAAAAAACCTTTGAAGAAAAGCAATCTATCATTGAATCCATATGATTTTGATAAGAAGGTTAGAGGTACATCACCATAGTCATATGAAAAATTCATTGTCTATCAGAAAGAATAATTCATCATACAATGTTTAACGAACCAGTAACCATATTTGATTATTCAACCTCTCATATATGATTCTTTGATCAGGTGACGGGGATTGTTGAAGACTAACAGACACTTATATGTTTATCTTAATGAAAAGGATAATAATCATGAGAAATTTATACGTACCATTAAATAGTCCAACAGGTTACAACAACATAATTTAGGAACGCTTGTCAAACAAAACATTTACAAACTAAAAAACAATGACGACTTGCAAAACAATAGAAAACATTAAACATATAAATACAATGCATCGTTGAATATAATGTTTAATACTAAAAAAGATTAGGGAAGTGAAGTATGGCAGAAATTAGAATACAAAATATTGTTGCATCAGCAAAATTCTCAGAAAAGTTAGATCTCGACCTCATAGCACAATCACTTGACAAGGTCGAATATGAACCAGAACAATTTCCTGGAGCAGTATACCGGTTGAGCGATCCTAAAACAGCAACGCTTCTTTTTAAAAGTGGAAGAGCTAACTGTACTGGTGCAAAGACAATCGAAGACGTTCATAAGACAATAGATATCATTGCTGATTTGTTGAAGAATCTAGGAATAAGTGTCAACAAAGACAAAGATATCGTCATCCAAAACATTGTAGCAACAGCCGATCTAGAAGGTGAACTGAATCTCAATGAAGTAGCTGTGGGTTTAGGTTTAGAAAATGTGGAATATGAACCAGAGCAATTCCCCGGTCTTGTCTATCGATTGGATGACCCAAAGGTAGCATTACTTCTTTTTTCATCTGGAAAGATGGTATGTGCTGGAGCAAGAAATTTTGAGGATATATCAAGAGCAGTAGAAGAAATTGTGAACCAACTCACATCAAGAGGACTCCTTCAGAAATAAAGGATGTATCTTGATTTGTTCATAAAGATGAATTTTAGAGAACCCATTTAAGGGTTCATAATGCTGTTAAAATTAATAAGAGGACCACTATTCCTCTTTCGTTAGATATAATTTCCTCTTTAAATGATGTGTTACTAATAAATACATGAGAACAATCAGATTTTTTTTATTTTTGTTTTCATCGAGTATCTATCACAATCTTAATAGTATATTATTAGATACACGGGTGATACATAGATTATTCGGGGGTACCACTATGACCATCACGTTAAGCGGATCAGGTCTCACCATTGAGAAACTTGTAAAGATATCACGATTTGAAGAAAAAGTGAAATTGGACGCAAAATCATTAAAAAAGATTGAAAAATGTCGAAGACTGCTTGAGAAAAAAATCCAAGCAGAAGAGATAATGTATGGAGTGAACACGGGCATTGGTGAATTCTCTGAAATAGTCCTTACTCCTGATCAAATTAAAGAGTTCCAAAAATATCTCATCTATAATCATGCAGCAGGGATTGGCGACCCTGCCCCAGTCGAATATGTCCGTGGTGCAATGGTTGCACGTATCAATGTTCATGCCCACGGACAATCTGCAGTTCGTCCAGAAATAACTCAGACACTTGTTGAAATGTTAAATAAAGGTGTGACACCTTATGTTTGTCAAAAGGGTAGTGTTGGTGCCTGTGGCGATCTTGCCCCAATGTCTCAGATCGCGTTACTGATGATTGGAGAAGGTAAAGCATATTATAAAGGAGAATTACTCCCCGGTAAAAAAGCAATGGAAAAGGCTTGTATCCCTATCCCTGGTCTTCAAGCTAGAGATGGTCTAGCTATCATCAATGGATCAAATTTTCTCACTGCTATGAGTGCTATCTTTCTTTATGATGCAAACCGTTTCTTAAAACAAGCTGAGATCGCTGCTGCAATGAGTTTAGAGGCCTTGAAAGCAAATATGAGACCATATAACCCTAAACTACATGAAGCCCGTGGTTTTCCAGGAGCGATACGAAGTGCAATAGCAATTGAAAGATTAGTTGCAGGAGGTGATCTTAAACTTGGAAAAATGCCTTGTAAAGTACAAGATGCCTATAGTATGCGGTCCTCGCCTCAGGTCATTGGATCTGCTCATGACGCTCTTAAATGGGCAAAAGAACAAGTTGAGATTGAACTAAATGGTGTTGGAGATAACCCCGTGTTTTTCCCTGAGGAAGACCTTCAGATATCTGGAGCGAATTTCCAAGGTAGTCCTGTTGGTGTACCTATGGATATGGCAGGCTATGTTATAACCATGGTCTCAATCTTAAGTGAACGTCGTATGAATCGATTGAATAATCCTGCATTGAGTGTGGGGCTCCCAGCGTTCCTTACAAAGGGAGCAGGTATGTTCTCTGGCCTCATGCTAAGCCAATATACCGCGGACCATCTCATTGTTGAACAACGGATCCTTTCAAATCCAGCTTCTATCCAATCTATCCCCGCTGCAGCAGACCAAGAGGATTTTGTCTCTATGGCTATGAATACCGCGATAAAGAATTTCCAGATCCTTGACAATGCCTATGGGGTATTAGGGATTGAATTCATGGCAGCTGCTCAGGCTTTGGATCTTAGAGACTATACCTTTGGAAAAGGTGTAACAAAGGCTAAAGAGATCGTTCGCAAATATGTAGATTTCCTGGACGTAGATAGACCATTGTATCCAGATCATACAGCAATGAAGGAACTGGTAAAAGTAGGTGAAATCTTAGATGAGGTCGAAAAATGTATTGGTTCCCTTGAGTAATTTTCAAATGTTTTTGTTTGTTGTTTTAGTGAGATAGCAACGTTGGTATATCAATCTCAAACGCAATGATCGGATGCTCTAATGAGAAGTTTGTAATTGTCTGTGGGTGTAGTTCCCCAAAGTACCCTATCTCCGTATCATCCTTATGGTTGACCGCTGCGCAGCGTCCTTGAACAAACGCAGGATGATCTTTTTCTATGATCTTTGTGTCTTTTATTCCCATCTGATGTAATACTGCTTCAACAAGGGATTTGCATTCGGTAAAATGAGCTTTCGCACTACTCTTGATTCCTCCAAGATGATAGCGATTTTTATTGTTTTCATCAACAACAAAGCCTAACTCAAAGATCTGCTGTGGTAGACTATAATGTTTGTTATCTGCAAGAATCTTTAACAATGATGGAAGAAGACTAACTCGAAGACAGTTATATTCTTCACCTATCGGATTCTGGATTTCAACCCTTTTGCCAACGGTAAGACCTAGTTTTTTATATTCATCTTTCTCATTTGAAATAGTGAACGTGGTGACCTCGTTAAAACCAAATCCGATCATTGCCAACCGGAGTTTATCGAAAGCTGATTGATAAGGAAGTTTTTTTCCAAAGGTTAATGCCGTTGGAGTATCTCGTTTGAACATATCGTAGCCATATCCAATTGCAACATCTTCTATAAGATCGATTTCATGGAGTATATCTGCTCTCCAGCATGGTATTTTCACATCAATCTGTTCTTTTGATACAAGAGTTGCTTCAAACCCCATTTTTCGAAGGCATTCATCGATCTGTGACCCATTAAAAGTTGTCCCTAATATCTTGTTTACATATGGTATGGATAATGATTTGGTTTTTGGCGTTAGATCTGGCGAGATATATGTCTTGTCTTTATCGTGTATCGTCGTGGTATATATCGTTGCCCCTCGTTCAGCTAGAGCTGTTGTAACGATATGTAACGCATATTGAACTGCAGACAGGTTTGTCCCAGTGACATCGATGAAGATCTCAGTGGTGAAAGGTGTGACCTCTGTAAGCGAACCGTTGATGATTGGTGGGAACGAGAGAACATTATTATGTGCATCAACTATGAGGGGATATGTATGAAATCCGTCCAGTAAATGTGCATATGATACGCCTTTCTCATGTTTGGTGAGAATATCCTGTAGATTCATTGATTCGATTTTTGCTAGTGGAACGAATTGAACTGTTTGTGGATCAACTGCTTTATAGGTGAAGGGGGATTTGACCGGTTCATAGTTGTGAACACCGATAGCGACCTTTTTCCTGTTTCGACCGATACCAAAATGAAGTTTTTCTTGTAGATCCATGAGTGATGTGATAAGTTCATCGGTCATGTTGACATTCTTTACTAAAGCACATCGAACATAAGGGCGAATATGTTTCACAGAGGGATCAACCGTAAGGATAACTTCTGAAGGTTGTGTGGTATATGTTTTGAGCCCTAGTTGAAATCCAAAAAATGCTCGTGCGGCTCGTGCGACACCTTCAACCGAGGATAGATCAGGTCTGTCTGGAAAGAACTCTATACTTATTTCATCACCTTCAACCTTATCGAAATCAGCTCCTATCATCGGAAGACGGTCGATAAGATCCTTTTTTGGTATCTCATACCCAAGGATGGAAATGAAATCATTATAATCAAAGGTTACAACGGGCATAGTATTGCAGGAATATATTCGTGGTATATTTGATTTATGCGTTCCTAGAGGTTATTTATGATACAATGTGTCAAGATTCTTTCCTAGTGGCTTGTTTAACACCGATTGTATCAATAGAATACCTCTATTGATAAATACATAGGGTATCTCATCTGATTATAAGCAGAACAAGCGATAGAATACCATATGACCCTCAACACAAAAAAAGAAGAGATTTCTTAAAATCAAATTCGATCCAGAAAATCATTTTATTAACTATTACCCGTATCACCTCACGAAAGTCAAATAATAAAGGTGAAAAAAAAATGAAGATATACGCTGCTGCTGATATACATGGGTCACAATATCGTTTGAACATGGTTCTAGACAAGATCCAGGAACATTCCCCCGACATTGTGATCATCTGTGGTGATATCACCCAGTTTGGACCAGCGGATATAGCAAAGAACTTTCTTGATCAGATACCTGGCATTGTTCTTGTCGTACCCGGAAACATAGATACTCTTGATGCAGTGAGAGGGATAGAACAAAGCCATGCAAATAATATCCATTTGAAACAATGTATCTATCAAGATATCGTTTTTGTGGGCATCAATGGAGTAGACCCAACAGAGACCCAATCGTTTTCACAGAATCCGTTAAACCAAAAGATGCTAAAGGGATGTGACGTATTGGTCTCTCATGTTCCGCCCTACGGAAGCCAAGATACGGTTTTTCTCGGAAGACATGCTGGCGATAAAGAGATATACGGGATCATTCAAACATATACTCCTCGATTGGTCCTTTGTGGACATATCCATGAAGACCCAGGGGTTACAAAATTAAAAGAAACAGTGGTGGTTAATTGCAGTATAGGAAAAAAGGGTAGCGGGGCTCTTATCCATTTGGATGATACCATTGAAGTTACAATGGTATCCTAGTTGATAGCCCCGTCCAGATTCGAACTGGAGTCTATAGATCCAGAGTCTATGATGATTGACCGCTACACCACGGGGCTAAGAGGAATTATGAACTAACACAGTAATAAAACGACTATTTATAAGAATACTCCCTTCGTTCTAAACATATCCGCGCTTTCTCTTGTTCTAAAAAAACCCTGATACATGAAAATGACAAAATATATAAGATAGGGTTCCACTGCTTTTATTTAAAGAGATTTTGTATATAATGGTATAGTGTTATGGTGAGAGATATATGTCTTTACCGATGAGAAAAGGGTCAAAAACCATAGGTCTTCCACCGGGATCCCTCATTCATATAGGGAGGAAGACATCAGAGACCATTGGACTTCAGGTCATCGATTACACAAAAGAGACCGTACAAGAAAAGAATTTAGATCGAATCGATGAATGTTTTCCATTTAAAGACACTGATAGTGTCACCTGGATCAACATCGAGGGCATCCATGATCCATCTATCATACAAGCTATTGGAACACATTTCAACATCCATCCCCTTGTTCTTGAAGATATCATGAACACGAGTCAAAGGCCTAAGATGGAGATTTTTGATGATTATATCTATCTCGTATTCAAAATGCTATATCAACAAAAAAAAGAGAAGCAGATCGAATCAGAACAAGTAAGTATCCTCCTTATGAAACATGTCGTCATTAGCTTTCAAGAACGTCACGGTGACATCTTTGACCCTATCAGGGAACGAATACGCTCAGGAACGGGACGTATCAGGAAGATGGGTACAGATTATCTGGCGTATTCATTGTTTGATGCTGTAGTCGATCACTATTTCAACATTCTTGAAAACATCGGTGAATCAATAGAGGCTGTTGAAGATGAATTACTAGATAACCCAAAACCAGAGACGCTGCAGAGAATCCATTCATTTAAATCCGATATGATCTTTTTACGGAAATCTGTGTGGCCTCTCCGAGAGGTTGTTAGTAGTCTTTTACGTGGAGAATCTCCCTTAATCACAAAAGCAACAGGTATCTTTCTAAGAGATGTCTATGATCATACCATCCAGGTCATTGACACTGTTGAAACATTTCGAGATATGATATCTGGGATGTTTGATATCTATATGTCCAGTGTGTCTAACAAGATGAATGAGGTGATGAAGGTTCTTACGATCTTTGCAGCAATATTCATTCCATTAACTTTTGTTGCTGGTATCTATGGTATGAATTTTGATGCGGATATCTCACCGTTTAACATGCCGGAACTTACCTGGTACCTAGGTTATCCTTTTGCATTGTTCATCATGCTCTCAATCAGCGTGACCATGATATGGTTCTTTAAAAGAAAAAAATGGTTATAACTAGCTACATCCACACTACTTCATCATAGAGGTAGCGTGATTTATTCTAAAACATTTTTAAATGGGTAACGATTGTATGGGTTGATACGCATGAATATGGATATAATGGGTTTGGATATCACTCTCATCCATCACATTTTCTATTTTTTCATGACTCTTCTTTTTAGTGCTTTTTTACTTCATATAGGAACAGGTCTTCTTGGGTTTGAGAAGAAAAAACTATCAAGGGCCATAACAGTCGTAATCCTTGGTAACATCGTCTTGTTTGCATTAAGCTTTTATCCCTTTGGTGTCTTACTTGGATTCGTTGTTTTTCTATACCTTATCAAACGCTTTTATACGGTGGGTTGGATCAAATCGTTTCTCGCATTTCTAATGAGTATCGTTGTTGCAGTCGTTATTGCATTGGTGCTTTTTATAGCATTAGGTCTTTCAATATCCTATTATTTATAACATATATGTTATTAAATTTAAATCTTGTAAGATCCCTCTTCACATATGTTGACAGGCCTTATCTACCCTATGTTTTTTAACGCATTGTAACACAAAAAAATAGATGTATACTCTTAAAACACAAAAGCTAGGATAGAAATTAAGAGAGAAATGAAAAAAAGCAATCATGCATCTTTTAAAAAGACAGTTTGGGTTGGGAAAGCCATTTCAATTCCTTCTTTCTCAAAAGCTTTTTTTATCTCCAGATTAATTTCTTGTTGTGTATCCATATATCGAGAATACTCTTTTGATTTAATATAGTAGACCACTTCAAAAGTGAGGCTGAAACTACCAAATTCCTTGAAATGTACCCTATCCAACTCTGCAAGATTTAGGGAACTAAGAATCTTTTTCACGATATCTGGTATTTTTTTTAATTTCTCCTGAGGAGTATCATAGATGACACCAAAAGTAAAGGTGATACGCCGTTTCTTCATCTTTTTGAAGTTGCGTATACGGGTGTTCACTAATTCATGATTTGACACAACTAGTTCTTCTCCTTGAAGTGTCTGGATACGTGTTGATTTAATCCCAATTTTTTTAACAACACCTGCATCTGATCCAATGGTGATATAATCCCCAATCTCAAAGGGTCTATCAAAATAGATGGTAAAAGCACTAAATACATCTCCAAGAATATTTTGCAATGCAAAGGCAATCGCGATACCTCCGACACCTAGACCAACAACAACACCGGAGAGATCGATCTCAAACACATAGAGAATAATGAAGAAAGCAAAAAGATAGATAATAAGATGAATTATCTTTCTTAATATGAAGATGAGATGGTCGCTTAGATCCCTTTTTTTCTCTTTCTGTTTCTCATGATACCATGAAACGAGTACATTGACTATTCTTGTTACTACAAAGGTAGCAAGTAAAATCTCGATAATGACAAAGAGTAATGCCACTGTATCTGTAAACGGTTGAATAAAACTCAATGGTTCAATCGTATAATAAAAACCAGTGACAATAATGAAGAGATAGAGAGGTAATTTAATGTTTTTTAATATCTCATCATCAAGTTTCGTCTTTGTCTTCTTAGCTAACTTCATGAAATACCGTTCAATGATCGTATAGATAAGCCAACCAAAAAAAAGCCAGAGTATCAACAATATAATCATTGTTAGGATTTCACGCACGATCGGTTCTGTTTGAAACCCAAAGATGTCTAAGAGCTGACCGATGAATAGATTGGCGTATCGAGAAATATTTTCCATTTAGATCTACATATCCTGGGAAGAAAGCATCTTTTAAAAATCTTATCCTCCGTTAAATCAGAATTATGGTATCATAGGATCTCTAAGATCTGATCTGTGGATGACTTCGATTGCCTCACTATATCCAGCATCCGCATGTCGTATCACACCAATCCCAGGGTCCGTTGTGAAGACACGTTTGATCCGTTCGTCTGTTGCCTTGGTTCCATCACAGACAACGACCATCCCCGCATGGGTGGATAACCCAATTCCAACCCCGCCACCATTATGGATCTGTACACTATCTGCACCCGCCGCACAATTAAGAAGAGCATTTAACAGCGGCCAATCAGCAACAGCATCACTGTTATCTCTCATGGATTCCGTTTCCCTATATGGTGAAGCAACACTGCCGCTATCAAGATGATCCCTAGTGATCGCAATAGGGCCTATCTCTTTTTTCCTCACTAAATCATTGATGGCAAGGGCAAAGATCATTCGGTCACCATATGCCAACCAACAGACCCTTGCAGGAAGTCCTTCCCAAGGTATATATCTCTCAGCAAGAGTGATCCAGTTTGAAAGGATGGCGTCCTTGGGGAATAGTTTTATTACAAGATCATCAGTTCTTTTGATATCTTCTGGGTCGCCGGATAGTGAAAGCCATCGGAACGGCCCTCGACCAACACAAAGCATTGGACGTACATATGCAGGAACAAACCCAGGGTAATCAAAGGCATTCTTCAAACCTGCCTTTAATGCTTGTCCCCTCAGATTATTCCCATAGTCAAACACGATAGAGCCATTTTTTTGGAATTCAATCATCGCTTTACAATGCAGCATCATGCTTTTCATGGATCTCTTGATATATTCTGCTGGATCATTTTTTCTTAAGGTTAGGGCATCCTTTAAGGAATCACCATAGTATCCCACGGGAACATACCCATTGAGTTCATCATGAGCAGAGGTCTGATCGGTCACCACATCAGGTTTGAATCCTTGCTTGACAAGTAAAGGGAAAACATCTGCACAATTACCCACAAGCCCTATAGATATCGCTGTTTTGTTCTCCTTTGCATTTTCTGCAAGTGCAATGGTCTCTTTGACATCAAAGAGTTTCTGGTCACAGAACCCGATGTTAACTCGGCGATCTATTCGTTTTTCATCACAATCCACATCGATACACACACCACCAGCCATCTTCACAGCTAAAGGTTGAGCACCACCCATACCACCCATACCACCAGTGAGAACGATCTTTCCACCTAGATCAGAATCATAATGTTTTTTCGCAAGAGATGAGAATGTCTCATAAGTACCCTGAATGATACCTTGTGTCCCAATATAGCACCATGATCCTGCGGTCATCTGTCCATACATCATCAATCCTTGCTTCTCCAGTTCATAAAATTTTGTCCAATTACTCCAATGGGGAACAAGGTTTGAATTGGCCATGACAACCCTGGGAGATGTCTCCCATGTTCTAAAAACACCTACAGGTTTTCCTGATTGTATGACCAAGGTCTCATCGTTTTCAAGTTCTTTTAATGTTTTTACGATGACATCATAACAATCCCAATCCCTAGCAGCCTTACCTGTGCCTCCGTAAATGATCAGTTCATCTGGAACCTCAGCGTTTTCTAGGTTATTCTCAAGCATCCGAAGGATAGCTTCTTGTCTCCATCCCTTACAACGAAGTCTGTCCCCCCGTGCAGCAGTGATTTTTTTCCCCATAGAGATCGGGAGCATATAAACAAAGGTTTATACTTAAATGTTTTTTTAATAAGGTTATAGAAAGGAAGGGAGGCTGGCCTCACTAGGAGGGGATGGGATGCACTCTAACAAAAAACTACCAGCCCGATTCCTTCCATCACCAAATACTAAAATGCAGTATATATGCTTTTCGATAATTTTTGCCTCCCGATACCCTTCTAGAGATACAAAGCAGAGAATTTCTAGAATCTAAAGGGAGCTAAGAGATAGAATAAGATGTTTTTTGAGTGAATGAAAGGTTCCATCAGATTATGGAAATACTCACTACATTATTTCCTCTAAGGATGATGGTACCAAGTCTTCTTTTTGTTTCATCAGTGTTTTCTTCAACATCTGCAAGAACCATGTTCATATATTCATCATACCCTGAGAGTGTCCCTTCTATAACTCGACCATCTTTCAACAGTAATGAAAGCTTCTGGTTCACTGATTTTTCTAGAACATCCAATGGTAATGCCATGGATGAGGGGAAATAGCTGCTCCTTTTTAAATCATTCCCTAGATGTATCTTACATTCCCTAATTTTTTTATAATGAAATAGTTCTAAAAAAGGATAACAATTAAAAGGCCTAGTATGATTACCTGCCAACTCTGACTTGGGGAGGAGTGAAATATGACAGATGGAAATATTGTTCATGTCGTAGGAACGGGGACGATAGGGGAACCGTTGATAGGATTATTGTGTGATGCGAAAAAAGATCTTGGCATCGACGAGGTCACCTTCTATAAACATACCACAAATATCCTAGATCGTCCAAAGATTAAAGGGTTGATCAATCGAGGTGCTAACCTTGCCGTTTCCGATGATAAGGTAAAGGATTTTCAAGACATTGGTCTAGAACCGCTTTATGAAGCTGAAGAGGCAATCAAACGTGCATCGGTTGTCATTGACTGCACTCCAAAGGGCACGGGCCTTATGAACAAGGAAAAGTATTATTTGAAATATAAGAAAACGATCAAAGGTTTTCTTGCGCAAGGTTCTGAATTCGGTTTTGGAAAGATGTATGCAGTTGGTATCAACGATACAGCAATTACACCAAAGGACCAATTCATCCATGTCGTCAGTTGTAACACTCATAATATCGCAGTTTTAATAAAAACATTGGCTATTGAGAAACAGAAGAATCTTCTTAAAGAAGGTAAATTCCTTTGTATCCGTCGTGCAAACGATATCAGTCAAGTAAAAAGCTATGTACCTTCACCAGAGGTAGGTGTTCATAAAGATCAACAGATGGGTACCCATCATGCCCGTGATGTCTATCACTTGTACGAGACACTGGGTATGAAGCTTAATGTATTCTCAAGTGCCTTGAAATTAAATACTCAATATATGCACAGCATTTGGTATGATATCAAACTTGATTCAAAGATAACAAAAGAGGAAGTGATTGATAGATACAATAAGGACCCACGTATCGCTGTCACCCAAAAACAAGCAGCAAACCTTGTCTTCTCCTATGGTCGTGACCATGGACATTATGGTCGTATCCTAAATCAAACCGTTGCAGTTCTCCCTAGCGTTCATGTGATAAATGACAACGAGGTGATTGGTTTCTGCTTCACACCTCAAGATGGAAACTCCATCCTAAGTAGTATCACTGCAGCGGAACGGTTCATGTACCCAGATACCTATGAGGATAATCTCCGATGTCTTGGTGCATTTCTCTTACAGGAAGTATAATCAAATACTTCTTTTTCCTCTTTTACCCTATTATCCATAGAAGAATCCAATAAGAATCGATTAGATGATACTATTGAATAGATACTCTGCTCTAGAAGAATAGCCATATGAAAATGAATCATAAGATAATCAGAGATTCCATTCATGGGAATATCAAGGTCTCAGGGTTCTTTATTGAACTCATCGAAACTCCAGAGATCCAACGCCTAAGTAATATCAAACAACTTGGTCTAGCACATCTGGTTTTTCCTGGAGCTCATCACACACGCTTAGAGCATTCCCTTGGCACCTTTTATATGGCAACGATGCTCTCGGATTCATTACCACTTGTGCCTGATGAAAAAACATCCCTTATGTGTGCCGCTCTTCTCCATGATATCGGCCATGGTCCTTTTTCCCATACGTTGGAATCCCTCCTAAGAGATTCATTACATGTGGACCATGTAGACCTTACCAGGAAACTAATAGAGGGGGATTACTCTATTTTTCATGAAGATGAACGAAATTTCCCTGCGTTTGCTAACTATCAAGGCATCAAAGATATCCTAGAGCGTCAAGGTATTGATATACATCGTATTACCCAGATAATCTCAGGAAAGGTAAAGGAACAGGTGTATCTAGGTCAACTCTTAAACAGTGTCATTGATGTCGACCAACTTGATTATCTTCTGAGGGATTCCCATTATACCGGTGTTGCATATGGTATGATCGATAGTCAACGGTTTTTCCAAACGATCGGGATTTACGATAATCGTCTTGCCATCCATAGAAAAGGAGTAGGATCGGTGGAAAATGTTCTCATGGCCCGATCCCTTATGTACTCCTCAGTCTATTTCCATAAAACCGTTCGCATAGGTGAACTCATGCTATCAAAAGCAATAGAGATGATACATGATATCGACCCGCTCCCCTATTTTAAAATGACCGATGCTGAACTCGTGAATGCGCTAAAGGAAAAAGGAAGTTTTCAAAAGGAGATCATCACTCGTTTGAAATATCGTCAATTGTTCAAACAAGCATATATGCTCTCTGCCCATCAAAGAGATGAAAGGACAAGTGCTCTTATCAAATCTTTGGAGGATCCTCTCATCCGCCAGAAGAAAGAACAAGCATTTGAACAAACTTTAAACATCCCATCTGGCCATGTCATCATTGATATTCCTAGACGGGAGTTGCTTCAAGCCGAACCACGAATAACAGAGACAGATATACCTGTTGTTGATGAAACCCATATCGAGCCGCTTTCAGCGTTTACGCCGGTAGCAGATGCTATTCGTATCCGTTCGATACCGGATTGGGATCTAATGATTATCACTGATGAACAATATAAAGAAAAAATCCTAGACCATGCTGATCAACTCTTATTTGAATAGGGCCTGTTAATAGCTTGTATTGTATCCTGTTTTGTTTAAATGAATGAATTTTTTATAGGGTAACGTTATTTCGGATGTACAAAACCAATGCGTATGGTGGATTTGAAAGATATGCCTAAGAGCACACCTGTCCAGATAACTGAAATACTTGATGGAGGAAAAACAGATCAAGTTGTCTCTATCAAGGGTTGGATCTATCGAACACGAAGTAGCGGTAACATTGTATTCACTGTTATCCGTGATGGTACAAATATCATCCAAGCAACAGTGAAACGAGGGAATCTAAAAGATGATGAATTCGAGGATGCGAAGAAAGCACTCATTGAATCCTCCGTCATTGTCACAGGAGTAGTGGTAGAGGATAAACGAGCACCTGGGGGATACGAACTCAGGGTGGAATCATTTCATGTCATCCAATTCGCAGAGGTGTTTCCCATCACTGAGGATCAAAGCCCTGAGTTCCTCATGGATAAACGTCATCTATGGATACGATCCCAGAAGCTAAATGCAGTCTTTAAAGTGCGTTCAACAGTAGTTGGCGCGATCCATACCTTTTTCCGAGATAATGGATATATCGAGTTCGATGCACCAGTGTTACAACCAAACCAATGCGAAGGTGGATCCACTCTTTTCGAGGTTAAATATTACGATACGAAAACATTTCTTTCGCAATCCTGGCAGTTATATGCAGAGGCCGCAGTATTCTCACTTGGAAAGGTATACAATATGGGTCCAACGTTTCGAGCGGAGAGATCAAAGACATCTCGGCATCTTTCTGAGTTCTGGATGGCTGAGATGGAAGCAGCATGGATGGAACTAGATGAACTGACCCAGGTTGCTAAAGATGAGATCCGTTTCATCATACAACAAGTCCTTGAAAAAAACCCTCGAGAACTTACTGTTCTGGGCCAGGACAGTGAGAAGTTAAAGAAAATGGCAAACACCCCCTTCCCGACAATCACCTATGATGAAGCTATCTCCCTCTTAAATGAAAAAGCAGGAATGAATATCCAATGGGGAAAGGACCTTCGGACCCTTGAGGAGAATACTCTTATGCAATATTTTGAGACGCCAGTGGTTGTGACAAATTACCCTCTTGAGATAATGGCTTTCTATAAACCACCAGATCCTTTGAACCCAAAGACGGCTCTTTGCTTTGATATGATAGCCCCTGAAGGATATGGAGAAATCATTGGTGGGTCACAACGAGGTCTTGATATAGACTATATGAAAAAACGTCTGCAAGAGACTGGAGAAAAAATTGAGAACTACCAATGGTATTTCGATCTTCGCCGATATGGTTCGGTGCCTCATTCAGGATATGGAGTAGGGGTTGAAAGGGTGGTTGCATGGATCTGTCGTCTTGATACTATTAAGGATGCCATTGCATTTCCCCGAACGATGAATCGTTACAGCCCCTAGTAAAAATAATTTGGAGGAACATAGATATGTCATATACTGTCCACGTAATGATATCAGGAAAAGTACAAGGTGTATATTTCAGAGAACAGATAAAAAAACAAGCAGCTGCATTAGGAATAACTGGTTGGGTACGAAATACCGATGACGGACGAGTCGAAGCCATTTTCGAAGGAGAAAGGGAAAAGGTTGAACAAATGGTGGACTGGTGCCAAACAGGACCATCTCAAGCCACTGTGAAAGAAGTGATATCGATACCTATGGAGACCTCAGTTAATTGTAACGTTTTTGAAATCAAAGACTAATCTGTTTGTTGGTCGTCCCATAGTTGCTTTCTATATGCTTCAAGAGCCTTGTTCTTCGTTCCAAGAAATTCAGCAAAGGTCTGAATAGATGAAGGATATAGCGTATAAGGATCTGGAAAATGGGATCGATAGGAGATATCGCGAAGGAGATGATGATCTAACAGTACCTTACATTGTGTCTTTTCAATGATTTCTATAAGGTTATTTGATGCTCTAGCTAGGTTTTTATAACTGAATCTCCACCCTAGAAAAAACGTTGGTGGACCATCCATGATAAGGATATCTGGTCTCTGAGAAATGATATAATCCCTTGCTTGCTCGGTCACAGGTCCTTGTACGTCGGAAGCATGCAGCACCCGTTGTGTTGTATCATCAATGGTCACCATGACCACAAAGCCTAAACGGATGTTTGAAGGGCCATGGAAAAAGGGTGGTGAAAACGTTATCGTCGTATCTCCAGAGATGAACGCTCCATCATCTGAAGGGATGATATCACAGGTCTGTTCTATCCTGTTTTGAAATTCTTTTCCCCTTTTTCGCTGAGATAGATTGATATCTTTTTGTATATCTTTGGCAAATACGGTTTTTCCTTGATAGAACTCTTCAGATGGATCATAATGGTCATAATGATAATGTGATATTGAAAAAATATCGCTTTTATCTGCTTTCTTACGTATCTCTTCTTTTATGTTCTTTAAGGTCTGTATCTCAAGATCAGCTGGAGGAAGCTTGTATCGTTTTGGCCCTAATGCTGCGGAAGGATCAAGGAGAAGTCTACAATCCTTTGTCTCAACAAAGACACACATCGATCGAACTCCAAGTGACTCGGATGCAATGGGTTGTATCCTCATGGTATCCCAACTGATATACACAATCAAGAGTAAGAAATGATAAAAAGTTATTGATTTAAATATGCTGATACCGGTCAAATACAACTGTGTTCTTATAGATGATACGTAGTACTCGATGATGTGGTATCATAGCTTCTTTAGTTTCAATAAACGTTTTATGAACAGACCTGATATCTCTTCCAGTGATCACGGTAGTGTCTTGAACTGCCCCTCTATCGATATAGAAAATCTTTACTTCTGAGATATCTTCTTTTTTGTCCCATTGTAACGCATTTAGGATATCACGGATCTTATTCATATGTCTTTTAAAACCTCAATGATTCAATTTGTTGTAAAGAGAGAGCGATGTGTTTATTTGCATCTTTTTCAACTACTGATTCATGACCTGGATAGAGAGATTCAATATCTAGAGTATGTAGGAATCGAATTGATTGTTTGAGTTCTGTGAGATTTCCACCGGGTAGATCATATCGACCAAACGACCCATTGGCAAACACAGTATCTCCAGAAAATAACGTTTTCTGTTCTTTGTTATAAAGGCAGATACATCCAGGTGTATGACCTGGTGTTGAAAACACCTGGACCATCTCATCACCTATCTGGAGTATTTCAGTTCCATTAAGTTTTAAATCAACATGCATCTTTGGCATCTCCCCACCTAGTAGTTTTGCAAAAAAACTCTCACCTTTTTCAATCTTACTGGAAGCAAATGCATGAGCGATGATCTCAGCCTTTCCCTCAGTTGAATCGAATAGTTTTTTTACTCCCCCTGTGTGATCATAATGTTCATGGGTAAGAATGATCTGGGAGATATCGGTGGGATCAATGATATCCTTTAATTTTTTGATTATTTCTTCATGATATAACCCTGTTCCCGTATCGATGACCGTTGTCTTTTTGCCTATGATGATAAAGATATTGGAATCATACTGTTTTCCATAGATATATTGGATGTTCATAGGATGAAGGGATTTGTGTTTTGATACATTAACGTTGTTGTCACATCAAACATTTATTCCTAGCTTTGAAGGTCCATATGATCACATTTCTGTATATTCATCAAAGAATCATAGCATATGGATAAAAAAGATAATGGGCCCGTCCGAATTTGAACCGGAGTCTCTAGCTCCCAAAGCTAAAAGGATGGACCAAGCTACCCCACGGGCCCAAAGCTACTTGATGTGGTATCTATCAACCATATTTAAAAACTTTTATTAAACCTTGATGATTGCTGGTAATTGATGGATTTTAATCATCGCAATCCGACTCATCTGTTTGCTCTACTATTTGTAGCTGCATCTCTCTTTGTATTTATTGTAATACCTATCTTAACGTTCTTTAACGGTATATTCGTGGGTTCAACTACAGGTCAAATTCCTCCGACCGATCCTAGTTATAGTGTGTTTTTTGAAGTTGCCATCCTGCTTTTACAGTTCGTTTTTGTCGTATTCCTCTTTATCTTAGTTCCCTTGCTTTGGTATGCTCTTGTGAATCGTCTTCGTCCTAAGGAGATGTTTTCAAGATTACGGTTACGAACCGAAGGATTGGATAGGGCTCTAGCCTGGGGTGTTATTACTGCAATAGCTGCTTTTGTTGTGATGCTTGGTTTGAGTGTGATACTGCAACTAGTAGGTGTGAACACGGAGGAAGCGGGAAATATCAAGGATCTGGAGCTTTATTTTTCCCTACCTTCCCTTCTTTTGATTAGTACGTTTCAACCAATAGCTGAAGAGATTTTTTTTCGAGGGTTTCTACTTGAGAAGATCAGTTCATTGTACGGCAATAACGTATCCATCGTTGTAACATCTTTGTTATTTGGACTTGCACATCTTTCTTCAGGAAATGTGGTCCCTGCAGTAATGACTGGACTTATTGGTATCCTTCTTGGTTATATCGTACTTAAAACAAAGAATCTCTATGCAGCTATTAGTGCTCATATGTTATTCAATTTGATAAGTGTTACCTTATATATTATAGGAAAAACGGTTCTTACCTGAAGCGTTAATTCTTTAAATCAATTAATTATGCATCTGGTTAATGATTTAGTGTTATGGTGAATATTATGGTTAAAGAACGGACATTTGTCATGATAAAACCTGATGCTGTTCAACGAGGATTCATCGGAGATATCATATCTCGTTTCGAGCGAAGAGGTATCAAACTTGTGGGATTGAAGCTTGTTGCAGTTGATAGAGATCTTGCAGAGAAACATTATGGTATCCATAAGGGCAAGCCATTTTTTGAGCCGACCGTCTCCTATATCATATCATCTCCTGTTGTTGCGATGGTCTTTGAAGGCGACAATGTCATAGAGATGGTGCGAACGATGATGGGAAAAACAAATCCAATAGAAGCGTTACCGGGTACGATACGCGGTGATTTCGGACAGTTCATTGGGCGAAACATCATTCATGGTTCAGATGGACCAGATACTGCAGCCTTTGAGATAAACCTCTGGTTCAGCGATAAAGAACTTGCAGTGTATACTCGTATCGATGAGAAATGGTTACACGAGTAACCTTCATCATATTTTATTTATCTATTTGCATATTTATTGATTCCGCTGCATTTATAACAACGGAACTGATACCCATACGGTATGGTTTTTGATAGACGGACGCTTGTCATTCCTGATAATACAGTGTTTGATGAAAAAGCAATCAATACTACTGGCGATGTCATCATCGGAGATCGATGTCTTATTCAATTTGGGATAAAGACTGATGGCAGGGTGTTCATTGGAGAACATGCAATCATTGATGGAGATATCGAAAGTGCTGGAGATATCCGGGTTGATATCTTCACCCGTGTTCGCGGGAGTGTGAAAAGTAATGCAAATGTCTATCTAGCAGAAAAGGTAACAGTAGATGATCGTTTATCTGTGACAGGGGATCTCGATGTAGGTGATAGTGTTGAAGTTAAAAAAGGATTTGAGGCGAAAGGATGGATCAATATCCGAAGCCCCATCCCTATAGTTATCTATATCTTCATATATCTCTCACAACTTCTGAAAATGGGACATAGTGCAGAGATCGAACGGTTACTTGATGAGATGGAAGATAGTGAAGGGGACACCATACCGATTTCAGAGGTCTTTTTATTCATACCAAATAGTTCAATGATCGGGTCACAAACATCTCAGACAGATGGAGATATACGTATTGGAAAGAAATGTATACTTCGTGGGACCCTTGAAGCAAAAGGAAAGGCATTCATCGGAGATAACACACGTATCCATGGTGGTATTCAGGCAGATGGCGAGATCTATTGTGGTAAACATGTTGATGTAAAAGGTCCAGTAAAAACATCAGGCATCATTCGAATTGATGAGGAAGCCGTAATGGGTTCAACCATCACCGCACAAAAGATCCATCTCTCAAAGACCGCAGTGACCCATGGAACACTCTATGCCAAACAAGGAATAAGTTTTATTTCCCCGTTTGACTTTCAAGAAGATGAAAACGAGAGAAGATTCGAAGAAGATATCGAGATAGTAGGCATGCTTGATGAGGAACGGGGGTAACCATCTATGTGTGCAATGTTGATAGGAATTGTTGGAAAACCAAATGTAGGGAAATCCACTTTTTTTAATGCAGCTACTGATGCCCATGCAGAAATTGCGAATTATCCGTTCACAACGATCGAAGCAAATCATGGGGTCATGTTCATTCGGAAACCGTGTCCTTGTAAGGATTTCAAGGTCACCTGTACCCCGAAGAACTCAAAATGTGTGAATGGTACCCGTTATGTCCCTATCGAGGCACTTGACGTTGCAGGTTTGGTCCCAGATGCGTTCAAAGGCAAAGGATTAGGGAACAAATTCCTTGATGATCTCCGTCAAGCCCACGCATTGATCCATATCGTCGATGCATCAGGCAGTACCGATGCAGAGGGAAACCCTGTTAGTCCAGGTAGCTACGATCCACTTAATGATGTCTCATTTCTGGAAAAGGAGATCATGTATTGGATGCATGGCATTATAAAAAAGAGCTTAGATGCTATTGCAAGGAAATGTGAACTTGAAGGAAAAAAGATCGAACGACTCCTCTCAGAGCAGCTCACCGGGCTTGGAATCCGCGAGGAACATATCTCTGATGCACTTCGAAAGGGTGGATTAACTACAAGCAAACCATCACAATGGACAGATGACGAGGTCCTCAGTCTCTCTGATCATATTCGACATACTAGTAAACCCATGATCATAGCATATAACAAAATTGATATAAGTTCAGAAGAATTAGTAAAAAAGAAAGAAGTCATTGAGCAACAAGGATATACAGTAGTTCCCTCCAGCGCTGAAGCAGAACTAGCATTAACCCATGCTGCAGATAATGGATTCATTGACTATGTTCGAGGTAATAGCACGTTTTCCTTAAACCCGGATAAAGAGCTTACTGATAAACAGAAACAAGGTTTACAGTTCATCAAAACCCATATCCTAGAAAAATTTGGATCCACCGGGATACAGAAGTGTATCGAAGAAACAGTTTCAATGCTTGATCTCATCGTCGTCTATCCAGTGGAAGATGACCATCATCTCACAGACAAGGATGGTAGGATCCTCCCTGACGCTTTTTTAGTTCCCCGTGGAAGTACAGCTAAAGACCTTGCTTATAAGATCCATACAGATATCGGCGATCATTTCATCAGAGCAATCGATGCTCGTTCAAAAAGGGTTATCGGTGCAGATTACGAACTTAAAGATGGAGATGTCATTAGCATTGTTTCCAACGCATAATTATTTATAGCGTTTATTATAAAAATACCTGCACATGCAACTGCGAAATAGCTTTTTATAACGTTTTTCCCATTATAGCTAGTTGGGATCACTCGCACAAACAACTAAATATTTTTAGGAGGAGACAAAGGTGCCAGGAAAGTATACGCATAAATCAAAAAAAGCATTGACTCGATTCATCGACAGCAGAATACCACTTGAAGAGATACCGTTTAAAACAATGAAAGTTACTATCTACGCCCTACGATGGATCTTTCTTATCATATTCCTCTTCATCATCGTTGGTATCGCAATACTTTTTATCACAGGCGGACAAAACTATCTACAGATCATACTAGGATATAGTATCACAGGTTTCTTCACCTTTTTCATGGGGTATTTCGGTTGGATCCTTGCACAAGGCATCATTGAGATGATCACAGGGAAACAACCAAAAGAGGATAGAACGTTCTCATATTATTTCACAAAAAAGAACAAATATCGATTCTGACAATACTATTATCCAAAGAAAGGTTTTTAATTACAACTGTTTTTCACTAAACCATACGACGATAACCTTGGTGATAAATTGGTCATCTTTGATAATCATATGCATCTGAGACGAGACGGTAGATACCTTGAGGCAGTCAAAGAATTCATCAACGCAGGAGGCACCCATTTCGTCCTCTGTCAATACCCAATGGTACAAAAAGTGATTGAGCATAAAAGCTATGCTCCAGTTTATAATGAAACACTTCTGATGGCTGACGAGATCAGAAATACACTTGACGTAACAGTCTATACAACCGTAGGACCCTATCCAGTTGATTATCTACGGCTCTCTGAGGTATTTGGAAGAACACAAGCAATGGAACTTATGAAACAAGGGATGGATATTGCAGCCAAACTCTGTGAAGAACAAAAATGTATCGCTATAGGAGAGATAGGTCGCCCTCATTTCCCTGTTGACCCGTTGATAATAAAAGATTCCAATGAGATCCTCAAATACGGTATGCAAAAAGCTTCTGAGGTCAATGCACCCGTGGTATTGCATACAGAGACAACAACAAGCAAGCAATGTAACGAACTCGTTCAAATGGGAAAAACGGTAGGATTACCTGCAGAAAAGATCGTGAAACATTATTCTCCACCCTTGATCTATCTCACAGAGAACCATGGTCTTATCCCTTCAGTTCTAGCAAGTAAAAAGAATATTATGGAATCCGCAGTAAAAGGAACACGATTCATGATGGAGACCGATTACATTGATGACCCCCGTCGACCAGGAGCAGTCCTTAGTCCAAAAACGGTTCCGAAACGAACCTTTGAGCTTTTACAAAACAATTGTTTGACAGAGGAACAACTTTTCATCATCCATCAGGATATCCCTGAGAAGACCTATGGTATCAGTATGGGATAAAAAAAAGAAAATTTCATCCTCATCCAATATATTTTAGATCCTCAGGTCGTTCCTTTGACGTTGTCTCCATCTCTCTAAGTTGTTGAGCTATCTGTTCTATCTCTTTTGCTTTTTTCTCTAAAGCAGTTAGATCGATATCTATCTTTGTAAGGCTCATCAACACTTTTAACACAGCTTTTGCACTTTTTGGATCCACTAGATACCCCGGGGTTTCTCCCATGAAACAGGCACCTTGGAACCCACGCAATTTTCCAAGTCCAAGAATAAGACCGCTTGCACCAACGATACCGCCCCCTGGCTCATTTCTCTTAAATACCGCACCATGTTTCTTCATAGGAGCAACAAGTTGTTTATCTGTTGTTGCACATAGCACCTGAGGTCGAGTGATATCATGACCTAGACCATACCCGCCAAGGGTATAGAGTTCTTTGACACCAAGTTTTTCAATGATTGTTAGAATAGTATCTACTAGTTCATATTGCCCTTGAGAGGATAATCCTTGATAATCACCAGTGAGAAGAACGATATCCCTTTGTTCCTTTTTCTTGGCCTTCCAGTAATAGAACTCATTTTTTACAAGCTCAATGGTACCATCAGGATTTATGAACACCTGTGGGGGAAAATCCTTACAATATATCTCTGCAAATTTCTTTGCTTTAATGCTATCAATGAGATGTTCAACGGCAAGTTTTCCAACATTTCCAATACCTGGAAGTCCTTCGATGAACATCGGATTATTCAATTTTGGCTGCTTTCCAATATATTCAATGGTGATAAGATCCATATGTAATCATTCCCTTTTCTGTTCCTTTTTTAACATCCGCCGATACTTCCCATAGTTGTCCTGTGGTGAAAAACGCGGGGGATGTCTCCGAATTGTTTTCCCCTGACATCGAGGGCAGATAGCATACAATGTATATTCGTTACATGTGGTACAATACTGTAGTAATGTCATACCATCATTACTCATCTATTTTTCGATGAAACGTCAGCTCTCCACCATGTTTAATGATTTCTTCTTCGGCTCGAGCCACTGCTTTTTTCATCTCTTCCTCAGCGATCTTATAGTCTGGAGCTGTGACAGTTACACTGAAATGAGGGGCACCAAGATAATGGACCTCAATGGTCACATCCTCAAATTCGCTTTCTTCTGCTTTAGCAAGTGCATCACGGATATAGATAATACCATCTGGTTTCCATGATCTAACATCAAGGTATCCTTTGATATCGACGAATTGTATAGCGATATTATCCTGCGCTATTTGTTTAAATGATTCAACCCAGTCCCCTTGAAATCCTTCGTTCTCTAGACTATCTGGATCATATGCAGTATCCTCAAAAGCATCATATAATGAACCATATCGTTCAATAAGGGTCTTGCCAAACTCATCATAACATTCTTCAAATGATTTATTAAGTGCTTCAGCAAGCATCTCCATAAGTCGAAACGCTTTTTGATTGTTCTTCCATTCTTTTATCTTATCCCGTTTTTGATGATCATTTACTCGTTTCAATGATAAATCAACATGTCCTTTGGACATATCGACATGCATCACTTTACAGACAACCTTTTGTTTCTCTTTGATATGGTTTCGTATCCGTTTAACCCAACCACTTGCAATCTCTGCGATATGAATAAATCCTTCTTTATCTGGAAATTCGTCTAAAGAAACAAAAGCGCCATAGTTTTGTACCTTGATAACAGTACCAACAACGAATTCTCCTTCCTCAGGGTATTCTTTCTTTAACATAACGGTAACCTAACTATGTTACTCAATAACGTGAAGCAGTTCACCTTTTATATCTGCTTTACCACCACGAGGGACCGCAAGTTTACTCCCACAGATATGACAAGAAACAACCATGGTCGGTTTGTTAAAAAGGACTTGCTCGTTCTCGCAATCCTTACATCGTACTTTAATAAATTTACTATCCGGTTTTTTCATATCCTTTCGCCTACTCTATGGAAAACTTTTTTGCTCGTTGACTGGGGGGTTGATGGCTTCTTTTGCAGAGTATACAGGTAAGTTTCAAGGGGACCCTTCGACTAGCTTTCTCCCTTCCTTCGGGTTTAGGCCTAGGAAAACCTCTGTAACCACGCATAACCCGTCTGAATCGACGTTGTCCTTGTTTCAGCTCACTAGCCTTTGCCTTCTTGATCCGGTGAACCTCATGCTCTGTATGTTTCTTACAATGTCTGCAATAAGCCTTGATCTTCCTTGGTACTTTCATATGTGAACCCTTTTTATCACTTATTTGATTTTGAAAGGTAATAAGGAGGTCATATAAAAATGTAATTAAACATATGAAGGAAAAATGAGCAATCTTAAAGAAAACGAAGCAAGGGCCATAGTATCATTACATAATCACTGCGAAGGGGCGTGCTGTTTCAAAAGGAAATCGTTCTTTTTATATAGAAGATTTTTGACAAACGTTGGAAGCATAAAAGCCGCAGTATGTATCTCAGGATTATAGTATCGTAGATGGTTCTGTGATGCAAAATGCTTTGTCCTATCCATATCCAGATCTTTAATGGGATGAAACAAGTTCTTTGAACACAATGAAAAACTCCACATCCCCGATGGATAGGTTGGGATATATACAAGATAGGGATGAACATTCTCATACCCAAAGATATCCCCATAGCAATGGTAGATCTCACAAAAGACGTTCGTATTGAAATGAGGGGATTCGCTCTGGGCAACCATGATACCTTCTTCCTTTAAACAACGATGAACATTCTTATAAAATTCGCTCGTGAACAATCCCTCTGCAGGACCAACGGGATCCGTTGAATCTATGAGGATCACATCATATGTGTTGTCGGGACATTTCTTCATATATTCAATGCCGTCTTCCACATATAACGATAGATTTGGATGTGACAAAGAGGTAGCTAGCTTCGGCAGATATCTTTTACATGCATCTATCACCATCTCATCGATCTCCACCAGATCAACTTGTTTGACTGTTTCATGTTTCAAGACCTCTCGAGCACCTCCACCATCGCCTCCGCCTATGATCAATACTCGTTCAGGGCGATGATGCGAAAGCAAGGGAACATGGGCAATCATCTCATGATAGACGAATTCATCTTTCTCTGTCGTCATGACCATACCATCAAGAATCAATGCTTTCCCATACGCGATAGTGTCAATGATCTCAACCCGTTGATATTTCGATTGCTTCTTAAATAAAGGATCTCCTTTATGCCTTAGAGAAAGCGCTATGTTGTTATCTCGTTCCGTGAACCAGATGTTCCTATTATATTTCACGGGTCTTTTGGGTGTACTTGCTGTATCTCGTACTGCGGGAGCATCTAACGCTATATGTTCAAGGAGATGCGGCTGACCACGTTGAAGTTCGATACTTGATGAGTGTACGGCCCCAAACTCTTTTTCAAGATAATCAAATGAGACCCACGGGTCTATTGAATCCCCACAGGTGAAGAGATCAAGACTTGCAAATCGATATTCCGGCCATGTATGGATAGCAAGATGACTTTCCTCTATAACAATGACCCCAGATACTCCAAACGGGGAGAAATGATGAAAGGTGCTATTGATGATGGTTGCACCAGCAAGTTCTGCAGCACGGATCATACTTTTCTCTATATGATGAACATCATTTATCTTCTCAGCGGAGCATTCATAAAACTCAACGATGATATGTCTACCTAACGCGTCCATTGATAGTACCCCAAACCTATTTCTAGATTCTTAGAATCCAACACCGTAAAACCCCCATTTATTAAAAAGTATTTGGGTAGAACTGTAGCCATAATATGAAAAGATATCACGAGTCACTTGATGGTGGTATGGTAATCTCTTCTGCGATACGTCTTTTTTTAAGCATGCTTGCCATTTGAGGCGGGACACTAAGCACGTCACCTTTCTTTATAGTATATTGTTTTGCATCAGTTCCAACAAACGTTGGCATATCCTTAATAATCGTGACAAAGATATGATCGTTGTCTACTGAGATAGCCTTCTGTTGTATCACCTTATGTTCTTGATTTGGACCAGTGTTTTCTTGGTGTGTTTTCTGGAGGGGGCTTTCATCGGATCTTTGGGAATAGACCACTTCTTTTTCTTTAGACAGCAAGGAATCCCGCGCATTCTTTAACACTTCCTGTAAGGTGTCAAAAAGAGTTAGTTCATCGTCAAGAAGATTTTTAACCGAGGGGTTTCCCCCACGGACACGGGATGTTGCTGCAATGATTATCTTTTTCTCACGTTGCTCATAGATATTGATGACGATCTTTTCGATATTCTGTATCTCATCAGCGATAATCATCTTACGCTTTTGTTTTGTCTCCTTTTCAAATTGATCTTGAAGTCCTTTAAGAAACACTGATACATCTTCGTAGAATGTCTTTGGAATCTTTGTAGTCATAGGTGACTGCTTCTCAGATTCTTGGATCTTTCGAAGCATCTTGTAATCAAATTCATCATCATCCATAGAATACTCCGCAGAAGAATACCTTGGTCTCGCATAAATAATTTGTTCATGACTACGAAGTACTGATAAAAGTCATATGGGTTTTATCATGGCATATCCATATAATAGATGGCAAATCATATACTGAGCGTGTACCTATCAGGATCATACAACATTCAAACCTTATACGTATATCAGTAATCATCCCCCATAATTATGTTTCTACATAAGAACAGTTATCGATTTGTAAAACCTAGATTCTTTCTCCGATTCTTTTTACTCTTCCGTCCCAAAACATCATGATTTGACTTGATATTTTATTCTTGATACCTAAAAGCGTTTAAAAAACCTGAATATTCACCATTTATAAATGAAACTAGTGCATCATCGTATGACTCTACCCACTGATAACACCTTTTCGCTGCCCAATACAGAACACCGCAACATACAACGGGATCTTATGGATACCAACACTTAGATTAAATGTCTCTTTTTTCAATCGGATGCTTATCTCTTTATTGATCTCAACTGGTACAAGTTCATCAGAGAACACCACCGCTTCAGAGAGCGGATCGAAATCATGTAAGGTATCAAGGGTCACCTTTGTCACAAGCAACCCCGTCTTACCATGAAGTGAACCGGGTAATCGGATCAATCGTTTCACATCACAGGTCACCGGTTCATCGGTCTCCCCCGATGCAAATGATACAGCGGTTTTCCGTAACGCGTTATTTAAAAAGAATTTCCGTATCGTCTTTGATTGATCAAGTTGCCCTTGCTTGATACGTTGTATCCGCTCCTCAGAAAGATCATGAAGCAGTCGTTCTGCAGCTTGTTCTTCCACCCCATAGTCCCTCAGCTTTCCTAAAGGGTCTTTACTTGTAGTTATCTCCTCAACGATCTCAATAAGACCTCTACTGATCCGCCCCTTCCACCCTGGTTCCGTTGGCGAAGGCATCCGAAGGGTCTTACCACCTGCAAAACTTCGTGAACCATATTGCTTCCGTTGTGTTGTCTGATCCTGAAAAACAAGTGTATCCCGTAGATCCCTCCCAGTAATATAATCAACTATCTCTCGACGTTCCCCACTATCAAGTTGGAATACACGAGGGTCTTTCACATGACAATGATATCCTCTCCCACCACTGAAATAGAGTTCAAGATTCTGTTCTTCGAAACCAAAGTCCTTGATCAAAAAATCATCCACTAATTTGTAGAACTCTTTTTTAACAAGGAGTAACTGTTGTTCATATGGTATGGTTTCTGCGTTGGGTAAGTGGTCAGCATCTAGATCGAAAATTAGCTCAGCACCCATCCATCCTTTCTCCTGCATCGTTGGTGCATCTGGTTGTTGATAATATGCAGTGGAATAATATGCATGTGCCGGTGCTCTATCCATGACGAAATCATGAAATGGTTGTCTTTTTGGAAAAGATAGATGCCGTAGCATCCCTTTACCACCAAAAAAAACAAATGCATATTCCCTACGGCTGAATCGATCGGGGAGATCAATTGGCCTTGTTTGATAATAACGACGGAACGTGTCTTGAAGGAACCATACCGTTTGTCTTTGAACGAGATCAACATCCATGCTGAGACAGTCATATGAATAAAAACGCTATTAATATTTATCCCCCCCTTCATGGTAACTATTCCATTCAGATAAAGTTTTATGACCTGAGAGCATTACATGCTCTTTATGGGAACAATCATTGAGGATGAATTGAATTCTTCCACTGTAATAAAAGATATGGGTGCACTTGACTTTGATTATGTCCCCGTAGAAATCCTCCACCGTAACGATCAACTCAGTATGCTCACCCATTTCTATAAACCACTGCTTTCTCGTATCGCTCAGCATGCGGTGATAAAAGGACCAGTGGGGACTGGAAAAACAGTGATGGCTAAGAAATTCTGTGATGATTTTGTACGGGTGGCTCGGAAAAAAGGGGTCATGATCGAATATGTTCATATCAACTGTCGGAAACGTTCAACAGATGCAATGGTATTGTTAGGTATCTTGAATCATTTCGACCCACGATTTCCCGATAGAGGGTTTTCAGTTCAGGAGATGCTTGAAGTATTACGAAAACAATTGAAACGACGGGAAGCCCAATTATTCGTCGTCCTTGATGAAGCCGATGCATTGTTGAAAAAGAGCGGGTCTGATCTTATCTATGATCTCACACGGTTCTCTGATGAAACATCTCAGGAGAAGATACCCATCTCTCTTCTGTTGATATCACAAAGGGATGTTCTATCATTGCTGGATATCTCTGCGTTGAGCACGTTTAAACGAAGCAACGTCATCAAACTTGATAAATATAGTCGAGATGAACTCTATGATATCGTAAGTCAACGGGTGCAGCTAGCGTTTCATCAACATACCGTGCAGCTCGATAGCATCGATCTTATCGCAGATATTGCAGAGGAATGGGGCGATGCACGATTTGCTATAGAGCTTTTAGCAAAAGCAGGTGTCGCTGCTGATAGGGACCATACCACTGAGGTGATCCCTGAATATGTACGAGCGGCAAAGGCAGATACCTATTCCGTGGTCACAGAGACAAAACTACGTAATCTAGAACGCCATCATCTTCTCACCCTCGATGCAATAGCAAAACGATTACACATCGATGGCACCGCCTATGTTCTCACAGGGGACGCAGAGAAGACTTATTCAATGGTCTGTGAAGAAAACAATGAGAAACCTCGAGCTCATACCATGTTCTGGCATTATCTTAAAGAGATAGAGAACGCAGGGTTCATCACCCTTAAGATATCAGGAAAAGGCCAACTTGGCACCACCCAGTTGATATCCCTGCCAGATATTC